>NZ_JAAGLN010000015.1 GCF_010548145.1 Streptomyces sp. SID10853
CCCTCCAGGGCGCCGAGCCCGGCCGACACGACGGCGTACGGATGGGCGCGGGCGGATGCCGCGACCCGCGTCGCGAGTGTGGAGGCCGCCAGGTCGTGGTCGATCAGCAGCACAAGCGCCGCTTCCAGTGCGGCGAGTGAGGGCGCGTCAGGGGTACGCGCGGTGAGCCGGCGCCAGAACCGGGGCGCGAGCCCCGCACCTCCGGTGCCGCCGGCCTCCTGCCCCTGCCCGGTCCCGTCGCCCCCGTCCCGTGCCCCTGCCACCGGCAATGAGCCCACCAGGGTGGGGATCAGGGCGCGTGCCGTCCCGAGTACGGCGTCCGGTGAGAGATCGAAGCGCAGCGGATCGGCCGCCGAAGCAGCGACGGCCGCCGCCCGCAGCCGGTCCATCGCCGTGCTGTGCGGGGGCAGCGCGCCGACCGCCCGCCGCCCGGCCGCCAGTGTCTCCGGGGGAGCGGTGAAGCGCACACCGGGGCGGAGCGTTCCGGTCCACAGCCATTCGGCCACCTCCTCGTAGCCGTACCGCCCGGCCAGCTCCGCCGCGTCCACCCCGCGGAAGTAGTAGCGGCCGGCCTCCGGGTCGATCAGCGTCACGCCGGTGCGGAAGGCGAGGTCGGTGCCGGCCGGCTGGGGCTCCCGCCGGGCACCGCGTGCGGACAGCGCCTCCACCTCGGCGGCGTCGAAGGTGCTGCCCCGGCCGCCCGGTGCACGACGGCTGCCGAGCTGGCCCCGGCTGACGTACGCGTACACGGTCTCCGGCTTCACCCCGAGGCGGTCGGCCGCCTCCCTGGTGGTCAGCCGCCGGGGTTCCGCTGCCGCTGGTTGATCGCTCATGTGGTTCACCGTATCTACATTGATTCAATCAATATTGACAGGATCAAAGTCAATCATGGACAGTCGAATCAATGAAGAGGGGACGCGTCACCGGACCCGTCTGGGGAGGCGCGCTTGACCAAGGAGACAGCCATGTCCACCATCACCGCCCCACGAGGGCTCGCGGGCGTAGTCGTCACGGACACCGAACTGGGCGATGTGCGCGGCCGTGAGGGCTTCTACCACTACCGGCAGTACTCGGCGGTCGAGCTCGCCCGCCTCCGCACCTTCGAGGACGTCTGGTATCTGATGGTCCACGGCGAACTCCCCGACGCCGCTAGGCGTGCGGAATTCACCGCCAGGACGGCCGGGCTCCGCCGGCTCCCCGCCGCGGTCCGGGAGGCGCTGCCCGCCATCGCCCGCGCCGGCTCCGGTCCGCTCGCCGGGCTGCGGACCGCGCTCTCCCTGCTCGGCGCCGACGCGGACTTCCGGCCGGTCTACGACATCGACGCGGAGCGCCGGGTCGACGACACCCTCACCGCCTGCGCGGTCGTGCCGACGCTGCTGGCCGCGCTGTACCGCATCGGTCAGGGCCTGGAGCCCGTCGAGCCGCGTGACGACCTGCCCGCTGCGGCCAACTACCTCTACATGATCACCGGTTCGGAGCCGGACCCGGACCGGGCGCGCGCCGTCGAGCAGTACCTCGTCTCGACCGTGGACCACGGCTTCAACGCCTCCACGTTCACCGCCCGGGTCATCGCGTCCACCGGCGCCGATGTGGCGGCCTGCCTGGTCGGCGCGGTGGGTGCACTCTCCGGGCCGCTGCACGGCGGGGCGCCGAGCCGGGCGCTCGACACCCTCGACGCGATCGGCACACCGGACCGCATCGACCCGTGGATACGGGAGAGGGTGCTGGCCGGCGACCGGATCATGGGCTTCGGACATCCCGTCTACCGCACCGACGACCCCCGCTCGCGGATGCTCCGGGAGATCGCCCAGGGGTTCGGCGGACCGCTCGTGGACTTCGCCGTCCAGGTCGAGGAGCGGGTGGAGGCACTGCTCGCCGAACTGAAACCCGGCCGTGAACTGCACACCAACGTCGAGTTCTACGCCGGGGTCGTCATGGAGCAGTGCGGGCTGCCGCGCGAGATGTTCACGCCGACCTTCTGCGTGGCCCGGGTGATCGGCTGGAGCGCCAACATCCTGGAGCAGGCGGCCGACTCCAAGATCATCCGGCCTGCGGCCCGCTATGTGGGGCCGCCCCCGCCGCAGCCGGTGCCGGCCATCGGCTGACCTGCCGGGGCCGGTGTGCGGCTCGATTAGGATCGGTGCCCATGTCCAGGAAACCCGTGCCCGTCGTCGTCCTCGCGGGATTCCTCGGTTCCGGCAAGACCACGCTGCTCAACCATCTGCTCCGGCAGAGCCGGGGCACCCGGATCGGCGCCGTCGTCAATGACTTCGGCGCCATCGAGATCGACGCGATGACCGTCGCGGGACAGGTCGACTCGATGGTCTCGCTCGGCGACGGCTGTCTGTGCTGCGCCGTCGACACCAGCGAACTCGACGAGTATCTGGGCCGCCTCTCCCGCCCCGACCTGCGGATCGACGTCATCGTCATCGAGGCGAGCGGTCTCGCGGAGCCGCAGGAGCTGATCAGGATGATCCTGGCGAGCGGGAATCCGGAGATCGTGTACGGAGGGCTCGTCCAGGTCGTCGACGCCGCCGAGTTCGACGCGACCCGCAGCCGCCACCCCGAGACCGACCGCCATCTGACCCTCGCCGACCTGGTCGTCCTCAACAAGGCGGACCGGGTGGACGAGGCGGACCGCGCCCGTATCCGCGCCGCGGTCGGCGAGCATGCCGTCGGGGTGCCGGTGGTGACCGCCGAGTACGGGCAGATCGACCCGGGGCTGCTGATCGACCGCAGACCGGCCGGTGAGCGCGTCGGCCAGCTCTCCTTCGACGACCTGCGCGATGACACGGAGCGCGGCGGCGGTGATCGCAGCGGGGACGGTGATCACAGCGGCGGCGGTGACCACAGGGATAGCGGTGATCACAGCGGTCATCTGCACGCGCACTACGAGAGCGTCGGCTTCGTCTCGGCCGAGCCGATGAACCCCCGGCGGCTGATGGAGTTCCTGGACGCCCGCCCCGACGGCCTCTACCGCATCAAGGGATTCGTCCACTTCGGGGTCCCCGGCCACCCGGAGAAATACACCCTGCACGCGGTGGGCAGCTTCCTGCGCTTCTATCCCGCACCCCGGGCAGCTGGGCCCGGGACCGACGAGCCCCGTACCGAGCTGGTTCTCATCGGGTCGGGTATCGACGCCGAAGCCGTACGTGAACGGCTCGACGGCTGCCGGGAGTACGCACCGCGGGACGTCCCCGCCGAAGCCATGTGGGGTGTCCTGCGGTATGTGCCCGGCCTCTCCGAAGGGCCCGCCGAACCGGACGGGACCGAAGAAGAGGCCGGGCTGCCGTACTGAGCCGCGGGCTACACCGGGCCCGCGAGCTTCGCCACCGCCGAGGTGAGCGGCAGGCCCGAGCCGTCGCGGCGCGGGTCCGGCTCCGGCAGTTCGGCCGGGGCGCCGTTCGCGGCGGCGGCCCGCACCGGGGTCTCGCCCGCCCAGGCCAGCACCAGCAGATCCTCGCCCTTCAGGAAGCGCTGGCAGCGCACCCCGCCGGTCGCCCGGCCCTTGCGCGGATACTGGTCGAACGGGGTCAGCTTCGCCGTGCGCACCGAGTCGTCCAGGGTGCCGTGCGAACTCGCGACCGTGAACACCACCGCACCGGCCGCCGGATCCACCGCGGTGAACGAGATCACCTTGGCCCCCTCGGCCAGCTTGATGCCCGCCATACCGCCCGCGGGCCGGCCCTGCGGCCTGACCTGCCCGGCCGGATAGCGCAACAGCTGTGCGTCGTCCGTGATGAAGACCAGGTCCTCGTCGCCGGTGCGCAGCTCGGCGGCGCCGACGATCCGGTCGCCGTCGCGCAGACCGATGACCTCCAACTCGTCCTTGTGAGCCGGGTAGTCGGGCACCACCCGCTTGACGATGCCCTGTTCGGTACCGATCGCCAGACCCGGTGACGACTCGTCGACCGTGGTGAGACAGACGACCCGCTCACCGTCGGCGAGTGAGACGAACTCCGCGATCTGCGCACCGCCCGCCAGGCTGGGCGCGGACGCCGTGTCCGGCAGCTGCGGCAGGTCGATCACCGCCAGCCGCAGCAGCCGGCCGGCCGATGTCACCACACCGATGTCGCCGCGCGCCGTCGCGGGAACGGCCGAGACCACCACATCGTGCTTGGTGCGCTTCTGCCCCTCCGTGCTGAGCGTTTCCGCGGTCGCCGTACGCGCCAGGAGCCCGGTGGAGGACAGCAGCACCCGGCACGGGTCGTCGGCGACCTCCAGGGATGCCGCGGCGACCGGGGTGCCCGCCGACTCCAGCAGTACGGTGCGGCGGTCGGTGGAGAACTTCTTCGCCACCGCGGCCAGTTCGGAGGAGACCAGCTTGCGCAGCTCCGCGTCCGACTCCAGGATCCGGGTCAGCTCCTCGATCTCCTGGTTCAGCCGGTCGCGCTCGCTCTCCAGCTCGATCCGGTCGAACTTGGTGAGCCGGCGCAGCGGAGTGTCCAGGATGTACTGGGTCTGGATCTCGCTCAGCGAGAAGTGCGAGATCAGCCGCTCCTTGGCCTGCGCCGAATTGTCGCTGGAGCGGATGAGGCGGATGACCTCGTCGATGTCGAGCAGCGCCACGAGCAGCCCGAGGACCAGATGCAGCCGGTCCTGCCGCTTGGTCCTGCGGAACTCGCTGCGCCGTCTGACCACCGAGAAGCGGTGGTCGAGATAGACCTCAAGGAGCTCCTTGAGGCCCAGCGTCAGCGGCTGCCCGTCGACCAGCGCCACGTTGTTGATCCCGAAGGACTCCTCCATCGGGGTGAGCTTGTAGAGCTGCTCCAGCACGGCCTCGGGCACGAAGCCGTTCTTGATCTCGATGACCAGCCGCAGCCCGTGCGCCCGGTCGGTGAGGTCCTTCAGGTCGGCGATGCCCTGGAGCTTCTTCGACGCCACCAGGTCCTTGATCTTGGCACGGACCTTCTCCGGGCCGACCGCGAAGGGTAGTTCGGTGACGACGATGCCCTTGCGGCGCGGAGTGACGTTCTCCACGGTGGCCGTCGCGCGGATCTTGAAGGTGCCGCGGCCGCGCTCGTACGCGTCCCTGATCCCGTCGAGACCCACGATCCGGCCGCCGGTGGGCAGGTCGGGGCCCGGCACGAAGCGCATCAGGGTGTCGAGGTCGGCGCCCGGGTGCTTGATCAGATGGCGGGCCGCCGCGATGATCTCGCCCAGATTGTGCGGGGGCATATTGGTCGCCATCCCGACCGCGATCCCGGACGAGCCGTTCACCAGCAGGTTCGGATAGGCCGCCGGGAGCACGACGGGCTCGCGCTCCTGACCGTCGTAATTGGGCTCGAAGTCGACGGTGTTCTCGTCGATCGACTCCGTCATCAGTGACGTGGCGTCAGCCATCCGGCACTCGGTGTACCGCATCGCGGCCGGCGGGTCGTCATTGCCGAGCGAACCGAAGTTCCCGTGCCCGTCGACCAGCGGGAGCCGCATCGAGAAGGACTGCGAGAGCCGCACCAGGGCGTCGTAGATCGACGCGTCGCCGTGCGGGTGCAGCTTGCCCATGACCTCGCCGACGACCCGGGCGCACTTCACATAGCTGCGGTCGGGGCGCAGCCCCATCTCGTTCATCTGGTAGAGAATGCGCCGGTGTACGGGCTTCATACCGTCACGGGCGTCCGGCAGGGCCCGTGAGTAGATCACCGAGTACGCGTACTCCAGGAAGGAGCCCTGCATTTCATCGACCACGTCGATGTCGAGAATCTTCTCCTCGAAGTCCTCCGGAGGCGGGGTCTTCGTGCTGCGGCGGGCCATCGCTGCTGCGGCTCCTTCACGTGCCTGGTCCGGTACTGACGCCGACCATTGTGGACTGTCCCACTGACAACACCGACCGCGACCCGTGCACACCGGGATGGCTCCCGGCTGTCGGCGCGCTTGCATACAGTGGCAGGACTGCATTTCAACGCGGTCAACACACGCGATCGAAGGGACGTACATGCCCATGGGTCACACGGCCACAGCCGAGGCCGGTTCCGGCGGCCTGACAGCGACCGAGCACCGGCTGGCCAACGGCCTGCGGGTGGTGCTCTCCGAGGACCACCTGACCCCGGTCGCCGCGGTCTGCCTCTGGTACGACGTCGGTTCACGCCACGAGGTCAAGGGGCGCACCGGGCTCGCCCACCTCTTCGAGCACCTGATGTTCCAGGGATCGGGACAGGTCGAGGGCAACGGCCACTTCGAGCTGGTGCAGGGGGCAGGGGGCTCGCTCAACGGCACCACCAGCTTCGAGCGCACCAACTACTTCGAGACGATGCCCACCCACCAGCTGGAGTTGGCGCTCTGGCTGGAGGCCGACCGGATGGGCTCCCTCCTCGCCGCGCTCGACGAGGAGTCCATGGAGAACCAGCGGGACGTCGTCAAGAACGAACGCCGCCAGCGCTACGACAACGTGCCGTACGGCACGGCGTTCGAGAAGCTGACCGCCCTCTCCTACCCGGAGGGCCACCCGTACCACCACACGCCGATCGGCTCCATGGCGGACCTGGACGCGGCGACGCTGGAGGACGCCCGAGCGTTCTTCCGTACGAACTACGCCCCCAACAACGCGGTGCTGTCGATCGTCGGCGACATCGACCCGGAGCAGACCCTCGCCTGGGTCGAGAAGTACTTCGGCACCATCCCCTCCCACGACGGCAAGCAGCCGCCGCGGGACGGCTCCCTGCCCGACACCCTCGGCGGTGAGGTGCGCGAGGAGCTGTACGAGGAGGTGCCGTCGCGTGCCCTGATGGCCGCCTACCGGCTCCCCGAGGACGGCACCCGTGCGTGTGACGCGGCGGACATCGCGCTGACCATCCTGGGCGGCGGCGAGTCGTCGCTGCTCCACAACAGGCTGGTGCGCCGGGACCGCACGGCGGTCGCCGCGGGCTTCGGTCTGCTGCGGCTCTCCGGCGCCCCCTCGCTCGGCTGGCTGGACGTCAAGACGTCGGGCGGTGTCGAGGTCCCGCAGATCGAGGCGGCCGTCGACGAGGAGCTGGCCCGCTTCGCCGCCGAAGGCCCCACGGCCGAGGAGATGGAGCGCGCACAGGCCCAGCTGGAGCGGGAGTGGCTCGACCGGCTCGGTACGGTCGCCGGCCGCGCCGACGAACTGTGCAGGTACGCCGTGCTGTTCGGCGACCCGCAGCTGGCGCTGACCGCGGTGGGCCGGGTGCTGGACATCACGGCCGCCGAGGTGCAGGAGGTCGCGAAGGCCCGGCTGCGCCCCGACAACAGGGCTGTGCTGGTGTACGAGCCCGTCACCGCCGATGAGCCCGAAGAGACCAGTGCGGACGGCGTATCCGACGAGGCCACCGCAGCCACCGAGAGCACAGAGGCGGACCAGTGACCGACCCCGCGGCCGTGATGATGACCTTCCACCCGCAGCCCCAGGCGGGTGCCCCCAGGCCCTGGGCCTTCCCGGCCCCCGAGCGCTCCACCCTGCCCAACGGCCTGACGGTGCTGCGCTGCGACCGTCCCGGACAGCAGGTGATCGCCGTCGAGATCAGCCTCGACGCCCCGCTGGACGCCGAGCCCGAGGGGCTCGACGGTATCGCCACGATCATGGCGAGGGCCTTCTCGGAGGGCACCGACAAGCACAGCGCGGAGGAGTTCGCCGCCGAGCTCGAGCGCTGCGGCGCCACCCTCGACGCGCACGCGGACCACCCCGGTGTCCGGGTCTCCCTCGAAGTGCCGGTGTCCCGGCTGCCGAAGGCCCTCGGCCTGCTCGCCGACGCGCTGCGGGCGCCCGCCTTCGCGCCGAGCGAGGTCGAGCGGATCGTGGGCAACCGGCTGGACGAGATCCCGCACGAGCTGGCCAACCCGGCCCGCCGGGCCGCCAAGCAGCTCTCCAGGGAGCTGTTCCCGGCCACCGCGCGGATGTCGCGTCCGCGTCAGGGCACCGAGGAGACGGTGGCGCGTATCGACGCGGCCGCCGTCCGCGCCTTCTACGACGCGTACGTGCGGCCGTCCACCGCCACCGCCGTGGTCGTCGGCGACCTGACGGGGACGGACCTGGACGCGGTGCTCGCCGAGACCCTCGGCGAGTGGAAGGGCAACGCGGGCACGCCACGCCCGGTGCCCGCGATCACCGCCGACGACACCGGCCGGGTGGTCGTCGTGGACCGCCCCGGAGCGGTCCAGACGCAGCTGCTGATCGGCCGGATCGGCGCCGACCGGCACGACCGTGTCTGGCCCGCGCAGGTCCTCGGCACGTACTGCCTGGGCGGCACGCTCACCTCCCGTCTCGACCGTGTCCTGCGCGAGGAGAAGGGCTACACCTACGGCGTCCGTGCCTTCAGCCAGGTGCTCCGCTCGGCCCCTGACGGGACGGGCGCCGCGATGCTCGCCATCAGCGGTTCGGTGGACACCGAGTCGACCGGGCCGGCGCTGGACGACCTCTGGAAGGTGCTGAGGACGCTCGCAGCGGGCGGTCTCACCGACGCGGAGCGGGACGTCGCCGTACAGAATCTGGTGGGCGTCGCCCCGCTGAAGTACGAGACGGCGGCCGCGGTGGCGGGCACGCTCGCCGACCAGGTCGAGCAGCATCTGCCGGACGACTTCCAGGCGCAGCTGTACGCGCGGCTGGCCGCGACCGGCACGGTCGAGGCGACCGCCGCCGTGGTCTCGGCCTTCCCCGACGACCGGCTGGTGACGGTGCTGGTGGGCGACGCCGCGCAGATCGTGGAGCCGGTCAGGGCGCTGGGCATCGGCGACGTGACCGTGGTCGCGAGCTGAGGGCTTTCGTCCGGATCGTCGTGCGGGGTCAGGGGGCCCGTGCGTGGCAGGGGTCCGGTGGGCGGTGCGCCCGCCGGACCCCGCTCGCTGAACGCTCCCCGGCCCGGCGCTCCCTGTGGGATGTGCGACAAAACCCGCTGTCTGTTTGGCGTGACGACGGCCCACCACTTAGCGTCACACCGCTGTCCGTCGGACGTAAGCCGCAACCGCGGCGCCGGGCAGCGATCGCCGAGTCCCCGTCAGGCGCGAGCCCGGGGAGCCGGGGACCCACGCAGTCCCTGGGGTGAATCGGGACCGCCCCGCCGGGGTGGGCCCGTAGGAGACCTTCCTGCTCCGAACCCGTCAGCTAACCCGGTAGGCGAGAGGGAAGGAAAGGATCCGCTTCTTCATGGCGTTCAGCCGCCCCACCGGTAAGCACCGTGCCCCGAACCGTCCGGCCCGCAGGACCGCGGGCGTCGCCGGAGTCGTCACCCTCGCCACAGCCGGCGTCATCGGCACCCTCGCCTCCCCGGCGATGGCCGACGGCGCGCAGGTCTCCACCGCACAGGAAGCCCGTCTCGACCGGACCATCCTCGTCGGTGACACCCTCGCCGACGAGATAGCCGCCCAGGCCACCGCACAGCAGCACGAGGCCGCCCACGCCGAGGCCGTCGCGAAAGCCAGGGCCGCCGCCGCCAAGGCGAAGGCCGAGCGGGAGCGCAAGGCCGAGGCGGCCAAGCAGCGCGCCGCCCGGGACGCCGCCCGCAAGCGTCTCAACGCCTTCGTGGCCCCGGTCGCCCACTCGTACGTCTCCACCGGCTACAAGACCGGCGGCAGTCTCTGGTCGTCCGGCAGCCACACCGGCATCGACTTCCACGCCGCCAGTGGCACCCCGGTCCACGCCGTCGGCGCTGGCACGGTCGTGGAGGCCGGCTGGGGCGGCGCGTACGGGAACAACATCGTCATCCGGATGCACGACGGCACGTACACGCAGTACGGCCACCTCTCGTCCATCGGCGTCTCGGTCGGCCAGACCGTCACATCGGACCAGCGGATCGCGCTCTCCGGCGCCACCGGCAATGTCACGGGCCCGCACCTCCACTTCGAGGCCCGCACCGGCCCCGACTACGGCTCGGACATCGACCCCGTCGCGTATCTGCGCTCGCACGGCGTCCACGTCTGACCCCGCTGTCCGCAGCGCCGCTGTCCCGCGTGCTGTGCTCGCGGCCGGTTTTTACCTGGCCAAAAGATATCCATGATTTACCGGGGGCCCTCCGGAATTCGGCTGCCCTGCCATAGAGTCGCCGCACAGGTGTGGACAGACCGCGATATGCGGGCGTCGATGCGGAGGTTCGGTCATGCGCATTCCCGCGCATTCGGTATGCACGGCAATCCGTGACGACATCATCTCGGGGGTGTACGAGCGGGGCGGCCGGCTGACCGAAGAGGTGCTCGCGCGCCGTTACGGTGTCTCCCGTGTCCCGGTCCGTGAGGCCCTGCGGACCCTGGAGTCCGAGGGGTTCGTGGTCACCCGCCGCCATGCCGGGGCCTGTGTCGCCGAACCGACGGAGCGGGAGGCGGCCGACCTGCTGGAGATACGGATGCTGCTGGAGCCGATGGGTGCGGCGCGCGCCGCGCAGCGGCGGACCGAAGCGCATCTGAAGGTGCTCCGTGGCCTGGTCAGGCTGGGCCAGGAGCGGGCCAGGCGTGGTCAGGGCGAGGATCTGCGGTCGCTCGGCGGATGGTTCCACGAGACGCTCGCGCAGGCGTCGGGCAGCTCAGCGCTGACCACGCTGCTCGGTCAGCTGAGGCAGAAGATCAGCTGGATGTACGCCGTCGAACAGCCGGTCCTTCCGGTCGCGTCCTGGGCCGAGCACGGCTCGATCGTGGACGCGGTGGCGCGCGGCGACGCGGAGCGGGCCCGCGCCCTGACCGCGCTGCACGGTGAGCGTGCCACGGCGGCGCACCGGCTGCGGAGGCAGGGCCGCGTGAGCGATTCGCAACATGCTGTAAACATCGCGGGCATCAGCGATTAACACCGCTGCCGTATACAGAGAGGAAGCATTTTTGGTGCAGCCTTTCCGTGCGGCCCTGCGTGTCTTTTTATGTTCTGCTTTTCCGATTCCAGGAAAGACGGAAAACGAAGAGCCGCAGTGACCGAATTCGGATCACTGCGGCCCGGTGTACAGCAAGGGCCCGCTGCAGAGCAGGGGCGCTGTGTGCGGCGGGGATGCCTCAGACGGTCTCGGGGAGTTCGTCGAGCCCGTCGGCGACCAGCTTCGCCAGCCGGTCCAGAGCGGCGTCGGCGCCGTCCACGTCCGAGGTGAGCACGATCTCCTCGCCGCCCTCCACGCCCAGGCCGAGGACGGCGAGCATCGACGCCGCGTTCACCGGCTTGCTGCCGTTCTTCGCGATCGTCACCGGGACGCCGGAAGCCGTGCTGGCACGGACGAAGATGGAGGCCGGACGGGCGTGCAGGCCCTCGGTCCAGCCGACCTTGACGCGACGCTCAGCCATGGTGTTGCCCTTCGAGTTCTGCGACTGTTGTCTAGACCATTCTTGCATGCGTGGGGCGCGTGGTGAGGGCGCTGCCGGATCCCACACTGCACCGCCCGCCGTACCACCGCGACCCGTACGCTTTCAGCATGCAGCCCCCGCTGGAGGAGAACCGACACCAGGAGTACCCGGCCCACTGGGAAGCGGATGTGGTGCTGCGGGACGGTGGTACCGCGCGGATCCGGCCGATCACCACCGAGGACGCCGACCGGCTGGTCAGCTTCTACGAGCTGGTCTCGCCCGAGTCGAAGTACTACCGCTTCTTCGCTCCGTACCCCCGGCTCTCCGCCAAGGACGTCCACCGCTTCACCCATCACGACTACGTCGACCGGGTGGGTCTCGCCGCGACCGTCAACGGCGAGTTCATCGCGACCGTCCGCTACGACCGGATCGGCGCCCACGAGGCCGAGGTCGCCTTCCTCGTCCAGGACGCCCACCAGGGGCGGGGTGTGGCCTCCGCGCTGCTCGAACATATCGCCGCGGTCGCCAGGGAGCGCGAGGTCAGCCGCTTCGTCGCCGAAGTCCTGCCCGCCAACAACAAAATGATCAAGGTCTTCACGGACGCCGGCTACGAGCAGAAGCGCAGCTTCGAGGACGGCTCGGTCCACCTCACCTTCGACCTGGAACCCACCGAGGCGTCCCTCGCCGTCCAGCGCGCCCGCGAACAGCGAGCTGAGGCGCGGTCGGTGCAGCGACTCCTTTCGCCCCGTTCCGTCGCCGTCGTCGGAGTGGGGCGCGCACCCGGCGGGGTCGGGCGCGCCGTCCTGCGCAATCTGCACGGCTCCGGTTTCACCGGGCGCACCTACGCGGTGAACCGCGCCTTCCCCGACAGCCTCACCGAAGTGGACGGCGCCCCGGCCCACCGCTCGGTGGCGTCCGTCGCCGCCACCGGGGACGCGGTCGACCTGGTGGTCGTCGCCGTCCCGGCCGCCCAGGTGTCCGACGTGGTCGACGACTGCGGGGCGAGCGGGGTGCAGGGGCTCGTCGTGATCTCCGCCGGTTACGCGGAGAGCGGGCCCGAAGGACTGCTGCGCCAGCGCCAACTGCTGCGCCGCGCCCGTTCGTACGGCATGCGCGTCATCGGGCCGAACGCCTTCGGCCTCATCAACACCGCGGAAGCCGTCCGGCTGAACGCCTCGCTGGCCCCCGAGTCCCCGGCACGGGGCCGGATCGGCCTCTTCACCCAGTCCGGTGCGATCGGCATCGCCCTGCTCTCCGCGCTGCACCGGCGCGGCGCCGGGCTCTCCTCCTTCATCTCGGCCGGCAACCGCGCCGATCTGTCGGGCAACGACTTCCTCCAGTACTGGCACGACGACCCGGACACCGACGTCGCCCTGCTCTACCTCGAATCGATCGGCAATCCCCGCAAGTTCACCCGTCTCGCCCGGCGTACCGCGGCGGTGAAGCCGGTCGTGGTCGTCAAGGGCGCCCGGCACAGCGGTAGCGCCCCACCCGGCCACGCGGTCCCGGTCACGCGTGTCCCGGACGCCACCGTCTCGGCGCTGCTGCGGCAGGCCGGGGTGGTCAGGGTCGACACCGTCACCGAACTCGTCGACGCAGGTCTGCTGCTCGCGGACCAGCCGCTGCCCGCAGGACCGCGCGTCGCGATCCTCGGCAACTCCGAGTCGCTCGGCCTGCTCACCTACGACGCCTGCCTCACCGAGCGGCTGCGCCCGCTGTCGCCCGTCGACCTGACGACCGACGCGACCCCGAGGGACTTTCGCGACGCGCTCGGCCGGGCCCTTGCGGACGACGGCTGCGACGCGGTGCTGGTCACGGCCATCCCCTGGGTGGGCGAGAACGGCGTGACCGAGTCGGGCGACGGCGAGGTGCTGGCCGCTGCCCTGCGCGAGGCGGCAGCAGGCGCCCCCGCCAAGCCGGTCGCCGTGGTGCATCTGGAGATCGGCGGCCTCGCCGAGGCGCTGGCCGAAGCCAGCGGCACGGTGCGCCCGCGCGGCACGGCCACGGCGGCCCCGGACAGCGACGGGGGAGAGGCACCGTTCGCACCGGCGGCTGACACGGACACGGACACCGGCACCGGCACCGCCCATGCGGCTGATACGGACACAGGCACGGGCACCGGCACCACCCACGCGGCTGACACGGACACAGGCACGGACGACACAGGCACGGGCGCCGGCAACGGCACCGGCACCGGCACCGGCACCGCCCATGCGGCTGACACCGGCACCGACCCCATCAGCACCGCCGCCCCGTCCGAGGACACCGTGCCCCCGCCCCTCCGTACCCGTGGCATCCCCGCCTACCCGGCCGCCGAGCGGGCCGTCCGCGCGCTCGCCCAGGCCGTCCGGTACGCGCAGTGGCGCCGTGAGTCCGCCGAGCCCGGCCGGGTCCCCGAGTACGACGACATCGACGAGAACGCCGCCGCCACCCGGATCGAGGAACTGCTCGCCACCGCCCGCGTCGACGTCACACGCGGCCTCGCACTTCCGTCCGACGACGCCTGTGAACTCCTCGGTCTGTACGGCATCCGCGTCCTGCCCGCCCAGCCCGCCCCGGACGCGGACACCGCCGTCGCGGCGGCCGGGCGTCTCGGCTACCCCGTCGCGCTCAAGGCCACGGCCCCCCACCTCCGCCACCGCCCCGACCTCGGCGGTGTGCGCCTCGACATCGGAACCGAGGCGGGGCTGCGCCGCGCCTACGCGGAACTCTCCGGTGACCTCGGCAGCCCGGCCGAGGTCCGGCCCGTGGTGCAGGCGATGGTGGGGCGCGGCGTCGACACCGTCGTACGGTCCGCGATCGACCCCGCCGTCGGGGCCGTCCTCTCCTTCGGCCTGGCCGGGGCGCCGTCCGAGCTGCTCGGTGACACCGCCCACCGCCTCGTCCCGGCCACCGACCGGGACGCCGCAGGGCTCATCAGGAGCATCAGGACCGCCCCCCTCCTGTTCGGCTGGCGTGGCTCGGCACCCGTCGACACCGCGGCTCTCGAAGAGCTGCTGCTGCGGGTGTCGCGGCTGGTGGACGACCACCCCGAAGTGGTGTCCGTCGCTCTCGAACCGGTGGTGGTCGGGCAGAGCGGGCTCTCGGTGCTCGGCGCCGCGGTACGGCTCGCCCCCGCGAACGCGCTCGGCGACCTCGGCCCGCGCCGCCTCCCCAGCTACTGAGGCGGCCCGCGGCCGGGCCCCGTGCGGGCGCTGCTCCGGCGGCCTCTCGCCCCGCAGCCGTCGGTCTAAGATGGAGCCCATGGCGAAGACCGGTACAACGACCCAGGGGCTCCGCGCGGCGATCGAGCGCAGCGGCTACTACCCGGCCCTCGTGGCCGAGGCGGTGGAGGCCGCTGTCGGCGGCGAACCGGTTTCTTCGTACCTGGTGCATCAAGAGACCACGTTCGATTCCAACGAGGTCCGCCGCCATGTCACGGTCCTCGTCCTGACGGGCAACCGTTTCATCGTCAGCCACACCGACGAGCAGGCCGCCGACGGCAGCTCTCCGACGCCGTTCGCCACCACGTCGACCGAGTCGGTGAAGCTGGGCCGGATCTCCTCCGTGGTGCTCAGCCGGGTCGTGGCGAACCCGGAGAAGTACGTTCCCGGCACCCTGCCCCGCGAGGTCGTCCTGACCATCGGCTGGGGCGCGGTCGCCCGGCTCGACCTGGAGCCCGCGGCCTGCGGCGACCCCAACTGCGAGGCGGACCACGGCTATACGGGCAGCTCGACCGCCGACGACCTGAGCCTGCGTGTGAGCGAGGCGGGCGACGGCCCGGACACCGTCCGCCAGACCCTCGCCTTCTCGCAGGCGCTCTCCGAGGCGACCGCGGCGGCCGGCCGCTGATGGCTCTGCCCGACTGGCCGTACGAGGACGACACCGCCCCGCTCGCCCTCTCCAGCGCCCCGGTGCCGGAGTACGGCTCCGGTTCGCTCGCCGACCTGCTGCCGACGCTCGCCGCCGGGCTGGGAGTCCCCGGCTGCACCTCCGCGATCCCGGAACTGGCGCCCGCCGACCGGAATTGCGTCTTCCTGATCGACGGCCTCGGCTGGGAGCAGATCCGCGCCCACCCCGAGGAGGCCCCGTACCTCCACTCGCTGCTGGCGACCTCGCGCGGCGGCACCGGCCGTCCGCTCACCGCCGGCTTCCCCGCCACCACGGCGACCTCGCTCGCCTCGGTCGGCACCGGACTGCCGCCCGGCGCACACGGCCTCACCGGGTACACCACCCGGAACCCGGAGACCGGCGAGCTGATGAACCAGCTGCGCTGGCGCCCCTGGACCGACCCGCACATCTGGCAGCCGTACCCCACGGTCTTCCAGCTCGCCGACGCGGCGGGCGTGCACACCGCGCAGGTCTCGTCGCCGGACTTCCAGAACACCCCGCTCACCAAGATCGCGCTCAGCGGCGGCACCTTCCGCGGCAAACTCACCGGTGAGGACCGGATGGATCTGGCCGCCGCCCAACTGGGCGCAGCCGACCGTTCGTTGATCTACACGTACTACAGCGAGGTGGACGGCAAGGGCCACCGCTTCGGTATGGAATCGGACGCCTGGCGCGGCCAGTTGATGTACGTCGACCGGCTCGTCCAGCGCCTCGCCGAGCAGCTCCCGCCCCGGTCGGCGCTGTATGTCACCGCGGACCACGGCATGATCGACATCCCCTTCGACGAGGAGTCGCGCATCGACTTCGACGAGGACTGGGAACTGGGCGCGGGCGTCGCCCTGCTGGGCGGCGAAGGCAGAGCCCGGCACGTCTACGCGGTACCAGGCGCGCAGAGCGATGTGCTGGCCGTCTGGCGCGAGGTGCTCGGCGAGCAGTTCTGGGTCGCGAGCCGCGACGAGGCCATCGCCGCGGGCTGGTTCGGCCCGGCGGTCGACGAGCGGGTGTACGGCCGGATCGGCGATGTCGTCGCCGCGGCCCACGCCGACGTGGTGATCACCGCGTCCCGCCGTGAGCCCCACGAATCGGCGATGGTCGGCATGCACGGCTCGATGACCCCCGCGGAGCAACTGGTCCCGCTGCTCGAAGTACGCTCGTAACCGCGCCCGGCGCGTTCCCCCGCGCCGCGGACCCGAACTCTCCGCAGACCCGAAAGGCCCGCGACCTCTCATGCCCGAGCTGGTTTTCTTCTCCGGAACGATGGACTGCGGGAAGAGCACACTGGCGCTCCAGATCGGGCACAACCGCTCCGCGCGCGGTCTGCAGGGCGTGATCTTCACCCGCGACGACCGCGCCGGCCAGGGCAAACTCTCCTCCCGCCTCGGCCTGGTGACCGACGCGGTCGAGGCGGCGCCCGGGATGGACCTCTACGCCTATCTGGTGGGCCTGATGTCGCAGGGTGGCAGAGTCGACCATGTCATCGTGGACGAGGCGCAGTTCCTCGCGCCCGAGCAGATCGACCAGCTGGCCCGTGTCGTGGACGACCTGAACCTGGACGTCTTCGCCTTCGGCATCAAGACCGACTTCCGCACCAAGCTCTTCCCCGGCTCACAGCGGCTGATCGAACTCGCGGACCGCATCGAGTCCCTCCAGGTCGAGGCGATGTGCTGGTGCGGCGCCCGGGCCACCCACAACGCCCGTACGGTGGGCGGGGAGATGGTCGTGGAGGGCGAGCAGGTCGTCGTGGGCGACGTCGACCGCTCTGCCGAGGACGTCGGTTACGAGGTCCTCTGCCGGCAGCATCACCGTCGGCGCATGACGAGCGGCGCCGTGAGGGCCGCGGCGCTCTCTCCCGACGTGCTGCCGTCCAACCCGGCCTGATCGGGCGCCTCCCCACGCCGGGCAGAGCTTTCCCCGCCGGCCGGATCCGTGGCCGCGAGGCGCCCGCCGGCGACGCTGACGCACCGTCCGCGATGTGACCGCCCCGCCTCAGGCGCCCGAGGCCCGCAGGGATGTCAGCGCTCCGTCCTGACGACGGTGAAGACCGCACCCTCCGGGTCGGCCACCGTGGCCAGCCGCCCCGTCTCGCCCTGGCGCGGCGGCCGGAGCATCTGCCCGCCCAGCTCGGTCACCCGGTGCACGGCCGCGTCGACGTCCGCCACCTCGAAGTACGTCATCCAGTGCGCGCCCCTGTCGCGGGGCAGCGCCTGACCGACCCCGTGCAGCGAGGCCACGGCCCGCCCCTCCAGATACAGCGTCAGATAGTCGAAGTCGGCCGAGACGACCGCCTCCGTCTCGTAGCCGAACACCGCCCCGTAGAACTTGCCGACCGACCCGGTCTCCCGGGTCACCAGCTCGTTCCACACCGGCGTTCCGGGCGCGCCGTACTCGGCGGTGCCCAGATGGGCCGCCGCCTGCCAGATACCGAAGACCGCGCCGTCCGGGTCCGACCCTATGGCCAGCCGGCCCGCCTCTCCCGCGTCGAGCGGGCCCACCCCGACCGTCCCGCCGCAGTGCCTGACGGCCTCCGCTGTCGCGTCGACGTCGTCGGAGGCCAGATACGTCGTCCAGCCGATCGGCAGATGCCGGTCCGGGGGCATCTGCCCGATCCCCGCGACCTCACGGCCGCCCAGCAGCGCTCGTACGTAGGGGCCCAGCTGCTCGGGACCCGGCCGGAACTCCCAGCCGAACAGGTCGCCGTAGAACTCCTGGGTCTCCGACAGGCCGTGCACCATCAGACTCACCCAGCAAGGGGTTCCGGGCCTGCGCCGCGAGGCTGCCTCGGTCATTTTCGCTCTCTCCTCGGACCATCGGTGGTGGCCGTGCGGGGGTCGGTGTGCCGCCCCCCGCCCAGATGCTTCCACCACCTGCCGCGCGGCGCGCCCCGGCCGCGCCGCATTTTGCATGTTCCAGCAGGAGGATGCCGGTTTTGGCACTCCTCGTCCTTTTCTACGGCGTTACGTGCGGGCCGGACTCTGGGCGAGGATGGCAGTCATGACACCCATCATTACCGCATCCGATCTCGCGAGCGAGTCGGCCGGACCCCGTCCGCCGGTGCTCCTCGACATCCGCTGGCAGCTCGGCGGCCCGAACCTGCGCCCCGATTACGAGGCCGGCCACATTCCCGGCGCGGTCTTCGTCGACCTGGACACGGAGCTGGCGGGGCCTCCCGGCGCGGGCGGCCGCCACCCGCTGCCCGAACCGGCGGAGCTGGGCGCGGTGCTCCGCCGCGCGGGCGTCTCCCGTGACACCCCGGTCGTCGTCTACGACGGCGGCCAGGGCTGGGCCGCGGCGCGCGCCTGGTGGCTGCTGCGCTGGACGGGACATCCGCACGTCCGGGTACTGGACGGGGGTCTCGCATCCTGGACCGGGCCGCTCTCCACCAGGACCCCGCAGCCCGAGCCGGGCGACTTCGTACCCGCCCCCGGGGCGCTGCCGCTCCTCGACGCGGACGGTGCGGCCGAGCTGGCGAGGAAGGGCGTACTGCTGGACGCCCGCGCCGCAGAACGCTACCGGGGTGACGTGGAGCCCATCGACCGGATCGGCGGGCACATTCCAGGCGCGGTGTCGGCCCCGACGTCCGAGAACACCGCGGCGGACGGGCGCTTCCTCCCGACCGGTGAACTGACCGCGCGGTTCAGCGCGTTGGGTGCGGCGGACCGGGGCGCGCAGGTCGGCGTCTACTGCGGCTCGGGCGTGTCGGGGGCGCATGAGGTGCTGGCCCTGGAGATCGCGGGCATCCGGGCCGCGCTCTACGCGGGCTCCTGGTCGCAGTGGTCGTCGGACGAGTCCCGCCCCGTCGCCACCGGGCCCACCCCCGACGGCGGCTGAGCGCACGGCACGGGGCCCGTACGCACCGCGTACGGGCCCCGTGCCACTGCTCCTGCTACTCCTGCTTCTTGCGCCGGGTGCCGAAGACGATCTCGTCCCAGCTCGGCACGGCCGCACGCCGGCCCGGACGGACACCGTCCGCCTCGGCCTGCCGGTCCGTCGTCCCGGTCAGCCGGTCACGGTGGCCTGCCACCGCACGGGGCATCAGCACGTCCGCGTACGCCGAACCGGCCCCGGCGGACGCCGCGGGCGGCTCCTCGGTCTCCGGCTCCTGCGCGGGCTCGGACGGCGGAAGCTCGGGCGGGGCGGGGCGCTCGGGAACGACCATGTCGCCCCGGAAGCTCGGGACGGCCTCCAGCAGGCTGGTCAGCGAGTCACGCTCGCCGCTGCCGCTCTCCTCCGGCTCGGGAGGGGCGGGCACCGGCGCGGTGGGGCGCTCCATCTGCCGGTCCAGCGCGCGGTCGAGCGGCCGGTCGCGGGGCAGCCTGGCGATCCTCGGTACGAACGGGAAGCTCGGCTCGGGCGCCGCGAGCGAGTCGTCGGACTCGCCGATCAGCGACCGTGCCTCGTCGTCCATGGCCTGCACCAGGCGGCGCGGCGGGTCGTAGCTCCAGCTCGCCGAGTGCGTCTCGGTGGCGACCCGGTAGACCAGCAGGACCTCCCAGGTCCCGTCGTCGCGGCGCCAGGAGTCCCAGAGCACGGTGTCCCGCTCGGCGCCGCGCAGCAGCAGCCGCTCGTTCACGGCCTCGCCGAGCTGCGGTCCTGTGCCGGTGTTCTCACCGGCGCGCCGTACGGGGGTCTTGCGGGCGCGCTCGGCCATGAAGGCACGCTCCGCCAGCACGGGCCCCTCGAAGCGGCGGACCCGGTCGACCGGGATCCCGGCCATCTGGGCGACCTCTTCGGCGGAGGCGCCTGCTCTTATACGCGCCTGGATGTCACGGGGACGGAGGTGGCTCTCCACCTCGATCTCGATCTGGCCGAGGCGGGCGCGGTCATTACGGACCGCCGCACGCAGCCGCTCATCGATCGGAAGCGTGTACTCCGTACTGTCCGCAGCTTTGAGCACCAGTCGTGTGCCGTCATTCGAGACGGCCACGACACGCAGTTCGGGCATGGGAACCTCCCGGGTGGTGCCTGCCGACGTCACGTGCGTCGCTGCTTCCGCTAGTCGAGTGTGGCCTGCCCGGGTACAGCACGCCACAACCTTGCCGAGTTATCCGGCGTGTCGGGCCTCGGCCCTGAAACGCCGTTATGGCACGGTTACCTGTTTGCGACGCAGAGCGACCGTCGGTCACTCTGTGCAGCAAGGCGCCGGTGCAGTGCCATGGTGCTGCCGGTTCGAGTGCCGCCTTAGGCCCCCTCCCGTTGGTCCGGACACCCCTGAGGGAGGCCGGGCCCAGGGCTCGCCACAGTACTCCATTCGGGCCAAGCGGGTGGACGGCTCGCCGCTGAACTTCCCGGGGTCCGGCGGCGGGGGAGCCCTGTATGTGCCGTCAGCGTATGCCCGTGGGTGTTGTGCTTCACACAATCTTCCGAACCGGAACTATCTACTTCGCTCAAATGTCCCTTTCTGGTGCAGGGTGTAACCAGATGGGCAAACAGGGGCTGGTGATGGAGCAGAAGCCGGACGGCGGCACAGAGGCCGGAAGCGGGAAGAGGAGACAGCTCGATCTGAGCGTCCCGCAGGTCGCGGGCAGTGCGTTCGCCGCTGTGGTGGCGGCCGTGCTGGCCTCGCAGCTCGGCGTGTACGGAACGATCATCGGCGCGGGCCTGGTGAGCGTGATCGCCACCTGTGGCGGCACGGTCTTCCAGCATCTCTTCCGGCGCACGGGAGAGCAGATCCGCGAGGTGACGGTCCAGGTCAAACCCAAGGTCCTGAAGGTCCCGGTGCGGCAGGTGCCGGGGGCGCGGGGCCCGGGGGACGCGCCGCCGACGATCGCGGCGCCGTGGCCCGGGCGGTCCGACGCCGACCGTACCGAGTGGACCGCGACGCTCCCCGCCGACGGGGAGCCGGACGCCACGCGGCTGCTGACGCCGGTCGCGGACGAAGGGTTCACCGAGGCCACGACCCATGGGACACGGGTGCGGGGCTGGAAGCGCTCCTCACTCGCCGCCCTGGTCGTGTTCCTCGTGGCGATGGCGGGGATCACCGGCTTCGAGCTGCTCTCCGGACACGGCCTCAGCGGCGGCTCGGGGACGACCGTGGGCTCGGTGGTCCAGGGCGGCAGCGGGACCGGGCACCACTCGCCCGCGCCCGCGGTCTCCGACGACCCGCGGCAGAGCCAGGATCCGCAGCGGCACGACGGGCAGCAGAGCACAGGACCCGACCCCTCGCCGTCCACCGGCGCCGGGTCCGGCTCGGGCGACACCGGCGAGTCGAAGCCCGACCCGGGCAGGACCGGCACGTCGACCGACCCGACGCCCACCCCCTCGCAGCCGGCGACGGGCGGCGGGCAGACCCCGGACCCGACACCGTCCGACGGTTCGGGTGACGGCTCGGGCTCCACATCGGGGCACGACGGCACCGGAGCCAAGCAGGACAACGCGCCGGAGACCGGCGCGCAGAGCCCGGCCGGATAGCGGACAGAAGCCCGGCTACGGGCGGGACAGCACACGCGGTGGGACAGCAGAGTCCGGCCGAACAGCAGAGCCCGGTGGGTACGCGGCCCCCCGGGGAGCCAGGCTCCCCGGGGGGCCGCGGCCTGCCGTCAGTCGCCCAGGACCCGGCGCAGGTAGTCGTTGCCGAACAGCCGCTGCGGGTCGAGCCGGTCGCGTACCGCCGTGAACTCGGCGAAGCGCGGGTACACCCCGGCCAGATACGCCGCGTCGCGGGTGTGCAGCTTGCCCCAGTGCGGCCGCCCGCCGTGCGCGGTCATGATCCGCTCCACCGCAGTGAAGTACGCCCGGTGCGGAGTGCCCCGGTACAGATGGACCGCGATGTACGCGCTCTCCCGGCCCGAGGCCGTGGAGAGCGCGATGTCGTCCGCGGGTGCCGTACGGACCTCGACGGGGAAGCTCACCCGCAGCGGCGAGCGCTCCACCATCGCCCTGACCTCGCGCAGCGCCTCCACCGCGGCCTCGCGCGGGAGGGCGTACTCCATCTCCACGAAGCGCACCCGGCGCGGACTTGTGAAGACCTTGTAGGGGATGTCCGTGTAGGTGCGGGCGGACAGCGCCCGGCTGGAGATCTTCGCGATCGCGGGGATCGTCGCGGGGACCGCCCGGCCCAGCGAACAGGCCGCCTGGAAGACGCCGTTGGAGAGCAGCTCGTCCTCGATCCAGCCGGCCACCCTGCCGGGCGGGGCGGCCGGGCCCGCGCTGCGGTTGTTGCGCTTCGTGTTGCAGTTGCCGGTGTGCGGGAACCAGTAGAACTCGAAGTGCTCGTTCTCGGTGACGAGCTGGTCGAAGTCCGCGGTCACCCGGTCGAAGGCCATCGGCTCCTCGCGGGCCGTCAGCAGGAAGACGGGCTCCACCGCGAAGGTGATCGCGGTGACGACCCCCAGCGCGCCGAGGCCGATCCGGGCGGCCGCGAAGACATCGGGGTGCTCGGTCGCCGAGCACGTCAGCACCGAACCGTCGGCCGTGACCAGTTCGAGCGCCCGGATCTGCGCGGAGATCGAGGCGGACTCGCGGCCGGTGCCATGGGTGCCGGTGCTGGTGGCGCCCGCCACCGTCTGGTCCATGATGTCGCCCATGTTCGTGAGGGTGAGCCCCTCACGCGCCAGCGCCTGGTTGAGCCGCTTCAGCGGGGTCCCGGCCTCGACGGTCACCGTGCCGGCCGTGCGGTCGATCCGCCGGATGCCGGTGAGGAGACCGGGGCGTATCAGCAGCCCGTCGGTCGCCGCCGCCGCGGTGAAGGAGTGGCCGGTGCCGACGGCCTTCACCTTCAGGCCCTCGTCCGCCGCCCGCCGGACGGCGTCGGCCAGTTCGGCGGTGGACGCCGGGGTCACCTCACGCGCCGGGCGCGCGGTGACGTTACCCGCCCAGTTACGCCAGGGCCCCGTCTCCCGTACCGCCGTCGCCGTCCGTGCCGCAGCCGGTGTCCTTGGTGTACCGCTCATCCGCCCCGCTCCCGTCTAGTGGCACCGGCACATTGAGCCGGCGGTACCCGGGCAACGCCACCACGGCCGCGAGCGCTCCCGCCACGAGCGGCACCAGATACCCCTGGCGTGCCCCGCCCGCGTCGACCACCCAGCCGGCGGCCGACGAGCCGAGCGCCACCCCGACAGCGAGACCGGTACTCGTCCAGGTCATGCCCTCGGTCAGCCTGCTGCGCGGTACGTGCTGCTCGACGAGGGCCATCGTGGTCACCATCGTCGGTGCGACGAAGAGCCCCGCGACAAAGAGCGCCCCGGCCAGAAACGGCAGGTTCCCGGCCAGTTGGAGGGGGATCATACTCAGGGCCATCGCGCACACCCCCACCAGCCACCTGCGCGAAGCGGCCCCGCGCAGGTGCAGCAGCCCGAAGACCGCCCCGGCCAGACAGGATCCCAGCGCGTACACCGCGAGGACCAGACTGGCCAGCGCCTTGTGGCCGCGCTCGTCGGCGAACGCGACCGTCACGACGTCGATCGACCCGAAGATCGCGCCCGTCGCCACGAACGTCAGCACCAGCAGCCGCAGTCCGGGGGAGCCCAGCGCGGAGCCGCCCGGGCCGTGCGCGTGCGGATGCGGGGCCGGTTCGGTGGCGCGCTGCGCCGTCAGCCAGCACACCCCCACCACGAGGAAGCCGCCCGCCATCAGCGGCCCCGCTTCCGGGAACCAGGCGGTGGAGAGCCCGATGGAGAGGATCGGGCCGAAGATGAAGCACACCTCGTCGACGATCGACTCCCAGGAGTACGCCGCGTGCAGCTTGCGCGGATCGCCCCGGTGGATCGCCGCCCAGCGGGCCCGGACCATCGAGCCGACGCTCGGCACACAGCCCGCTCCGGCCGCGAAGACGAAGAGCGTCCAGTCCGGCAGCCGCTGCTGCGCACAGACCAGCAGTCCCGCGACGGCGACGGCGGAGACGACGGTCGCCCGGCGCAGCACCCGCCGCTGCCCGTACCGGTCGACGAGCCGGGAGATCTGCGGGCCGATCGCGGCCGCCGACAGCGCGAGCGTCGCCGAGAGCGCGCCGGCCAGTCCGTACCGCCCGGTGAGCTGCGAGATCATGGTCACCACACCGATGCCCAGCATGGACAGCGGCATCCGGCCGAGGAGTCCGGCCGCCGAGAACCCCTTGGTGCCGGGGGCGGCGAAGATCGCACGGTAAGGACTGGTCAAGAAGGGCTCCGGTAAGGCGTACTGATGGTGTGCGCAGCTTACGGCCTCGCCTGGGGCCGTTCGGGCGAAGATCCCCGCAGAGCATCCGGGGGCAGCTCCGACCAGGCGTTCCGTGGGGGGTCCCGGCGGCTGTCGGACCCGGGTGGCAGGATCTGAGGCATGTCCGATCAGCGCGATCCAGCTCCCTACGACGCCCTCCTGCTGCTCTCCTTCGGCGGCCCCGAGGGCCCGGACGACGTGGTCCCGTTCCTGGAGAACGTGACCCGCGGCCGCGGCATCCCGAAGGAACGGCTCAAGGAGGTGGGTCAGCACTACTTCCTCTTCGACGGGGTCAGCCCCATCAACGGCCAGAACCGCGCCCTCCTCGACGCGCTCCGCAAGGACTTCGCAGGGCACGGCCTCGACCTTCCGGTCTACTGGGGCAACCGCAACTGGGCGCCGTATCTGACGGACACCCTGCGCGAGATGACCGCCGACGGGCACCGCCGTATCGCGGTCCTGGCCACCAGCGCGTACGCCTCGTACTCCGGCTGCAGGCAGTACCGCGAGGACCTCGCGGGCGCGCTGGCCACGCTGGAGGCGGAGGGCCTGGAACTGCCGCGCGTCGACAAGCTCCGGCACTACTTCAACCACCCGGGCTTCATCGGTCCCATGGCCGATGGCGTACTGAAGTCCCTGGCGGAGCTGGACGACACGGTCAGGTCCGGCGCCCACCTGGCGTTCACCACCCACTCCATCCCGACGGCCGCCGCCGCCGGCTCGGGGCCCGACGGCGGGGCATACGTCGCCGAGCACCTGGACGTGGCACGGGTCATCGTCGAGAAGGTCCGTGCGCAGACGGGTGTCGCACACCCCTGGCAGCTCGTCTACCAGTCGCGCAGCGGCTCCCCGCAGACGCCGTGGCTGGAACCCGACATCTGCGACCACCTCACGGAGCTGCACGGGGCGGGGGTGCCCGCGGTCGTCATGGTGCCCATCGGCTTCGTGTCGGACCACATGGAGGTCCTGTACGACCTGGACACCGAGGCGGTCGCGAAGGCGGCCGAACTGGGCCTGCCGGTCGCACGGTCGGCGACCGTCGGCGCCGACCCGCGCTTCGCCGCGGCGGTCCGGGACCTGCTGCTCGAACGGGCGTCGGCCGAGCAGGGCCGCCCGGTGGAGCGGTGCGCGCTCGGCGCGCTGGGCCCCTCGCACGACGTCTGCCCGGTCGGCTGCTGCCCGGCCCGTACGGCCAGGCCCGCGGCCGCGGGCGCCGACAGCCCGTACGTCTAGGACCTGTCCGCCCGTCCACGTGCGGCATGCCCGTACGCGCGATCCGAGGGAGAACCGTGACCGACCCGCTCCACACCGAACTGCTCGAACTGGCCCTGGAGGCCGCCCGGCGCGCCGGGGCGCTGCTGCGTGACGGACGCCCCGCCGACCTGGGGGTGGCGGCCACCAAGTCCAGCCCCATCGACGTCGTCACCGAGATGGACATCGCGGCCGAGAAGCTCATCACGGGCTACCTGACCGACTTCCGCCCCGACGACGGCTTCCTGGGCGAGGAGGGCGCGAGCGCGGAGGGCAGCAGCGGTGTCCGCTGGGTCATCGACCCGCTGGACGGCACCGTGAACTACCTCTACGGGCTGCCCACTTGGTCCGTCTCCATCGCAGCCGAGCAGGACGGCGAGACGGTCGCCGGGGTGGTGGCCGCACCGATGCGCGGCGAGACCTTCCACGCGGTGCGCGGCGGTGGCGCCCACCTCGGCGGAGCGCGGCTGCGGTGCAGGCCCGCGCCCCCGCTCGACCAGGCCCTGGTGTCGACCGGTTTCAACTACGTGGCGACGGTGCGCACCCATCAGGCGGCCGTGGCCCAGCGGCTCATCCCGCAGCTGCGCGACATCCGGCGCGGCGGCTCGGCGGCGATCGACCTCTGCGATGTGGCGGCAGGCCGGCTCGACGGGTACTACGAGCGGGGGCTGCACCCGTGGGACCGGGCGGCCGGTGACCTGATCGCCCGCGAGGCGGGTGCACTGACCGGCGGACGCCCGGGGGAGCGCCCCACGGACGATCTGACGGTCGCCGCGTCGCCGGGCGTCTTCGAGCCGCTCCAGGCGCTGCTGGAGGAGTACGGCGCCTGGCACGACTGAGCGCCTACGGCGGCCCGGCGCCGCACACGCCCGGCGGCGCCGCACGCGCCTGGCTCCGCACGGGGTCCGGACATACGGAGCCCCCGGCACCGTTCCGTGGTGCCGGGGGGCTCCGTGAGTGAGCCGTGCGGGTCAGACGCCCGCAGTGCGGATGTCCGCGCCGGACTCGGCGGTCAGGGCCGGTCCGACGGTCACGCCGTGCTCGGCCGCGAGGCGGTGAAGATCGTCCAGCTCGCCCTGCTCGACCTCCGCCAGGAAGTCGTCGCCGGACTCGCGGGCACGCGTCAGGTCGGTCTGGGTGGCCTTTATCCGCTGCAGCAGACCTGCGGTGAATGCGTCCATGGTGCGCCCCCTCGTCGTGGGTCGGTGGCACGGGGGTGTGCCGAGGGTCATCAACTGATCACGCGTCCCCGGTGGTGGCGGAGCGAGGTGTGGCGCGCCCCGTACAGGGCGTGATCGGCGGGTGTGCAGTCGTCCTCCCCTTGCTCCGCCTCGAAGAAACCTCAACCGCACCGGGAATCCCTGAATTCCCCGCCGTCCGGTGCCGGGCACTGCCTTACAGCCGGTTTATGGCCGTACGGGGCAGGATGGAAGTACACACCCCAGGCCAGACCCTGCCCGGACACGGGCTGTAACGGAAGGACAAGCGCCGTGCGCGTACTCGTCGTCGAGGACGAGCAGCTGCTCGCCGATGCGGTGGCCACCGGACTTCGCCGGGAGGCCATGGCCGTCGACGTCGTGTACGACGGCGCCGCGGCCCTGGAGCGGATCGGGGTCAACGACTACGACGTCGTGGTCCTCGACCGGGACCTGCCGGTCATCCACGGTGATGACGTCTGCCGCAAGATCGTCGAACTCGGCATGCCCACCCGGGTCCTGATGCTGACGGCTTCGGGCGATGTCAGCGACCGCGTGGAGGGGCTCGAGCTGGGCGCGGACGACTATCTGCCCAAGCCCTTCGCCTTCACCGAGCTGACCGCCCGGGTCCGGGCACTCGGGCGCCGTACGACGGTCGCCCTGCCACCCGTCCTTGAGCGGGCCGGCATCAAGCTGGACCCCAACCGCCGTGAGGTCTTCCGGGAGGGCCACGAGATCCAGCTGGCCCCCAAGGAGTTCGCCGTGCTCGAAGTGCTGATGCGCAGCGAGGGCGCCGTCGTCTCGGCGGAGCAGCTCCTGGAGAAGGCGTGGGACGAGAACACCGATCCGTTCACCAACGTCGTACGGGTGACCGTCATGACGCTGCGCCGGAAACTCGGTGAGCCCCCGGTCATCGTGACCGTGCCGGGCTCGGGTTACCGGATCTGAGCGCCCCGTGGCCACCAGCCCGGCGGCGCCACCGGCACCGCCCAAACCGACCTGGGACCCGAAGAGCTCGGAGTCCCTCTCCCCGCTGCTGCGGCCGACGATCCGGATACGTCTGACGCTGCTCTACGGCGGGATGTTCCTGATCGCCGGCATCCTGCTGCTGACGATCATCTACATGCTGGCGGCGCAGGCGCTCAACGTCGGTGGCCAGCTGCCTTTCAAGATCGTCACCGGTTCGGTCACCAGCGAGGTGTGCAACCTGCCCAAGGGGGGGTCGGCCGACCAGTTCAACGAGGCGATGAACTCCTGCGTCAACCACCAGCGCCAGCAGGCGCTCGACCATCTGCTGGCCCGCTCGCTGTACGCCCTGGTGGGCCTCAGCATCATCGCCTTCGCCTTCGGTTACGCGGTCGCCGGGCGGGTGCTGTCCCCGCTGGGCAGGATGACCCGCACGGCCCGCCGCGTGGCGGGCACGGACCTGACCCGGCGGATCGAGCTGGACGGCCCTGACGACGAGCTCAAGGAGCTCGCCGACACCTTCGACGAGATGCTCGACCGGCTGGAGCGTGCCTTCACCGCGCAGCAGCGGTTCGTCGCCAACGCGTCGCACGAGCTGCGCACACCGCTGGCGATCAACCGCACGCTGCTGGAGGTGCACCTCTCCGACCCGGGCGCGCCCGTCGAGCTCACCCAGCTCGGCAAGACGCTGCTGGCCACCAACGAGCGCAGCGAGCAGCTGGTCGAGGGGCTGCTGCTGCTGGCCCGCAGCGACAACCAGATCGTCGAGCGCAAGCCGGTCGACCTGGCCGAAGTGGCCACCAGGGCCATCGACCAGACCCTGGCGGAGGCCACCGAGAAGGGGGTGGAGATCCGCGGGGAGCAGTCGCCCGCGGTCGTGCAGGGCAACGGCATCCTGCTGGAGCGGATCGCCCTCAACCTCGTCCAGAACGCCGTGCGGTACAACATCGCGGAGGACGGCTGGGTGGAGGTCACCACCGAACTGCAGCCGGGCCAGGCGCTGCTGGTGGTTTCGAACACGGGCCCCGTGGTTCCCGCTTACGAGATCGACAACCTCTTCGAGCCGTTCAGGCGCCTGCGCACCGAGCGGACCGGCAGCGACAAGGGCGTCGGACTCGGTCTGTCCATCGCGCGTTCCGTCGCCCGCGCCCACGGAGGCCGTATCATCGCGGAGCCCCGCGAGGGTGGCGGCCTGGTGATGCGTGTCACGTTGCCTGTCTGAGCCGGTCGGCGGGGGTAGGCCGGATGTTCGCTTTGCGCGGAATTTTCGGGACGCGTTCCCGTAAGACAGATGTGCGATCGGTCACAGGGGCGATTTTCCGTCCACCTACTCTCCGTTATCCGCAAATCCCCGAAAACCCGGGAAAACCCTGGGTTTCCAGGGGGTGCGATCACGGGAAGTACACGGGGTGGCGCCCGCAAAGCGCCACCCCGGGACCGTGTACGGTCCCGATCGCCATCCAAATCGATCTCTCCCCGGGGATCCGGTTGGGTGTCGATTGAGTAACAGACCTTGATGTGAGGCAAAATCTCCGCCTCGGGTCGGGCACAAGTCCGGCCTCTCACGCGTTACGTGCGCTGGAGACACCGCAAATACCCAGAGGGGGAGAGCGCGACATGGCTACGGATTACGACACTCCACGCAAGACCGACGACGACAGCGACCAGGACAGTCTGGAAGAGCTCAAGGCACGTCGGAACGACAAGTCGACAGCCGCTGTCGACGTCGACGAGTTCGAGCAGGCCGAGGGCCTGGAACTGCCCGGCGCCGACCTGTCCAACGAAGAGCTGTCGGTGCGGGTGCTGCCCCGCCAGGCCGACGAGTTCACCTGCATGAGCTGCTTCCTGGTGCACCACCGCAGTCAGCTGGCGCGCGAGAAGAACGGCCAGCCCATCTGCCGCGACTGCGACTGAGGCAGCCGGCCGTGGCAGGCGCGACACCGTCCCGGAAGCGACGCTTCCGGCGGAAGGGTTCCCCCGAGGACCAGCAGGGCCGTACGGGCCCGGCAGAGGGTGCGGAAGCGCCCGCCGAGCCCCCCGCCCTCCGGCCCCCGGAGGAGGACGACCACGGGGCGAGCGCGCTCGTCAGCAGCGCACGTGACGACGAGCGGGGCCTTCCGGCCTCGCTCGACGAAGCGGCGCCCTTCGCTGCGGTGGCGCGGGGCGTGCAGGACGGACCCACGACCGGGGCCCGTCGGCTGGGCGCTCTCAGGAACGGCGTGCAGGGAATACAGCACGGGATACAGCACGGCATCCAGAAGGGCGGGGCAGGCGCGAAAGCGGGGTTCGCGTACATCGCCGACCGCATCATCGACATCGCACCCCGGATCCCGGTCCGCGATCTCACGACACTGCGCAAGCACTTTCCCGGGCTCGGCCCGGAGGAGATCGCCGACCGGCTCGTCGCGGGGGCCGCCAACGCGACATCGACCGTCGGCGCTGGCATCGGAGCGGCCGCGATGCTGCCCGTACCGCTCGCCATGCCGGCCGAGATCGCCGCGGAGATCACCGGGGTCGCGGCGATCGAGCTGAAGCTCATCGCCGAACTGCACGAGGTCTACGGGATGCGCCCGCCGGGCGGCCTCAAGGAGCGCTCCACCGCCTATCTGCACGCGTGGTCGGGCGAGCGCGGCTTCGACATCACCAAGCCCGCCACCTTCACCGCGCTCGGCGGCCAGATGAAGCGCGAAATGCGCCAGCAGATCATGAAGCGCACGGTCCGCGACCTGCCGAACCTGATGCCGTTCATGGTGGGCGCCACCGTCGGCGCCGTGATGAACCGCAGGGACACCAGGAAACTCGCCGACAAGGTGCGCAAGGACATGCGCAAGCGCCAGGTCCCGTGGGACGCCCTTCCCGAGCTGCCGCCCCTGGAGAAGCCGAAGGAGCTTCCCGGCGAGAAGCCGAAGGAGCTTCCCGGCGGAAAGACCGCGGAGCCGTAACGGCCGCGGAGCAGGAAAGACCGCGGAGCAGGAAAGACCGCGGAGCAGGAAAGACCGCGGAGCAGGAACGACGGCGGAGCTGTAGCGCCCGCAGGCCGCGTCAGCCCTGGGCGGCGGTCACACCCGTCAGGGCGGCCTTGAGCGCCTCGGGATCGCGGGTCGAGAGGTAGGCGTACGGCGTCGGGTCGGCCGGGTCCGTGATCTCCACCCGCAGAGCCGTCCGCACATAGCTGCGCATCAGCATGAAAGCGCGCGGATCGGCCTTGTACGAGCGCCAGGCGACCGTCTCCTCGGCGTCCAGCACCGTGGCCTCGCCCAGCGCGGACAGCGGGATCTTCGCGTCGCCCGCGACGAGCGACCCGGCGACGACCCGGATACGGACCGAGCCGTACGAACTCACGATGATGCCCGCCACTGCCGCCCCGCCGACCAGGCCGCCGAGCATCGGCAGCGTGCCGAGGGGCAGGGTGATCAGCGCGCCCGCGACCCCGACGAGCAGGGCGATGAGCCACCAGGAACGGGGCGCGGTGAGACGTTCTTCGTAAGGCTGCATAAAGCCAAGCTTGGCATGGTGGCGTCCCCGGGTTGCCGCGCGGGTAATGTCTGCGGCTGTGACACGAACATCTTCAGGGCTGACGCCCCCGGCCGACGCCATAGCGCCCGTGCGCCACCACGATGCCCCGGCCCCCGGAGAGCTCCTCGGAGCGCACTACGCGCACTGTTTCGGCTGCGGCGAGGGACAGCCGCACGGGCTGCACCTCCAGGCGCGGGCCGGCGAAGGTGTGACCGTCACCGCCGAATTCACCGTGAAACCCGCCCACCAGGGCGCACCGGGCCTCGCGCACGGCGGTGTCCTGGCCTCCGCGCTCGACGAGACGCTCGGATCGCTGAACTGGCTGCTGCGGGTCATCGCGGTGACCGGCCGGCTGGAGACCGACTTCGTGCGGCCCGTCCCGGTGGGCACCGCGCTCCACCTGCAGGCCCGGGTCACCGCGGTGAGCGGCCGGAAGATCTACTCCACCGCGACCGGCCGGATCGGCGGCCCCGACGGGCCCGTCGCGGTCCGCGCCGACGCCCTGTTCATCGAGGTCAAGGTCGACCACTTCACCGAGAACGGGCGGCCGGAGGAGATCAGGGCCGCGATGGACGACCCCGACCAGATCAAGCGCGCCCGCGCCTTCGAGGTGAACCCATGACCCGTGCCCCCGTGGACGTACTGATCCACCGCGTCGACCCCGATGTGCCGCTCCCCGCCTACGGGCACCCGGGCGACGCGGGCGCCGACCTGATGACCACCGAGGCCGCCGAGCTGGCGCCGGGGGAGCGGACCGTGCTGCCCACCGGGATCTCGGTGGCGCTGCCCGACGGGTACGCCGCGTTCGTGCACCCGCGGTCCGGGCTCGCCGCCCGCTGCGGAGTTGCCCTGGTGAATGCCCCGGGGACGGTGGATGCCGGGTACCGTGGAGAGATCAAGGTGATCGTGGTGAATCTCGATCCGCGCGAGACGGTGCGGTTCGAGCGCTTCGACCGGATCGCCCAGCTGGTAGTACAGCAGGTCGAGAAGGTGCGCTTCCATGAGGTGGCGGAGCTTCCCGGCTCGGCACGGGCCGGAGGGGGCTTCGGGTCCACCGGCGGACATGCCGCTGTGGGCGGGCCACAGGGTGGGAATCGATACGCATCGGTCGTATCCGACCGGGAAGGACAGTGACGTGTTCGGACGTCGCAAGAACAGCGGTTCCGACGAGGACGCGGCGGGCGAGGCCGGGCAGTTCGACGGCGAAGACGCCGCAGGCGATGAGTCGGCGGAGGTGAGCCAGACGCACAGGTCCGGGCTGCCTCCCGCTCCCCGGCCGGACGGTCCCTGGGACATCTCCGAGGTCCGTGAGGCGGCCGAGGGGCGGGTGGACCTGGGCGGTCTGTTCGTCCCCGGAGTCGAGGGCATGGAGCTGCGCGTCGAGGTCGCGGGCGACGCGATCGTCGCGGCGACGGTCGTCCTGCGCGACAGTGCCGTCCAGCTCCAGGGCTTCGCGGCACCGAAGAAGGAAGGCATCTGGGGTGAGGTGCGCGAGGAGATCGCCTCGGGCATCACCCAGCAGGGCGGCATCATCGACGAGGTCGAGGGCCCCCTCGGCTGGGAGCTGCGGGCCCAGGTGCCCGTCCAGCTCCCCGACGGTACGAACGGCGTGCAGCTGGTGCGCTTCGTCGGCGTCGACGGCCCGCGCTGGTTCCTGCGCGGGGTCATCTCCGGGCAGGGCGCGGTCCAGCCCGAGGCGGCCGGGGTCCTGGAGCAGATCTTCCGGGACACCGTGGTCGTCCGGGGTGAGGGGCCGATGGCTCCCCGTGACCCGATCGTCCTCAAGCTGCCGGACGACGCGCAGATGATGCCTGACGGTGTCCAGCAGGAGGAGCAGGAGGGCTCGCGCTTCTCCGGTGGCATGGGCCAGCTCCAGCGCGGCCCGGAGATCACCGAGGTGCGCTGACCTCCGTCCCACCCGCTGAGCCCCGTCCCACACACGGAGACAGCGCGCACAGCACAGCAGGGCCGGTGGCCCGCACTCCCCGACGGGGGTGCGGGCCACCGGCCTTTCTGCTGGTCACAGCCGTGTGCGCCCGGTCACACGGGGGTGCGTAGGGATCGCGTCAAGGGCGGGCCCCTCGCCGTATGGGTGGCGTCAACGAACGGCTGAGGCGCCTTTCGAGGGGGTTTGCTCAGGGAGTCCGCACTTCCGATCCTCGAACTGTTTCAGGAGCTCACGATGGCCGATGTGGCCTTCGTCGTCACCATGGCCGCGGTCTTCGCGCTGGTGGCGCTCATCGCCAAGGGGGTGTCGAAGCTGTGACCGGTTCTGCCGTGGAAGCGGTGATCGGCCTCGTGGTGGCCGTCGCCCTGCTGGGCTATCTCGTCCTCGCCCTTGTCCACCCGGAGAGGTTCTGAGCCTGATGAGCCCCGTACTCGCCGGAGCGCTCCAGATGCTCGCGCTCATCGTGGCGCTCGGTCTGGTCTACCGGCCCCTCGGCGACTTCATGGCCCGCGTCTACTCCTCCGACCGGCATCTGCGGGTCGAGAAGTGGATCTACCGGGCCATCGGCGCCGATCCCGACTCCGCGATGCGCTGGCCGGCGTATCTCCGCGGGGTCCTCGCCTTCTCGCTGGCGAGCATCCTCTTCCTCTATCTGCTCCAGCGGACGCAGGGCGCGCTGCCCGGTTCGCTGGGCTTCCGGTCGATCGACCCGGACCAGGCGTTCAACACCGCCGCCTCGTTCGTCGCCAACACCAACTGGCAGTCGTACGCGGGCGAGCAGGCCATGGGCCACGTCGTGCAGACCGGCGGCCTCGCGGTGCAGAACTTCGTCTCGGCCGCCGTCGGCATGGCCGTAGCCATCGCCCTCGTACGGGGCTTCGCCCGCTCCCGTACCACCGCGTCCGGCGGCGGTGAACTGGGCAACTTCTGGGCCGACCTGGTCCGTGGCACCGTCCGCATCCTGATCCCCGTCGCCGTCGTCGGCGCACTGGTCCTGGTGGCGTGCGGCGCCATCCAGAACTTCGCGGGGATCCACGAGGTCGGCCAGTTCGGCGGCGGATCGCAGCAGTGGAACGGCGGCGCCGTCGCCTCCCAGGAGGCCATCAAGGAGCTGGGCACCAACGGCGGCGGCTACTTCAACGCCAACTCCGCCCACCCCTTCGAGAATCCGAACGGTCTCTCCAACCTCCTGGAGGTCTTCCTGATCCTGGTCATCCCCTTCGCGATGACCCGCACCTTCGGCCGGCTGGCCGGCTCCGTCCGGCAGGGCTACGCGATCCTGGCGACGATGGTGACCATCTGGATCGCCTTCACCGCCCTGATGATGTGGACCGAGTTCCACCACGGCGGCCCCGCCTTCGACATCGCGGGCGGTGCGATGGAGGGCAAGGAGACCCGCTTCGGGACCGGCGGCTCCTCGATCTTCTCGGTGGCGACCACGCTCACCTCGACCGGCGCGGTCAACTCCTTCCACTCGTCCTTCACCGGATTCGGCGGGGGCATCACGCTGCTCGGGATGCAACTGGGCGAGATCGCGCCCGGCGGTGTCGGCTCCGGCCTCTACGGCATGCTGATCATGGCGGTCATCGCGGTGTTCATCGCGGGCCTGATGGTCGGCCGCACCCCCGAGTACCTGGGCAGGAAGATCGGCGTCCGGGAGATCAAGCTCGCGGCCTGCTACATCCTCGTCACCCCGGCGCTCGTGCTCTGCTTCACCGCGGCCGCGATGGCGCTCCCGACCCCCGGCCACTCGATGGCCAACTCCGGGGCGCACGGCTTCTCGGAGATCCTCTACGCCTACACGTCAGGCGCCAACAACAACGGCTCGGCCTTCGCCGGTCTCGGCGCCGACACCCAGTGGTTCAACACCACCATCGGACTCGCGATGCTGCTCGGCCGTTTCGTGCCGATGGTGTTCGTCCTGGCCCTCGCCGGCTCGCTCGCGGAGCAGCGCCAGGTCCCCGAGACCTCCGGGACCCTCCGCACCGACAAGCCGCTCTTCGCCGGGCTCCTCGTCTCCACGATCGTGATCATCGCTGGTCTGACCTACTTCCCGGCGCTCGCGCTGGGACCGCTCGCTGAAGGGCTGGCGTCATGAGTACCCTCACCCCGGCCCGCGCCCCGCACCAGGGCGCACCGCAGGGCCCGAAGCCCGGAGGCCGCGTCGGCGGCGGCCTGTTCGACCCCCGGCAGCTGCTCAGTTCCTTCCCCGACGCGCTGCGCAAACTCGACCCGCGGATCATGGTCAAGTCGCCGGTGATGTTCGTGGTCGAGGTCGGTTCGGTGGTCACCACCGGGTTCGCCCTCAAGGATCCCGGGGACTGGTTCGGCTGGGCCGTCACCGGCTGGCTCTGGCTGACCGCGGTCTTCGCCAATCTCGCGGAGGCGGTCGCCGAGGGCCGCGGCAAGGCCCAGGCCGACACGCTGCGCAGGGCCAAGAGCGACACCGTCGCCCGGCGCCTCGACGGCGCCGTGGAGGAGCAGGTGCCGGGGACCGCGCTGCGCATCGGCGACCTGGTGGTCTGCGAGGCCGGTGACACCGTGCCCGGGGACGGCGACGTCGTCGAAGGGGTGGCCTCGGTCGACGAGTCCGCGATCACCGGCGAATCGGCCCCCGTCATCAGGGAGTCGGGCGGTGACCGCTCGGCCGTCACCGGCGGTACGAAGGTCCTCTCCGACCGGATCGTCGTCAGGATCACGACGAAGCCCGGCGAGACCTTCATCGACCGGATGATCAGACTGGTGGAGGGCGCCGCCCGGCAGAAGACGCCCAACGAGATCGCCCTGAACATCCTGCTCGCCTCGCTCACCATCGTCTTCCTGCTGGCCGTCGTGAGCCTCCAGCCGTTCGCGACGTACGCCGGTGCGAAGCAGTCGATGACCGTCCTCACCGCGCTGCTGGTCTGTCTGATCCCGACCACCATCGGGGCGCTGCTCTCCGCGATCGGCATCGCGGGCATGGACCGGCTCGTCCAGCGCAATGTGCTGGCCATGTCCGGACGCGCGGTCGAGGCCGCCGGCGATGTGTCGACCCTGCTGCTCGACAAGACCGGCACCATCACGCTGGGCAACCGGCAGGCCGCCGCGTTCGTCCCCGTCCGTGGCGTCACGGAGGCGGTGCTCGCCGACGCGGCGCAGCTCTCCTCACTGGCCGACGAGACACCGGAGGGCCGCTCGGTCGTCGTACTCGCCGAGGAGCGGTACGGGCTGCGCGAGCGCAGCCGCGGTGAGACGGCAGGGGCCGAGTGGATCTCCTTCACCGCGCAGACCCGGATGTCGGGTGTGGACACCGGCGGCCGCCGGATCCGCAAGGGCGCGAGCGGCTCCGTGGTGGCCTGGGTACGGGAGCAGGGCGGCCAGGTGTCACAGGACGCGCAGACGCTCACCGACGCGATCTCCCAGGCGGGCGGCACCCCGCTGCTCGTCGCCGTCGAGGACCGGGACGGCGCCCGGGTGCTGGGCGTCATCCACCTCAAGGACGTCGTCAAGGAAGGCATGCGGGAGCGGTTCGGCGAGCTGCGCCGGATGGGCATCAGGACCGTCATGATCACGGGCGACAACCCGCTGACGGCCCGGGCCATCGCCCAGGAGGCCGGTGTCGACGACTTCCTCGCCGAGGCCACCCCCGAGGACAAGATGGCGCTGATCAAGCGTGAGCAGGCCGGCGGCAAGCTCGTCGCGATGACGGGCGACGGGACGAACGACGCCCCGGCGCTCGCGCAGGCGGACGTCGGGGTGGCCATGAACACCGGGACATCGGCCGCCAAGGAGGCCGGGAACATGGTGGACCTGGACTCGAACCCCACCAAGCTGATCGAGATCGTCGAGATCGGCAAACAGCTGCTCATCACCCGGGGCGCGCTGACGACGTTCTCGATCGCCAACGACGTCGCCAAGTACTTCGCGATCATCCCCGCGATGTTCGCGGTGGCGTACCCGGGCCTCGACAAGCTGAACATCATGCGGCTCTCGTCGCCCGAGACGGCGATCCTGTCGGCTGTCGTCTTCAACGCGCTGGTCATCGTCGCGCTGGTGCCGCTGGCGCTGAAGGGCGTGCGGTACAGGCCGGCCGGCGCCGACCGGATGCTCCGCCGCAACCTCGGCGTCTACGGGCTCGGCGGCCTGGTCGCCCCGTTCGTCGGCATCAAGATCATCGATCTGCTCATCTCCCTCATACCTGGCATCGGGTGACCACCATGAACAACTCCGTGAGCGGTACGGGCCGCCTGCTCTGGGCCGGTCTGCGCGCCCTTCTCGTCCTGACCGTCGTCTGCGGTGTGGTCTACCCGCTCGCCGTCACCGGCGTCGCCCAGGCGGTCATGGGCCACCGGGCCAACGGCTCGGAGATCAAGGACGGCGGCAAGGTCGTCGGCTCCTCCCTCATCGGGCAGAGCTACACCCTGCCGCTGAAGAAGGGGCAGCGGACCCCGGCGCCCGACCTCAGGTGGTTCCAGCCGCGCCCCTCCAACGGGCTCGGCACGAACAGCGTCAACACCCGGTACAAGCTGCTGGTGTCCGGCGCGACCAACCTGTCCGGGGACAACGCCGAACTGATCCGGTGGGTCAAGGACGCCAGGTCCGCCGTCGTCAAGGACAACTCGACCGCCGGGTACCGGGTGCGGCCGTCGGATGTGCCGGCCGACGCCGTCACCTCGTCCGGCTCCGGTCTCGACCCGGACATCTCCCCGCAGTACGCGGAGCTCCAGGTGCACCGGATCGCCGCGCGCCGCCATCTCACCGTCGCGCGGGTGGAGCGGCTGGTCGCCGACCACACCACCGGCCGTACGCTCGGCTTCATCGGGGAGCCCCGGGTCAATGTCCTGGAGCTCAATGTGGCGCTGAAGCAGCTGACAGGACGGTGAGCGGCCCGATCCGCCCTGCCGGCCCGGGCGTATCAGGGCTGACCAGGGCGGATCGTGGGCCGGCGCGGTCCATCAGGATCGTGTCAAGACACCAGCTCGGGTGGCCTCCCGTCCGTTGTGCCGGAATCTCTGGCCGTAAGGTCGACGAAGGGTGCTCAGCTCTCCGAAAGACTCCGAAAGACAATGGGGCCATGGCACGAGGCAAGCTTCGAATATTCCTCGGCGCGGCGCCGGGCGTCGGCAAGACGTACGCGATGCTGTCCGAGGCCCACCGCAGGGTGGAGCGGGGCACCGACTGCGTCATCGCCTTCGTCGAGCACCACGACCGGCCGCGCACCGAGGTGATGCTGCACGGCCTGGAGCAGATCCCGCGCCGTGAGATCGGCTACCGCGGCGGCGTCTTCACCGAGATGGACGTGGACGCGGTCCTGGCGCGCGCGCCCGCCGTCGCCCTGGTCGACGAGCTGGCCCACACCAATGTCCCCGGCTCGCGCAACACCAAGCGCTGGCAGGACGTGGAGGAGCTGCTCAAGGCAGGCATCGACGTCGTGTCGGCCGTCAACATCCAGCATCTGGAGTCACTCGGCGACGTCGTCGAGTCGATCACGGGCGTCGCCCAGCGCGAGACCGTCCCCGACGAAGTGGTCCGCCGGGCCGACCAGCTCGAACTTGTCGATATGTCGCCCCAGTCGCTGCGTCGCCGGATGGCCCACGGCAACATCTACAAGCCCGACAAGGTCGACGCAGCCCTCTCCAACTACTTCCGCCCCGGCAACCTCACCGCCCTGCGCGAGCTGGCGCTGCTCTGGGTCGCCGACCGGGTGGACGAGTACCTCCAGCAGTACCGCGGCGAGCACAACATCCGCTCCACCTGGCAGGCCCGCGAGCGCATCGTGGTGGGACTCACCGGCGGCCCCGAGGGCCGTACGCTCATCCGCCGCGCGGCCAGGATGGCCGCCAAGGGGTCGGGCAGCGAGATCCTCGCCGTCTACATCGCCCGGAGCGACGGCCTGACCTCCGCTTCGCCCAAGGAGCTGGCGTTCCAGCGGACGCTGGTCGAGGACCTGGGCGGTACGTTCCACCACGTCATAGGGGAGGACATCCCCTCCGCGCTGCTGGAGTTCGCCCGCGGGGTCAACGCCACCCAGATCGTGCTCGGCTCCAGCCGCCGCAAGACCTGGCAGTACATCTTCGGCCCCGGCGTCGGACAGACCGTGGCACGGGACTCGGGCCCCGATCTCGACGTCCACATCGTCACGCACGAGGAGGCCGCCAAGGGGCGCGGGCTGCCGGTCGCGCGCGGGGCCCGCCTGGGGCGGGCGCGGATCATCTGGGGCTGGCTGGCCGGGGTGGTCGGGCCCGCCGTCCTCACCGTGCTGCTGACCAACATCGACGCCGAGCTGGGCCTCGCCAACGACATGCTGCTCTTCCTGTCGCTGACGGTGGCGGCCGCGCTGCTCGGCGGGCTGCTGCCCGCACTCGCGTCGGCGGCCTTCGGCTCGCTGCTGCTGAACTACTACTTCGCGCCGCCGCTCCATCTGCTGACGATCTCCAACTCCAAGAACATCGTCGCCATCGTGATCTTCTTTTCGGTGGCCGTCGCGGTGGCGTCCGTCGTGGACCAGGCGGCCCGCCGCACCCATCAGGCCGCGAGACTGCGCGCCGAGTCCGAGATCCTCTCGTTCCTGGCCGGCAGTGTCCTGCGCGGCGAGACCACGCTGGATGCCCTGCTCGAACGGGTGAGGGAGACGTTCGCCATGGAGTCCGTCGCACTCCTCGAACGGAAGAGCGATGTCGACCCGTGGATCTGCGCGGGCAGCGTCGGGCCCCGCCCGCTCGCCCGCCCCGAGGACGCCGATGTGGACATGCCGATCGGCGACCATATGGCGCTGGCGCTCACCGGCCGGATGCTGCCCGCCGAGGACCGCAGGGTGCTCGGGGCCTTCGCCGCCCAGGCCGCCGTCGTACTGGACCGCCAGCGCCTCGTGGGCGAGGCCGAGGAAGCCCGCAGGCTGGCCGAGGGCAACCGCATCCGTACGGCGCTGCTCGCCGCCGTCAGCCACGATCTGCGGACCCCGCTCGCCGCCATCAAGGCGGCCGTCAGTTCACTGCGTTCCGACGACGTCTCCTGGTCGGACGAGGACGAGGCGGAGCTGCTCGAAGGCATCGAGGACGGCGCGGACCGCCTCGACCACCTCGTCGGCAACCTGCTGGACGTCTCCCGGCTCCAGACCGGCACCGTGACCCCGCTGATCCGCGAGATCGACCTGGACGAGGTCGTCCCGATGGCGCTCGGCGGGGTCCCCGAGGGCAGCGCCGAGCTGGACATCCCGGAGACGCTGCCCATGGTGGCCGTCGACCCGGGCCTCCTGGAGCGGGCCGTCGCCAACATCGTCGAGAACGCCGTCAAGTACAACCCGGGCGACGTGCCCGTCACCGTGGCCGCCAGCGCACTGGGCGACCGGGTGGAGCTGCGCGTCGCGGACCGGGGGCCGGGCGTCCCCGACGAGGCCAAGGAACGCATCTTCGAGCCCTTCCAGCGCCTCGGCGACGCCCCGCGCGGTGTGGGCGTCGGACTCGGACTCGCGGTCGCCCGCGGCTTCGCCGAGGCCATGGGCGGCACGCTCGGCGCCGAGGACACCCCCGGCGGCGGCATGACCATGGTCCTCACCCTGAGAGCGGCCGGCGGACCGGCGGGCACGGACACCGCACCGCACTCCGGCTCCACCGCTCCCACCTCATCGGCAGAAAGGCAGACCCAGCTATGACCCGGGTGCTCGTGGTCGAGGACGATCCGCAGATTGTGCGCGCCCTTGTGATCAACCTGAAGGCACGCAAGTACGAGGTGGACGCAGCCCCGGACGGGGCCACCGCACTCCGGCTGGCCGCGGCCCGCCACCCTGATGTGGTCCTCCTGGACCTCGGGCTGCCCGACATGGACGGTGTGGAGGTCATCAAGGGGCTGCGCGGCTGGACCCGGGTGCCGGTCCTGGTGCTCTCCGCACGCCACACATCGGACGAGAAGGTCGAGGCGCTGGACGCGGGAGCCGACGACTACGTCACCAAGCCCTTCGGCATGGACGAGCTGCTGGCCCGGCTGCGCGCCGCCGTCCGCAGGGCCGAGCCCGTCGGACCGGAGTCCGGCGGGGGCGGCGAGGACGTCTCGCTGGTGGAGACCGCGGAGTTCACGGTGGACCTGGCGGCCAAGAAGGTCCAGCGCGCCGGCCGTGACGTACGGCTGACACCGACCGAGTGGCACCTGCTGGAGGTGCTCGTACGGAACACCGGCCGGCTGGTCAGCCAGAAGCAGCTGCTCCAGGAGGTCTGGGGCCCCTCGTACGGCACGGAGACCAACTATCTGCGCGTCTACATGGCCCAGCTGCGCCGCAAGCTGGAGGCCGATCCCTCGCACCCCAGACACTTCGTCACGGAGCCGGGCATGGGGTACCGCTTCGAGCACTGACGGGCGTCCGTGAGCGGGGCCCCGGTACCCTTCACTTATGAGTGTTAAGCCGACCGGCCGCTTCCGCCGGATGATCGACCGGCTGTCGACCTCGCAGGAGGATCTGCACTCCGCGGAGCTGCAGGAGGACACGCAGGCCACGGGGTGCACCCGGATCTCCGAGTGCACCGACCGCCAGATCGTCAAGGTGACTGGTACCTTGCGCACGGTCACCCTGCGTCCCCGGGCCGGTGTGCCCGCCCTGGAGGCCGAGCTGTTCGACGGCACGGCCCCGCTGGACGTGGTGTGGCTGGGGCGGCGCTCGATCGTTGGCATAGAGCCCGGCCGCAAGCTGATCGCCTCCGGCCGGATCTCCATGAGCCACGGCCGGCGGGTGCTGTTCAACCCCAAATACGAACTGCGACCGCTCGGACAGGAGTAGCCGGTGACGTCTCTCGACAAGCCGACCACAACCGACCAGGACACCGCCGCCGGCAGAGCCGTCACGGAGGCCGCTCTCTTCGAAGCCTTCGGCGGAGTGCGGGGCATGGTGGAGACCGTGCTCCCGGGCCTGCTGTTCGTGACCATCTTCACGATCAACAAGGACCTGAAGACCTCCGCGATCGCCGCCGTCGCGGTCTCCCTGGTGCTCGTCGTGGTGCGGCTGGTCCGCAGGGACACCGTCAAGCACGCCTTCAGCGGTGTCTTCGGCGTCGCCTTCGGTGTGGTCTTCGCGATGATGACCGGCAACGCCAAGGACTTCTATCTGCCCGGCATGCTCTACACGCTGGGGCTGGCTCTCGCCTACATCGTCACGGCGGCGGTCGGCTTCCCGCTGATCGGGGTGATCCTCGGCCCGGTCTTCAAGGAGAACCTCTCCTGGCGCAACCGGAACCCCGGCCGCAAGTCGGCGTACGCCAAGTCCAGTTGGGCGTGGGGGCTGATCCTCCTCGCCAAGTGCGCGATCCTCTTCCCGCTGTACTGGTGGGCCGACACCACCCAGTTCGGCTGGGTGCTGATCGCGCTGAAGATCCCGCCGTTCCTGCTCGCGGTCTACCTCACCTGGGTCTTCCTGGCGAAGGCGCCGCCGCCCATCGACGTGTTCGCGGAGATGGAGGCCGAGGAGCAGGCGGAGAAGGCCGAGAAGGCCCGCAGGGCGGCCGCAGCCGCCGAGGCGCAGCGCGGCGAGGCGTAAAACCAGCCGCCCCCGCTCTTCGTGCTTCCGCACCGTCCGCGGACAGAGAAGACGCCGTACCGGAGATTCGGTACGGCGTCTTCTCGTTCTCTGCTCGCCTCCGCCGGGGCGGCTACCCGGCCGCACCCTGCCGGCGTACCGACAGCAGGTCCTCCAGCTGCTCCTCGCGCGCCTGCGCCGCCACGAACAGCAGCTCGTCGCCCGGCTCCAGGGTCTCCTCCGGGCTCGGCGTCAGGACCCGTGTGCCGCGGATGATGGTGACCAGCGAGGTGTCCTCGGGCCACGCGACCTCACTGACCTGGGTGCCGGCCAGCGCCGACTCGGGCGGCAGCGTCAGCTCGACGAGGTTGGCGTCGCCGTGGCTGAAGCGCAGCAGCCGTACGAGGTCGCCGACGCTCACCGCCTCCTCGACCAGCGCCGACATCAGCCGCGGTGTGGAGACCGCGACATCGACACCCCAGGACTCGTTGAACAGCCACTCGTTCTTGGGGTTGTTCACCCGGGCCACCACCCGCGGCACCCCGTACTCCGTCTTCGCGAGCAGCGAGACCACCAGGTTGACCTTGTCGTCCCCGGTCGCGGCGATCACCACGTTGCACCGCTGCAGCGCCGCCTCGTCCAGCGAGGTGATCTCGCAGGCGTCCGCGAGCAGCCACTCGGCCAGCGGCACCCGCTCCACCGAGATGGCGGTGGGCGCCTTGTCGACCAGCAGGACCTCGTGCCCGTTCTCCAGCAGCTCGCCCGCGATGGAACGCCCCACCGCGCCGGCCCCGGCAATAGCGACACGCATCAGTGACCGCCCTCCTCGGGACCTCGGGCGAAGGCCGCCTCGACCTTTTCGACCTCGGCCGTGTGCATCATGACGTGCACCAGATCACCCTCCTGGAGCACCGTCCGGGACGTGGGCAGCATCGCCTCCCCCAGACGTGTGAGGAACGCGACGCGCACGCCCGTCTCCTCCTGGAGCTCGCTGATCCGGTGGCCGATCCAGGCCGCCGACGTATGGACCTCCGCGAGCTGTACACCGCCGCTCGGGTCGCGCCACAGCGGTTCGGCGCCGGACGGCAGCAGCCGCCGCAGCATCTGGTCGGCGGTCCAGCGGACCGTCGCGACGGTCGGGATGCCCAGGCGCTGGTAGACCTCGGCACGGCGGGGGTCGTAGATGCGGGCGGCGACGTTCTCGATCCCGAACATCTCCCGGGCGACCCGCGCCGCGATGATGTTCGAGTTGTCCCCGCTGCTCACCGCGGCGAACGCACCGGCCTCCTCGACACCCGCCTCACGGAGGGTGTCCTGGTCGAAACCGACTCCGGTGACCCGGCGGCCGCCGAACCCGGCGCCCAGACGGCGGAAGGCCGTGGGGTCCTGGTCGATGACTGCGACCGTGTGCCCCTGCTGTTCCAGGGTCTGCGCGAGAGCGGCTCCCACTCGCCCGCAGCCCATGATGACGATGTGCACGACCGTCCTTCCACACGTCCGTAAATTTTCGGTCATAACTGTTCCACCGGAAAATGCCCCGGCCGAGGAATAAAGACTCTCAGACGTGCGGCCAAGCTACACACGCACGGTGCGGGTGGGGAGCCCTGTACAGGGGCCTCTACGGGGGAGCGCGGGATTCCGTCGTGATGACACTGCACGGATGAGGGGGTGGGGGGTGCGCGCTCCCTATATCGAACGCTTACGATCCTCACCGTGTCCAAACTGACCGACGTGCCCAAACGCATCCTGATCGGCCGGGCGCTGCGCAGCGACAAGCTGGGCGAGACCCTTCTCCCCAAACGCATCGCGCTTCCCGTCTTCGCCTCCGACCCTCTGTCCTCGGTGGCGTACGCCCCGGGAGAAGTGCTGCTCGTCCTCTCTGTCGCGGGTGTGTCGGCCTACCACTTCAGCCCGTGGATCGCGGTCGCCGTCGTGGTGCTGATGTTCACCGTGGTGGCGTCCTACCGGCAGAACGTGCACGCCTACCCCAGCGGCGGCGGTGACTACGAGGTCGCCACCACCAATCTGGGGCCGAAGGCCGGGCTCACGGTGGCGAGTGCCCTGCTCGTCGACTACGTACTCACCGTCGCCGTGTCGATTGCCTCCGGCGTCGAGAACCTCGGCTCGGCGATTCCTTTCGTGGTCGAGCACAAGGTGCTCTGCGCCGTCGGCACGATTGTTGTGCTGACCCTGATGAATCTGCGCGGTGTGAAGGAATCGGGGAAGCTTTTCGCGATTCCGACGTATGTCTTCGTCGCCGGTGTCTTCATCATGATCGCGTGGGGCGCCTTCCGCGGGCTCGTACTCGGCGACACCATGAAGGCCCCGACCGCTGGCTTCACCATTCACGCCGAGCGCGGCGGCCTCGGCGGCTTCGCCATGGTCTTCCTGCTGCTGCGGGCCTTCTCCTCCGGCTGTGCGGCGCTCACCGGCGTCGAGGCGATCAGCAACGGCGTACCGGCCTTCCGCAAGCCCAAGAGCAAGAACGCCGCGTCCACGCTGGCCCTGATGGGCATCCTGGCCGTCACGATGTTCTGCGGGATCATCGGCCTCGCCATGGCCACCAAGGTGCGGATGGCGTCCAACCCCGGCACCGACCTGCTCAACCACGGGGTGCCGCTGGGCGCCGGCTACAACCAGGACCCGGTGATCTCGCAGGTGGCCGCCGCCGTCTTCGGCAACGGCACCTTCTTCTTCGTGGTCCTCGCCGCCGCGACCGCGCTGGTTCTCTTCCTGGCCGCCAACACCGCGTACAACGGCTTCCCGCTGCTCGGCTCGATCCTCGCCCAGGACCGCTACCTGCCGCGCCAGCTGCACACCCGGGGCGACCGGCTGGCCTTCTCCAACGGCATCGTGCTGCTGGCGGGCGCGGCCGTGCTGCTGGTGGTCATCTACGGAGCCGACTCGACGCGGCTGATCCAGCTGTACATCGTGGGCGTGTTCGTCTCCTTCACCCTCAGCCAGACCGGCATGGTCCGGCACTGGAACCGCCACCTGGCGACCGAGAAGGACCCGAACAAGCGCCGCCACATGATCCGTTCGCGCGCCATCAACACCTTCGGCGCTTTCTTCACCGGACTGGTGCTGGTCGTCGTCCTGGCCACCAAGTTCACCCATGGCGCCTGGGTCGCGCTGCTCGGCATGGTGATCTTCTTCGGGACCATGACCGCGATCCGCAAGCACTACGACCGGGTCGCCGAGGAGATCGCGGCGCCGGACGAGCCGTCCGAGGAGAGCCTGCGCCCCTCGCGCGTCCACTCGATCGTGCTGGTCTCCAAGGTCCACCGGCCGACGCTGCGCGCGCTCGGTTACGCGAAGCTGATGCGCTCCGACCATCTGGAGGCGCTCTCCATCGGGGTCGACCCGGCCGAGACGAAGGCGCTCAAGGACGACTGGGAGCGGCGCGGCATCAATGTGCCGCTGAAGATCCTGGACTCCCCGTACCGCGAGATCACCCGGCCGATCATCGAGTACGTACGGGGCCTGCGGCGCGAGAGCCCGCGGGACGTGGTCTCCATCTACATCCCCGAGTACGTGGTGGGGCACTGGTACGAGCACGTGCTGCACAACCAGAGCGCCCTGCGCCTGAAGGGCCGGCTGCTCTTCACGCCCGGTGTCATGGTCACCTCGGTCCCGTACCAGCTGGAGTCCTCGGAACTCGCGAAGAAGCGCGCGAGGAAGCGGGCCGACTGGAACGCGCCGGGCGCGGTGCGCCGGGGCCCGGTGACGAGGCGGCCGGAGGAGCCTGTGGCCGCCGGTAAGGGGGCGTCGCGCGGGCAGGGCGCGTCGGGCGGTAAGGGCGCCAAGGGTTCGAAGGGGCCGCAGGGTCCACAGGACAAGAGCTGAGGGAAACCGGCTTACCCCCGGCGGCAATGAGCCGCTGTCCGACTGGTGAACGGCCGGGCAACACCCACGTAGACTGGTGGGTCGTTGTCCGGCTGTTCCCTTTTGATCTTCTGGAGTCCCCCCGCCATGCAGACAGAACCCACGTCATCGCTGGTCGGGGAGGAGTACGAGGTCGAGGTCGGCCCCGTCGCGCACGGCGGCCACTGCATCGCCCGCACCGAGGAGGGCCGGGTCCTCTTCGTACGGCACACCCTGCCCGGCGAGAAGGTCGTCGCCCGGGTGACCGACGGCGAGGAGAGCTCACGCTTCCTGCGGGCCGACGCCGTCCGGATCATCGAGGCGTCCAAGGACCGGGTCGAGGCCCCGTGCCCCTTCTCCGGCCCCGGCCGGTGCGGCGGCTGCGACTGGCAGCACGCCAAGCCGGGCGCGCAGCGCAGGCTCAAGGGCGAAGTGATCACTGAGCAGCTCCAGCGGCTGGCGGGCCTGACCCCGGAGGAAGCGGGCTGGGACGGCACCGTGATGCCGGCCGCCGGTGACAAACTGCCGCCGGGCGAGGTGCCCGCGTGGCGCACCCGGGTCCAGTACACGGTGGACGACCAGGGCCGGGCGGGCCTGCGCAAGCACCGCTCGCACGAGGTCGAGCCGATCGACCACTGCATGATCGCGGCGCCGGGCGTCACGGAACTGGGCATCGAGAAGCGCGAATGGCCGCAGCTGGCATCCGTCGAGGCCATCGCGGCCACCGGCTCCAGCGACCGCCAGGTGGTCCTCACCCCGAAGCCGGGCGGCCGGCTGCCCCTGGTCGAGCTGGACAAGCCGGTCTCGGTGCTGCGCGTCGAGGAGCACGACGGGGGAGTGCACCGGGTCCACGGGCGCCCCTTCGTCCGCGAACGGGCCGACGGCCGTACGTACCGCGTCGGCATGGGCGGCTTCTGGCAGGTCCACCCGCAGGCGGCCGACACCCTGCTGAAGGCAGTGATGCAGGGCCTGATGCCCCGCAAGGGCGACTCGGCGCTCGATCTGTACTGCGGCGTCGGCCTGTTCGCGGGCGCCATCGCCGAACGGGTCGGCGAACAGGGCGCGGTGCTCGGTATCGAGTCCTCGAAGCGCGCGTGCGAGGACGCCAGGCACAACCTGAAGGAACTGCCGAGGGTCCGCATCGAACACGGCAAGGTCGAGGCAGCCCTGCCCCGCACGGGCATCACGGAGACGGACCTGATCGTCCTGGACCCGCCCCGGGCGGGCGCGGGCAAGCAGACGGTCAAACACCTGACGTCCCTGGGCGCCCGCCGCATCGCGTACGTGGCCTGCGACCCGGCGGCGCTGGCACGGGACTTGGCGTACTTCCGCGATGGCGGGTACAGGGTGCGGGTGCTGCGGGCCTTTGATCTCTTTCCGATGACGCATCATGTGGAGTGCGTGGCGATCCTTGAACCGGCCGAAAAGGGCGCCTGACCTGCGGGTTTGAGTGGTGTGCGTTATCTGCGGTGTGGGCGTTACGGGCGATTTCCTGACTTCCCCGGCCGAATGTGGTCTGCGTCAGGCCGTTGAAGTTCAAGGAGTCCAGGGGGCCCTTTGCCTTCGCTCTGCCGGCCATCGTCCTATTCCTGCAGAAGCGGTGGGATTCCCCTGAGGCCCTGAGGCCCTGAGGCCCTGAGGCCCTGAGGCCCTGAGGCCCTGAGGCCCTGAGGCCCTGAGGCCCTGAGGCCCTGAGGCCCTGAGGCCCTGAGGCCCTGAGGCCCTGAGGCCCTGAGGCCCTGGGGTGTACCAGTGCCGGGGCGGCCGGGTGGGGAGGGATTCGCGAGACCCGGCCGGCCCGTGACGGCGCCCGCTGTGCGGAGGCGGCGTGGTCAGATGGCGGTGCGGCCGCCGTCGACGTTGAGGATCGTGCCGGTGATGTAACTGGACTTGTCCGTGGTCAGGTACACGATGGCGTTGGCGATCTCGTCGGCGTCGGCGACGTAGCCAAGCGGGGCCTGCTTGCCGAGCTCGTCGAGTCCGTCGCCCATGGCGTCGACGACGTGCTGGCTGCTGGTGGTTCCAGGGCTGACCGCGTTGACGCGGACACCGGCCGGGCCGAACTCCGCAGCCCAGGACTTGGTGAGCAGGTTCAGTGCGGCCTTGGTCGCGCCGTACACCCCCATGCCCGGAACAGCGAACTGGCCAACCATCGTCGAGGTGTTGACGATCACGCCCTTGCCGCGAGCGGCCATCATCGGCGCGAGCTCCGCGACGAGGAAGAAGTGACCCTTGAGGTTCGTGCTGAACATCATCTCCCAGTTCTCCTCCAGCGTCTCCGCCGTCGGGCCGAACACCGCCGTCCCGGCGTTATTGATCAGGATGTCGATCTGGCCCCCGGAAGTCTCCAGCGCCCGCTGGGCCAAGTCGCGGGCCGACGCCGCGTCGCTGAGTTCAGCGCGAACGTAGTCGGCCGTGCCGCCGGCCGCGCGGATCGCCGCGACGACGCCGTCGCCGAGTTCCTGGCGACGGCCGACCACGATCACGTGCGCCCCGTGCTCGGCGAGTTGCTTGGCCGTGGCCTCGCCGATCCCGCTGGTCGAACCGGTCACGAGTGCCGTGCGCCCCGAGAGGTCCTGCTCTGCCATTGGCTCTCCTTGTTGATGCCGTTGACGTCGGGTGTGCCAGTGAGCGTCTGGTTTTGGGGTCTTGAAGGTGTTTCGTACGGTCGATGTGCCGGCCCACCGGTCCGCTGGTGGTGCTGCGGAGGCTCGGCAATGCGGTGTGGTGCGGTGTGGTGCGGTGTGGTGTGGTGCCGGGGGGTGGGGCGGGTCAGCCGCGGATCTTGCTGGTCTCGCGGGTGAACTGGCGGTGGCCGATCAGCTTGTAGGCGATACGAGCCGGGGCCCGCAGGGCCTTCATGAAGCTTTGCCGTTCCGCGTCATCGGTTTCCTCGGTGATGTGGCCGAGGATGACCAGCCGCCGCGTGAGGGGGATCGCGCTCATGCCGTGCTTGCCGAGTGCGTCCCATTCGCCCTGCGTGAGTGTGGCGGAGACGATCGGCAGTATTTCCTGCTCCTCGTCGGCCGGGTGCTCGATCAGGGTCGGCCTCATGGTGTCGTGCGAGCGGCCATCCGCTCGCCCGGTTCATCCGGTCCATCAGCTCCGGGTCGAGCACAGCTCGCTCGCGCAGCAGCGGAAAGAGCAGTTTGTCCTCGCTGGTGTGGTGTGGGGAGGAAAGTCAGCATCTCCTGGGCGTGCGCACCGGTGACCTCGGCTCGCGCGCGGTCACCGGCCGCGGCGCGGAACAACCACGGAAGCTGCGCGAACTCGCGGCGGAGGACTCGGGGGATCAGCACCATCTCCGTGGGTGTCGACGCCGGGCCCGGAAGCAGTCACCGTGACTCCTCGGTGCGTGACTCCTCGGTGCCCGTGGCGTTCCGGATGGCTTCGTGCGCCGTGGTCGCGGGTCGGCCGATGAGCTTGACCAGGTCGTCACGGTCGGTGAACAACTCTCCGCGGGCCAGCCCGGCATCGGCATCAGCCACCGCGGCGGCCATCTCCGGAGGCAGCCCGGCACCCGTCAACGTCGTGGTGTAGTCGGCGACCGGCATGTCCCGGTAGTCGATGTGGGTGCCCAGGACCTCGCTGAACGTGGCGGCGAGTTCGGCCAGCGTGAACGGTGCTCCGCCGAGTTCGTAGGTCGCTCCGAGGTGTCCGTCCTGTGTCAGCACCGCGGCCGCGGCGGCCGCCAGGTCACGCCGGGCGGCCGCACTGACCCGCCCGTCGTGCGCGCTGCCCAGCAGTGCGTGGTACTGCGTGATCATCGGGAGCTGGTCGGTGTAGTTCTCCAGGTACCACCCGTTGCGCAGGATGACGAACCCCGAACCGCCGGCCCGCAGATACTCCTCGGTACGGCGATGTTCGTCAGCCAGCGTCATTCGCGCGGTCGAGGCGTTGAGGATGCTGGTGTACACGATGCGGGAGACACCCGCCCGGCGCGCCGCGTCGATGGCGTTGCGGGCGTGGTCGAACCGCTCGCCGACCGTCGTCGTGGAAACCAGCAGCATCGTGTCGGCTCCCGCGAAAGCCTCGTCGAGACTGCCCGGGTCGGCGAAGTCCGCGCGCCGCACCGTGACCCCGATCCGCGCGAGGCCGGCGAGCTTGCCGGTGTCCCGGCCGGTGGCCACGACCTGCTCCGGCGGCGTCCCGGCAGCGAGGAGTTGATCGACGACGAGCCGGCCGAGATGACCTGAGGCTCCGGTGATGACAGTGGACATGGTGTTTCCCTTCGACACAGGTGCGGTGTGCCGTGTCTAGTTCCAGCCGCCGTCGGCTTCGATGGTGGTGCCGGTGATGAAGGACGCTTCGGGGGAGAGCAGAAACGTGACCGTGGCGGCGATTTCGTCAGGTTGGGCCAACCGGCCCAGTGCGCTCATGGAGCGCATGAGTGCGGGAAAGGGCACATCGGCCAGGGCGGGATGGACGTAGTTGGGGGCATAGCCGGCCATACGCGTGGCGGTGGCGCCGGGGGCGACCGCGTTGATGGCGATGTTCCGCTCGGCCAGCTCGGGAGCGAGATTGCGCACCATGGCCGGAATGGCGGCCTTGCTTGCCGCGTACAGGGCGTGCTGACGGACCGCCAGGCGCGCACTGACCGAGGAGCTGAGCACGATCCGGCCGCCGTCGGTCATCGCGGCCACCGCAGCCTGGGTGATGAACAGCTGCCCGGCCACGTTGGTCTGAAAAAGGCGGTCGAAGTCGGCCTGAGTGATGGTTTCCAGCGCTCCGAAGTGCTCGATCCCGGCATTGCTGACCAGCAGGTCCAGGCCACCGAACTCGGACACCACCGCGCCGACGAGCTCGTGGGTCTGTGTCCTCTCGCCGATATCGGCCGGGAAGGCCGACGCGGCACAGCCACTGTCGCGGAGTTCGCCGACGAGCGCCTCGGCCGCCTCCTGATCGGACCGATAGTTGACGGCGACCGTGGCTCCCTGGGCGGCGAGCCGCCGGACGACCGCGGCGCCGATTCCGCTGCTGCCTCCGGTGATCAGGACCCGCTTGCCTGCCAGGCTCGATGTCGATGTCATCGCGCTACCTGCGCTCTCTCTGGGTTCTCGCTGTGTTCTGCGGATGTGAACGGGCGGATGTGCACAGTTCCTGGGTCTCACTGCCCGTCCTTCGTCGAGCCACCCTCTCAACTAGTCAGGAACATTGACTACTGTACTCATGTGGCAACGTCGACGGCAACAGCGCCCGATGTAAGGCCGCCGCGGGTGGACGGCGCGTGCGGAACGCGGTGGGACCGGAGCCGCATGCACGCCATCGCGGCCGGGGCCGATGGCGATCCGGTTCGGCGGCATTGACGTACGGTGTGAACCTCGTTGGGTCAGGTGGGCGACGGAGCCGAGGGCTGTATGGACGACGAGCAGCGGGTTGATCTAGGGGTGGCGTTGTTCATCCCGTACCGGTACGCCGAGGACCGGATGTTCCGTGCCCTGCAGGGGGCGGGGTTCGACGACTGGACCCTCGCCCAGTGCCGGGTGTTCCAACGCGTCGCCCCGGACGGTTCGCGCCTCACTGACCTCGCTGAACAGGCGCAAATGAGCAAGCAGGGCGCCGGTGTGCTGGTCGACCAACTGGAACGCCTGGGTTATGTCCGCCGGGTCCCCGACCCTACGGACGGCCGTGCCCGGTTGATCGTGATCGAGGAACGCGGCAGGCGGGCGGTCGAGGTGGCCTCGGCGACACTCGACGAGATCCTCTCGGAGTGGAAGACCTACCTGGGCACCCGCAACTTCGCGTTGTTGCAGCAGATCCTGGATCAACTCCGCGAGATCACCGACCGCTACGCGCGGTAGACCCGGCCGTACCGAGTCATCCGCCCCGATCCCCGTTCACTCCGAGCCGCCAGGGCCGCCGACGGGCTTCGACGCCGTCTTCTATGGTCAATGTAATTGACTTGTTCGTCAGTTATTTGGACGATGGGCCGCGCGAACGACGTGCAACGCGATCTTTCGGAATCAGAGTGAGGCGTGAACGACGACGTGGAGCAGAGTGATCCAGTGGCCCTACTGGAAGATCAGGGAGATGAGGTGTGGGCGCTGGCCGCAGTGGTCGCGACCTTGTGGGGGGCCGGGGAGACCGGGGCCTGACCTGCGACCCCGTGGCCAGGGTTGATCGCGCGGCCGGTTTCGGGGGGCCCGTTCCTGTGGGTGGCCGGCGTGCACATGGTCTCCGTCGTCGGTGTCCTGTGCCGCATGATCCGGCTGTCGGTGAGCGGATGCCGGCGGCGTACGGGGATGGCGACCGGCCGGTCCAGGTGCTCGGGCGGGCGGCGCTCACGGTCCGGCGTTCAGTCAGTATCTTGGACAAAATTGTTGACAATCCTCTTGCCCTAGATTTAGGTTCGGCAAGCACTCACCCAGGGAGGGCGACGATGCCGGACCGATCCCGTTCAGGCACCGGAGAGCAGGCGAAACAGCAGGCTCTGGCGCAGCTCAGGCAGGCGATCCTGCGTGGCGACATGGCGCCGGCCCAGCGGCTGGTGGAGAACGAGCTGGCCGAGCGGTTCGGTGTGACGCGGGCCAGTGTCCGGGCGGCGTTGATCGATCTGGCGGCCGAGGGGCTGGTCGAGCGCATCCGTAACCGCGGGTCGCGCGTGCGGGTCGTGACGGTCGAGGAAGCCGTCGCCATCACCGAGTGCCGCATGGCTCTGGAAGGGCTGTGCGCGGCCAAGGCGGCTGTCGCGGCCAGCGACGAGCAGCTGGCCGAGCTGGCCGGTGTGGGCGCGGCGATGACCAAGGCCGTCGCCGAGGGCGAGCCGGTGACGTACTCCGAGCTCAACCACCAACTGCACTCCCTGATCCGGGAGTTCTCCGGCCAGCCGGTGGCCGTGGAGCTGCTGGAGCGGCTCAACGCGCAGCTGGTGCGCCATCGTTTCCAGCTCGCGCTGCGACCGGGGCGGCCGCAGCAGTCACTGGGTGAACACCTGGCCATGATCGACACGATCACGGCCAGGGACCCGCAGGCGGCCGAAGCGGCCGTCCGTGCCCACCTGTCGGGCGTGATCGACGCGTTGCGCGAGTAACGGGTAACGCCGTCCGCAGTGGTGGGCCGACCTTCCTGTCCAGCGAGGAGACCCAGTCCATGACACCTGGCAAAGAGCCCACTGCTCCGCGGTCGACACTGGTCGTCACCGCCCACGCCGGAGACTTCGTCTGGCGTGCCGGCGGAGCCATCGCCCTGGCCGCCTCCCGTGGTGAGAGCGTCACCGTCGCGTGCCTGACCTTCGGTGAGCGCGGTGAGTCGGCGAAGGCGTGGCGCGAGGGCAAATCCCTCGACGAGATCAAGGACATGCGACGCGGCGAGGCCGAGCGGGCCGCCGCGACGCTCGGCGCTGAGGTGGTCTTCTTCGACGCCGGAGACTACCCGCTGACCGCCACGCCCGAACTGACCGACCGTCTGGTCGCGCTCTGCCGTGCCGTGCAGCCCGACGTCGTCCTCACCCATCCCCTCGACGACCCGTACAACGGTGACCATCCGGCCGCTGCCCGCATGGCCCTCGACGCGCGCGTTCTCGCCCAGGCGGTCGGCTACCCGGCCGAGGGCGAGATCATCGGAGCCCCGCCGGTGTTCCTCTTCGAGCCGCACCAGCCCGAGATGTGCGGCTTCAGGCCCGAGGTCCTGCTCGACATCACCGAGGTCTGGGAGACCAAGCGCAAGGCCATGGAGTGCCTGGCCGCCCAGCAGCACCTGTGGGAGTACTACACGGATCTCGGCCGGCGGCGCGGCGTCCAGCTCAAGCGCAATGCGGGTCCCAACCTCGGTCTGCCGCACACCACTTGGGCCGAGGCGTACATGCGTCCCTACCCGCAGGTCGCCGTGGAGCTGGCATGAGCGGCGGCTCGGTCACCGGGCCGCCGAAAGCGGCCGCGAAGGACGTGGAAGCACGGCCCGGCCACGGCACTGCCACGGTGCCCGACGCGATGGGCCGCACCGGGAACTCCGGCCCCGGGCCGCGCCCGGCCCAGCGGGACGTACGGACCGTGGGCACGGCGGTGACCGTACGGCGGCGGCCTGGCGGCAGCCTGATGGCCCACGCGGCACGGGGTGTGGCCGTCGGCACCGCAATCCGGGCCGCCCCGCA
>NZ_JAAGLN010000160.1 GCF_010548145.1 Streptomyces sp. SID10853
CCCACCGCGGACCCGGCCACCGGCCGGCCCGGCCCGGCGAATCCCGACCTGGCCGCCCCGGCCCGGGGTGAGGCCGCGCCCGCCGCCCCCCAGACCCAGGCCGAGGCCACCCTCAACCGGCTCCGGACCCTCTACCAGCAGTCCGAGCAGGCCGGGCAGACCTACCGCGCCACCACCGAGGCGCTCAAGCGCCAGCAGGCCGCGGCGAAGAGCGTCGGCGCCGGTCTGGTGAAAGCGCGGATGGAGCTGGCCAAGAGCCGCAACGCCGCCGGCCGGCTGGCCCGCGAGCAGTACCAGCAGCAGTCCGGCCTCTCCCCCTATCTGAGCCTGATGCTCGGCGGCGACCCCCAGCAGGCGCTCGACGCGGGCCACCAGATCCAGCGGGCGTCGGCCGATCTGATGGCCAGGGCCGCACAGCTCAAGAAAGCCGAGAAGCACGCCGGGACCCTCGACACCGCGTCGCGCGCCGCACTGCAGAAGAAGCAGGCGCTCGCCGCCAAGCAGAAGAAGCAGTACCGGACGGCCCAGGACCGGCTGCACCAGGCGGAGGCACTGCTGGCCGGGCTCTCACCCGACGAGGCGTCCGACGTGAAGGCCCAGGACGACGCCGACACGAGCGCTGCCCAGAAAGCGCTGGACGCCTCCGGGGCACTGAGCGGACCGCCCGCATCGGCGTCGACCCGGGGAGCCAGGGCCATGGCGTTCGCGCTCGCCCAGGTCGGCAAGCCGTACCTCTGGGGCGCTGAGGGCCCGGGTTCCTTCGACTGTTCCGGGCTGACCTGGCGGGCCTGGGCGCACGCCGGGCGCACCATCCCCCGCACCAGCCAGGAACAGTGGCGCCGGCTGCACCGGGTCTCGCTGCGGTCGCTGCGCCCCGGCGACCTGATCGTCTACTTCCCGAAGGCCACCCATGTCGCGCTGTACATCGGCGACGGCAAGGTCGTACAGGCTCCCCGCCCCGGCGCCACCGTGAAGGTCTCGCCCATCGCGTCGAACCCGATCCTCGGCGCGGTCCGCCCGGACGCCTGAACGAGCCGGAGCGGGCCCCGGCCGGGGCAGGGCCGTGGCGGTGCGCCGGGGCCCGGGTGGCAGTGACAACGGCGGCGGTCAGGCCCCCGCGACCGACGCCAGATACGCGTTCGTCTTGTCCGGCTCGTAGAAGAAGTTCTCGAAGTCGGCCGGGTTGTTGAACCCGTTGGCGAAGCGGTCGGCCACCGGCTGGAGCTGGCCTCCGGCCCCGATCAGGTTCAGTACGTGCTCCGGAGGGACGCCCAGCATCGCGTTGGTCCACTTGGTGACGTGCTGCGCCGTCTCCCAGTAGCGGTCGAACGTCTGCTGCATCCACGCCTCGTCGAAGGGCTGGTCGCCCCGCTCGACGATGGAGCCGAGATAGGCGGCGGCGCACTTCGACGCCGAGTTGGAGCCCTGCCCGGTGATCGGGTCGTTGGCCACGACCACGTCGGCGACGCCGAGCACCAGACCGCCGCCGGGCAGCCGGCCGACGGGGTTGCGGACCGTGGGGGTGTACCGGCCGGCGAGTGTGCCGCCCGCGTCGGTCAGCTCGACCTTCGTCGCCCGCGCGTACTCCCAGGGCGTGAACTTCTCCATGAGTTCGAGCGTGAGGGCCAGGTGCTCGGAGGGGTCCTTGATGCCCTGGAAGGCGTCCAGCGGGCCGCCGGGTATGCCCTCCCAGAAGAGGATGTCCGCGCGGCCGCTGTTGGTGAAGGTCGGCATCACGAAGAGCTCGCCGACGCCGGGGACCAGATTGCAGCGCACCGCGTCGAAGTCGGGGTGCTCGGGGCGTACGCCCATGCCGTGCACGTAAGCCACCGCCAGCGCACGCTGCGGCACCGTGAACGGCGAACGCGCCGCGTCCCGGCCGAACATCGACACCAGCTCGCCCTTGCCGGCCGAGACCATCACCAGGTCGTACGTGCGGGCGAAGAAGTCCAGGTCGGAGACTGCCGCACCGTGGATGACCAGCTGGCCGCCGCGCTGCGCGAAGGTCTCCATCCAGCCGGCCATCTTCACACGCTGGTCGACGGACTGGGCGTAGCCGTCCAGTCTGCCGACCCAGTCGATGGCGCGGGAGGAGTCGGGGGCGGCCACCGAGACACCGAGGGCCTCGATCCTCGGCGCCTGGGACTCCCAGAAGTTGAGCTGGAGGTCACGCTCGTGCTGGAGCGCCGTGTGGAACATGCACTGCGTGGACATGACTCTGCCGGAGCGGATCTCATCGGCCGTGCGGTTGGACATGAGCGTGACCTCGTAGCCCTGGGTCTGGAGGCCGAGAGCCAGCTGGAGCCCGGACTGGCCGGCTCCGACGATGAGTATCTTCCGCATGGCGGGTTGTTCTCCTATTCGGGGGTGGTGTCGAGCGCGTGGCCCACCAGGGCCAGCAGGGACTCGACCACCGTCATTCTGTTACGCGCGTCCATGATCAGTACAGGCACGTGCGGAGGAATCGTCAGGGCCTCCCGCACGTCCTGTGGCTCGAAGGCCGGTGTGCCCTCGAAGTGGTTGACCGAGACGATGTACGGCAGCCCGCAGCTCTCGAAGTAGTCGAGTGCGGGGAAGCAGTCGGCGAGCCTGCGGGTGTCGGCGAGCACTATCGCGCCGATCGCGCCGCGCACCAGGTCGTCCCACATGAACCAGAAGCGCTGCTGGCCGGGCGTCCCGAACACGTACAGCACGAGGTCGTCGTCGAGCGTCAGCCGGCCGAAGTCCATCGCGACCGTGGTGGTCAGCTTGTCCGGTGTGGCGCTGAGGTCGTCGGTCTCCTCGCTCGCCTGGGTCATCAGGGCTTCGGTCTGGAGCGGGGTGATCTCCGAGACGGAGCTGACGAAGGTCGTCTTGCCCACTCCGAAGCCGCCCGCCACCACGATCTTGGTGGATATGGGGGCCCGGGTGCGGTCGTTCTGCCAGGCTTGGACGGCCTCATCGGCCTCATCGGCCTCGGCGGGGATCAGCGTCTCAGAGACGGCGGAGTCCACTCAGTACCCTTTCGAGCAACGCGCGGTCGGGCTGGCCTTCGCCGTGCCCCGTACCGTACACACGGATCTTTCCCTGGTCTGCGAGGTCGCTGAGCAGGACGCGGACGACCCCCAGCGGCATCTTGAGCAGCGCCGAGATCTCCGCGACGGTGCGCATCCGGCGGCAGATCTCGACGATGGCGCGCATCTCCGGCATGAGGCGCGCGGGGCCGTTGGCCAGCTCCGGGCGCTCGGGCGACGCTTCGATCGCGGCCACGAAGGTCTCCACGAAGAGGATGTGGCCGAATTTGGTGCGGCCGCCGGTCAGCGAGTACGGGCGCACTCGCGCGGGGCGGCGATCCGGGTTACGGACCGGAAGGGCCGGGGTCACTGGGCGCTCTCCATCGATTTGCGCAGCTCGCTGCGGAGTTCGGGGGTGAGGACATGCCCGGCGCGGCCGACGAAGAGCGCCATGTGGTACGCGACGACGCTCATGTCGCAGTCCGGTGTGGCGTGCACACCCAGCAGCGAGCCGTCACTGATCGACATCACGAAGACGCTGCCCTCCTCCATGGCGACCATCGTCTGCTTGACGCCCCCGCCGTCCATCAGCTTCGCGGCGCCGATGGTGAGGCTGCCGATGCCGGAGACGATGGTGGCGAGATCGGCGGCCGACCCCTTGGGACCGGTCCGCCGGACGGGCGTGGCCTGGCCGGCTGCCGAGACCTCGGGATCCGAGGAGAGCAGCATCAGGCCGTCGGACGAGACGACGGCGACGGAGCGGAGCCCTGGGACCTCCTCCACGAGATCCTTCAACAGCCAGTGCAGGTTCCGGGCTTCACTGCTGAGTCCGAATGTGCTGGGCGCAGTCAACTGCGTGCCTCCTCGACACTGTCCCCCGCGTCATCGGTACGTACAACATCCGATCTCTGCTCCGAGATCTCCGTTTCGACGTCCTTACGGCCGTCCTTGGCTCCTTGGTGGAAGCCGCCGAGCCTCCGGCGCAGGGCAGCGGCGTCGACACTGCCGGTGCGCTGCTTCGGGGCTGTTCCCTCGGGCTTGGTGACCTTGGGGACGCGCTTGGGCAGCCCCTTGTCGGTGACACGGCCGGCCCCCTGCTCCGGGATACCGCCGACGGGGACACCGCCGGCGGCGGAGTCCTGGTCCGGGTCGGGGCTCGGCTCCGGGCCCAGCTCGGGGCCTGGAGCCGCTGCGGCCCGGCCGGGCCCGCTCATGGGATCGGACGCCGGCTCCCGCTCCGGCACGGTCCCGGGCTCCGGGGCAGTCTCCGGATCCGTTACGGGGGCGGGCCGCCGCATCGTGAAGGTCGGCTCGTCCACCTCGTCGGCGGTGCGCTCGTGGGTGTCGGCCCCTATCTCGTAACGCGACCTGGTCGGGATCGTGTTGGAGTTGGCCTCGGCCATCGAGCCGGGCAGGTTCAGCACGGGCGCCGACCCGGCGTCCGGTGCGAAGTGCGGGGGCGCGGCCGGGGGTTCGTCCGGCAGCAGCGCGCTGGGCAGCACGACGACGGCGGCCACCCCGCCCTGCTTCTGCTCGCGCAGTTCGACCCGTACGCCGTGCCGCTTGGCCAGCAGCGAGGCCACGTGGAGGCCGAGGCCGGACTGCTCGTCGCCGGGTGCGCCCGGACGGGACGCGTCGGGGTCGGCGAGCAGCGCGTTGAGCTCGGTGCGCCGGCCGGGCGACATGCCGATGCCTTCGTCCTGTACGGAGAGCATCACCTCGCCGTTCTCCAGGAGCCAGCCGGAGAGCTGGACCTGGGCCTCGGGCGGCGAGAACGCGGTGGCGTTCTCCAGCAGCTCGGCGACGAGGTGGCTGATGTCGTCGGCGGCGAAGCCGGCGACCTGGGAGCGCGGCGGCAGCGCCTGGATGGCGACCCGTTCGTACCGCTCGATCTCACTGACCGAGGCCCGCAGCACGTCCACCAGCGGGACAGGTCCGCCGGCCTGGCCGTGGCCGTGCTCGGTGCCCGCGAGGACCAGCAGGTTCTCGCTGTGGCGGCGCAGCACGGTCGCCATGTGGTCGAGCTTGAACAGGGTGGCGAGCGCCTCGGGGTCCTGCTCACGCTCCTCAAGGCCCTCGATGACGGTGAGCTGACGCTCGACCAGGCCGAGGGAGCGCAGCGAGAGGTTGACGAAGGACGCCCTGACGGTGTGGCGCAGCCGGTCGAGCTGGGCGGTGACCTCGGCGGTGTCCGCCTCCAGCATGGCGCGCTCGGCGTCGAACCTGTCCCGGCCGCCCTGCAGATCGCGGTGGTCGCCCGCGAGGCGGTCGGCGCGGGCGCCGGCGGTCAGCACCCTGCTGTGCAGGGCGTTGATGGACCGGACGACCTGGGCGAACTCGTCGTTGCGGCCGGTGAAGACGATCGGCTCCTCCGACTCGGGGGCGCCGGACAGGCGCGCGGCGCCGATCCGGAGCACGGCGAGCGGGCGGGTGAGCGTACGGGCGACGGCGGCGCCGACCCCGACCGTGAGGAGGAACAGCACCCCGGCGAGGGCGATCCGCAGTTCCAGCGCGGTCACGGCGTCGTCGCGGAGCGCGGCGAGCCGTTTGTCCTGGCGGGCGGCGAGTGACGCCTCGACGCCGCGCATCTGGTCGGTGCGCGCGCTCAGCGCCGTACCGAGCTTGGCCGGGTCGGTCTGCTGGTCGGCGGTGGAGAGCGTGGGCTGTTCGGCGAGGCGCGCGAGATAGCTCTCGGCGCTGCTGACCTCGGAGCCGGAGACCGTGGAGGCCAGCGACTCCTGGTCGGCCGGGTCCGCGGCCTGGTCGAAGTCGGCGAGGGCGGCGAGTTCGCGGACCCTGGCCTGCTGGGCGGCCGCGCTCAGTCCGTCCCTGGTACGGCCGTCCGCGCCGACGGCGACGCCCTGCTGCTGGACGTAGGTGCCGGTCGCCTGGTCGTACACGGTGGTGGCCGACGGGCGCGGGACGGCCAGCGCGCCGAGCAGCAGCCCGCGGGTCTGGGAGGCCTGTCCGACGGCACGGCCGAGGTCGACCACGGCGCGGGTCGCGGCGGCGGCCTCGGGCGGTGTGCGGTCGGCGAGTTGGGCGGAGGTCTGCTGGACCTTGTCGATCAGGTCGGAGTACGCCTTGTTGGCTTCGAGCGCGGTGCTCTTGCCGGTGAGGGCCGTCCTGCGGACGGACGGCAGGGTGGCGAGGTCATGCCGGAGGGCGGCCGGTGCGGCCGTGCCGATCTCCTCGATGTCGCTGTCGACCCGGGTGGCCCGGTCGGCCGCCAGCTTGTCCTTCTTGGCGCGCCCGCCCGCGATGTAGACCGTGACGTCGTCCCGCTCGTCCGCGAGGTCGTGCGCCAGGGAGACGGTCTGCTGGTCCAGGTTGGAGAGGGTGACCAGGTGCTGGGCGTCGGTCAGTTCGGCCGGCGCGCCGTAGACCGAGGGGGCACTCGCCGCGAGCACGGCGAGGCCGACGACGGCCACGCCGGCGACCAGGCGCCTGCGTACCCGGGTGGTCCGCTCGGGCGGCACGCCCCTGTTGCCCCGAAGCCGCTTGTTCTGCACCGGTGCTCACAATCTTGACTCGTCCACGCATGACGCCGAGGTGATGACCGATCACAAGGATGCGCTCCCGCCTCTGGTACGGCTTCTGACCATTCCAGTGGTTTTGGGAGGGGAGTGCGCATCACCAGGTCAGCCACCTGAACGAGTGAACATCAACTGCAAGTTGGCGAACAACTCTGCGACCCGCGCACGCGGGGCGCGCACGGAGCGCCGGTTGGAACTTCCGGACCGGCTTTGGCAAGATGCCCGCCCGCAGAGCGCCGGGGCGGTTACGGACTCGTACATTCCGTGCCAAGTTTCACGGCGCTGACGGCGGTCCGTACCTTTCGCCCGTGGCTGTGCGCCCGTCGTGAAGACCTCGGGCAGACTGAACGGTATGCGGATCGAACTCGCCTCCACCCCCGGCACCCCCGGACGCCCCAACGAGGACTGGACAGGTGCGGTCCTGCCTGCCTCGGGACAAGGCGGGCTGCTCGTGCTGCTCGACGGCGTGACTCCACCGGCGGGGACGGACGGATGTGTACACGGCGTGCCGTGGTTCACCGCCCGACTCGGCGGCTCCCTGGTCGAACTGTCCGGTTCGCGGCGGGATATGACCCTGCGTGAGGTCCTCGCGGAGGCCATCCGCCTTACCGCCGGAACGCATGACTCAATCTGTGACCTTTCTCACGTACGGACCCCGCAGGCGACGGTCGTCATGGCGCGCTGGTCCGCCGAGACCCTCGAACACCTGGTGCTGTCCGACTCGGTGCTGCTGGTGGAGGACGCCTCGGGGGCCGTACGCGCGGTGCTGGACGACCGGCTCGACCGGCTGCCGCGCGAGGTGCTGGCGACCGAGGCGACGGCCGACGCGGCACGGAACCAGGAGGGCGGCTTCTTCACCGCGGCCGCCGATCCCGCGGTGGCGGCGCGCACGGTGACCGGGTGCACGCCCCTTGCGGAGGTACGGGCGCTGGCCGCGCTCAGCGACGGGGCGAGCCGCTGGGTGGAGGTGTTCCGGGAGGGTGACTGGGCGCAGTGCCTGGCGGTGCTGCGCAAGGAGGGGCCACAGGCGCTGATCGGGCGGGTGCGGGCGCTGGAGGACGCGGACACGGACCGCGCCTTCCTCCGGAACGGCAAGACGCACGACGACGCTTCGGCCGTACTGCTGGAGCTGTAGGCGGCTGACGGCCGCCTGCTGCCGGTGCGGCCTGCACCGGGCGCGGCCGCCGACCGCCCCGGGCCCCCTCGCGGCTCAGCCCGCGGCGTATGCAGTCAGGCTCACCCCGCGGTGTACACGGTCGGACTCACTCCTCGGCGCGCGCGTTCAAGTGGTGCAGCAGCCGGGCCAGTTCCGCGACCTCGGACCGGTCCCAGCCGTCCAGCTTGCGTACGTACTCGCTCCGGCGCGCGTCCCGCACCCGGCGCATCCGTTCGCGCCCCTCGACGGTGAGCTGCACCAGGAACGCCCGGCCGTCGCCGGGGTCCTGCTCCCGGGTGACCAGTCCGAGGTTCTCCAGGGAGCGCAGTTGACGGCTCATGGTCGCCCGGCCGACCCCGATATAGGCGGCCAGATCGGTGGCGCGCTGCCCGCCCCACTCGTCGAGGCAGACCAGCAGTCCGTAGGCGGCTGCCTCCAGGTCGGGGTGGACGGCGCGGGACATCTCGCCGGACGAGGCCCGCGCGCGGCGCAGGAAGACGGTCAACTCCCGCTCCAGTGCGAGGAATTCATGGTCCACACCACTCTCGGGCGGGACGGGGAGTTCACTTCCAGTACCGCTGTCGTGCACGTCAGCACCCCTTACGAGCTTTCCCGATCCTGAAAGTTTCTTTCAGCGTCTGCCATCGCCGCAGCTGAACCAGTATTTCGCAGGAGTAGACCAACGGCAGCACCCGGGCCCCCTTCCGCCGTACGGGTCTACGTGCGTAGCGTCGTCATCGCTGACATGTCCACACCACGACATGCCGGAGACTTCTCCCAGCTCCCCCCACCGAGCCTTTCGGAGGCACGCACATGCCCGTGCTCAGATCCGGAACGGCCCGACGCGGACGTATCGCCGCAGTCGGGATCCTTCTCGCCTTCCTCACCTCCCTGCTGGCCCTGCCCGGCTCGGCGTCGGCCGCCGAATCTCCCGCCACGCCGGCGCGCGGCACAGCCACCATGGGGATGGGCGTCATCGCCCACGACGGCCAGGGCGGCACCCCCATCGGCACCCGCGCGGCCCAGACCGAGGGCGTCGACGTCTCCGGCTACCAGGGGAACGTCGACTGGGCGACGCTGTGGGGCAGCGGTGTGCGCTGGGCCTACACCAAGGCCACCGAGGGCAACTACTACACGAACCCCTCGTTCACGCAGCAGTACAACGGCTCGTACAACGTCGGGATGATCCGCGGCGCGTACCACTTCGCCACGCCGAACGACTCCAGCGGGGCGAACCAGGCGAACTACTTCGTCAGCCACGGCGGCGGCTGGTCCCGCGACGGCAAGACCCTGCCGGGCGTGCTGGACATCGAGTGGAATCCGTACGGCGACGCCTGCTACGGCCTGAGCGCGGCATCGATGGTTGCCTGGATCCACGACTTCGCCAACACCTACAAGTCGCTCACCGGACGCGACGTGGTGATCTACACCGCGACCAGCTGGTGGACGCAGTGCACGGGCAACAACAGCGGCTTCGGGGCCACCAACCCGCTCTGGATCGCCCGCTACGCATCGGCGCCCGGCACGCTGCCCGCCGGCTGGGGCTTCCAGACGATGTGGCAGTACACCTCGTCCGGACCGACGGTCGGTGACCACGACAAGTTCAACGGCGCGCTGGACCGGGTGCAGGCACTCGCCAACGGCTGACCCCACAGCTTCCACGGCCACCACCACGGCAGCAGAACGGCACGACGTACGCCATGGCCAGGGCCCCCGGCAGCGCGCCGGGGGCCCTGAGCCGCAGCCGTCAGGCGGCAGCCGGAACCCGTACCTCCGCCGGGGACAGCGCGATCTCCAGCACCTGGCGGACGTCCGTCACCGGGTGCACCTCCAGGGTGTCGAGCACCTCGGCGGGCACGTCGTCCAGATCGGGCTCGTTCCGCTTGGGGATCACCACGGTCGTGATGCCCGCCCGGTGCGCGGCCAGCAGCTTCTGCTTCAGGCCGCCGATCGGCAGCACCCGCCCGGTCAGCGACACCTCACCGGTCATCGCCACGTCCGTACGGACCTGTCGCCCGGAGAGCAGCGAGGCCAGCGCCGTCGTCATGGTGATACCGGCGCTCGGACCGTCCTTGGGCACCGCGCCCGCCGGGAAGTGGATGTGCACCCCGCGTTCCTTGAGATCCGCGACCGGCAGCTCCAGTTCGGCGCCGCGCGAGCGCAGGAAGGAGAGCGCGATCTGCGCCGACTCCTTCATGACGTCGCCGAGCTGCCCGGTGAGGGTCAGCCCCGCCGCGCCGGTCTCGGCGTCGGCCAGCGACGCCTCGACGAAGAGGACGTCGCCGCCCGCGCCGGTCACCGCGAGCCCGGTGGCCACACCGGGCACCGCCGTACGGCGCTCCGCCGGGTCCTGGGCGGACTCCGGCACATGGTGCGGCCGCCCGATCAGCGGCCGCAGCTCAGCGTCGGTGACGGTGAGCGGCAGCTGCTGCTCGTTCAATTCGTGCTGGGCCGCGACCTTCCGCAGCAGCCTGGCGACGGCCCGCTCCAGATTCCGGACGCCCGCCTCGCGGGTGTACTCCCCCGCCAGCTTGCGCAGCGCGGAGTCGTCGAGCGTCACCTCGCCGGGCTCCAGACCCGCGCGCTCCAGCTGCCTGGGCAGCAGGTGGTCGCGGGCGATGACGACCTTCTCGTCCTCGGTGTAGCCGTCGAGCCTGACCAGCTCCATCCGGTCGAGCAGTGCCTCCGGGATGGCTTCGAGCACATTCGCGGTGGCCAGGAACACCACATCGGAGAGGTCCAGCTCGACCTCCAGGTAGTGGTCGCGGAAGGTGTGGTTCTGCGCCGGGTCGAGCACTTCGAGCAGGGCGGCCGCCGGATCGCCGCGGAAGTCCGAGCCGACCTTGTCGATCTCGTCGAGCAGGACGACCGGGTTCATCGAGCCGGCCTCCTTGATGGCCCGCACGATCCGTCCGGGCAGCGCGCCGACGTAGGTGCGCCGGTGGCCGCGGATCTCGGCCTCGTCCCGTACGCCGCCGAGCGCGACGCGGACGAACTTCCGGCCCATGGCGTGCGCCACTCCCTCACCGAGTGAGGTCTTTCCGACACCCGGCGGGCCGACGAGCGCCAGTACGGCACCGCCGCGGCGGCCCCCGACGACACCCATGCCGCGGTCGGCACGGCGCTTGCGCACCGCCAGATACTCGGTGATGCGCTCCTTCACGTCGTCGAGCCCGGAGTGCTCCGCGTCCAGGACGGCCTTGGCGCCCCTGATGTCGTACTCGTCCTCGGTGCGCTCGTTCCACGGCAGTTCGAGGACGGTGTCGAGCCAGGTGCGGATCCAGGACCCCTCGGGGCTCTGGTCCGACGCACGCTCCAGCTTCTCGACCTCCTTGAGCGCGGCCTCCCTGACGTATCCGGGGAGGGCGGCGGCCTCGACCCGGGCGCGGTAGTCGTCGGACTCGTCGTCCGCCTCGCCGTTCAGCTCGGAGAGCTCCTTGCGTACGGCCTCCAGCTGGCGGCGGAGCAGGAACTCGCGCTGCTGCTTGTCGACGCCCTCCTGGACGTCCTTGGCGATGGACTCGGCGACGTCCTGCTCGGCGAGGTGCTCACCCAGCCACTGGACGGCGAGCTTCAGCCTGGCCACCGGGTCGGCGGTCTCCAGCAGCTCGGTCTTCTGGGCGAGGGTGAGGAACGGCGAGTATCCGGAGTTGTCGGCGAGCGCCGATACGCCCTCGATCTGCTGGACGCGGTCGACGACCTGCCAGGCTCCGCGCTTCTTCAGCCAGTCGGTGGCCAGCGCCTTGTACTCCTTGACCAGCGCGGTGACAGCACCGGGCAGCGGCTCGGGGTCGGTCTCGTCGACCCGGATGCCCTCGACCCAGAGGGCGGTGCCGGGGCCGGTGGTGCCCGCGCCGATACGGACCCGGCCCCGGCCTCGTACCAGGGCGCCCGGGTCTCCGTCGGAGAGCCTGCCGACCTGTTCGACGGTGCCGAGGACGCCGGTGCTCGCATAGCTGCCGTCGAGCCGCGGAACGAGGAGGACCAGCGGCTTGTTGCCACTGGAGCGGGCGGAGGACGCCTGGGCGGCCTCCACGGCGGCGCGTACGTCCGCGTCGGAAAGGTCCAGCGGCACCACCATTCCGGGCAGCACGACCTCGTCGTCGAGCGGCAGCACGGGCAGGGTGAGCGGTGTGGACGTGTCAGCCATGATCTCCCCTTAGGCAGTGAAGTTGAGCTATCCAGACTCAATGCCAAGAAGGGTCCTGGTGTTCCCGGGCGGGCGTTCGCTCTCAGCGATCGGGGCGGCCGAGGCCACCGGAGAGGATGTCGGCGGGGCCGGCAGCGGCCGCTTCTGGCGCCAGGGGCTGCGGCGTGGCGGGCTGCGGGGACGCCAGGGGCTGTCCGGCGGTCATGACCGGCGGGGCGGACACGACCGGCGGGGCCGGCGCCCGGCCGGCCCGGGCGGCCGCCCAGCGCCGCACCAGCGGCCAGGACGCCAGACCGATGCCGAGCGAGAGCGGGTGGCCCCAGTCGGTGAGCGGGTCGCCGAGCGCCAGCAGCGCCTGGCCGAGCGCCGTGGCGACGGCCGCCAGCAGAGGCCAGCGCAGCAGCGGCGGCAGCAGTCCCGCCAGGGCCCCGACACCGGTCATCAGCCCGAAGCTGATGCCGTAGTCCAAACGGTGGAGCGAGGAGTCGGGGAGATGGCCGGCGGCGACCGCGACACCGACCGGGATCTCGGTCGCCAGCGTCGCCAGCACATGCCCGGCAAGGAACACGGCACCGGTGCGCAGCGCCCCGATCCGGCGCTCCAGGGCGGTGAGCACGAACAGCAGGCCGAGCGTGGACACCGAGAGCAGGCCGCCGGCTATCCACAGGGCGCTGCCGACCAGGACGAGCAGCGGGGTACGGGCCAGGTGCGCCATGTCCGTACTGGAGTCGCGCAGCAGGGTGGTGACGGTGTGCGGGTCGGCGTGCTCGGCGAAGAGCGAGGTGGCGACGAGCACCAGGACGTAACCGAAGGTGAAGGGCGTTCCGGCCGGGGTGGGCAGCAGCCGCAGCACGCGCGCCGGGGCGCGGCCCCGGCCACCGGCCGGGCTCCGTGTCCGCGGTATGTGGTGCACTCTGTCCGTCCCGTCGGCCGTCGGTCTGTCCGTTGGACTCCGCTTCCCCTCGTGTTCACTCTCCGGGATAGCCTCCGATCGCGCCTATGACGCGCACCACACGAAGCAACCCCCGCACCCCCCGTGGCGTCCGGGGCCGGCCCGGGAGGAGAGATCCCACCACCATGAGCAGCGTCAGCGACATCGAGGACGTACGCACGCTGGACCGGCGCGACGGCCCGTACGGCGAGGTCGTGCTGCGCCGGCGCGGGGAGCACTTCGAGATCATCGCCAACGGCTGTTTCCTGATGGACACGTCGGACGGCCGCTCGGAGCGGCTGCTGATCGACGTGGCCCTGGCCGGGCTGCCGGCCGGCCGCGACCGTCCCTCCGTACTCATCGGCGGACTCGGCGTCGGATTCTCACTCGCACACGCCGCGGCCGACCCCCGCTGGGGCCCGATCACGGTCGTCGAACGCGAGCAGGCCGTCATCGACTGGCACCGGGAGGGCCCGCTCGCCCGGATCTCCGGCGCGGCTCTCGCCGATCCCCGGACTGTGATCCTGCCCACCGATCTGGTCGTACACATGCACGGATCCACATCGGCATATGACGCTTTGTGCCTGGACATCGACAACGGACCGGGGTGGACGGTCACCGAGGACAACGGCGGTCTGTACACCGCGAGCGGCCTCACCGCGTGTATGGAACGCCTCAAACCGGGAGGAATCCTGGCCGTCTGGTCGGCTCAGCCCTCGGCGACTTTTGAGGAAGCCTTGCGGAATGCCGGGTTCACCAGGGTAAGGACCGAAGAGATCCCAGTTGCCCGGGGCGTGCCTGACGTGGTCCATCTCGGTGTTCGCCCTGCGTAGCCGGGACGGCGTCCGGGCATCTAGTCTGCTGACCGGCAGACGAGATGTGGACGCCTTGTCCAAGAACGCAGCTGGCTTCAGCCGCGTACGCAGCAGAACGCACACCATGAGCGCACTTCCAGGGGCGGGCGATGGAGCAGACACACACCACCCACAACGGCGTCGCGGCCACCCCGGGCGCCCAGCGCCGGGTGCTGGTCGTCGAGGACGACCCGACGATCGTCGACGCCATCGCCGCACGGCTGCGGGCCGAGGGTTTCCAGGTGCAGACGGCCACGGACGGCCCCGCCGCGGTGGACGCGGCCCAGGGCTGGCAGCCGGACCTGATGGTCCTCGACGTGATGCTGCCGGGCTTCGACGGCCTTGAGGTCTGCCGTCGTGTGCAGGCGCAGCGGCCGGTACCGGTCCTGATGCTGACGGCACGCGACGACGAGACCGACATGCTGGTCGGGCTCGGCGTCGGCGCCGACGACTACATGACCAAGCCGTTCTCGATGCGCGAGCTGGCGGCGCGGGTCCATGTCCTGCTGCGGCGGGTGGAGCGGGCGACCATCGCCGCGTCGACCCCGCGCAGCGGCATCCTGCGCCTCGGCGAGCTGGAGATCGACCACGCGCAGCGGCGGGTGCGGGTGCGCAACGACGACGTGCACCTGACGCCCACCGAGTTCGATCTGCTGGTCTGCCTGGCGAACACCCCGCGTGCCGTCCTCTCCCGCGAGCAGCTGCTCGCCGAGGTCTGGGACTGGGCCGACGCCTCCGGCACCAGGACCGTGGACAGCCACATCAAGGCGCTCCGCCGGAAGATCGGCGCGGAGCGTATCCGTACGGTGCACGGCGTCGGGTACGCACTGGAGACCCCGGCACCATGAACCGTCCGCGGTACCGGCGTACCTGGAGCGCCACCTGGCCCCGGGACCTGGGCCGCGAGCTGGCCCGGGCGCTGCCCCGGCCCTGGCCGTGGAACCGGCAGCGGCCCTTCCCGGTCTCGATCAAGGCCAAGCTCGGCACGCTGGTGGTGGTGTCGGTCTTCATCACCACGGGGCTGCTGCTGGTGGCGCTGCGGACGAAGACGGAGCTGCGGTTCATCACGGTGTTCTCGGTGATCGCCTCGATGCTGATCACCCAGTTCGTCGCGCACAGCCTGACCTCGCCGCTGGACGAGATGAACACGGTCGCCCGGTCGATCTCGCACGGTGACTACACCCGGCGGGTGAGCGGCGCGGACCGCAGGGACGAGCTGGGCGATCTGGCCACGACCATCAACCGCATGGCCGAGGACCTGGAGGCGGTGGACCGGCACCGCAAGGAGCTGGTCGCGAACGTCTCCCATGAGCTGCGGACCCCGATCGCGGCGCTGCGGGCGGTGCTGGAGAACGTCGTGGACGGGGTGTCGGCCGCCGACCCCGAGACGATGCGTACGGCGCTCAAACAGACCGAGCGGCTCGGCCGGCTGGTCGAGACGCTGCTCGACCTGTCCCGGCTGGACAACGGGGTGGTGCCGCTCAAGGCGGGCCGCTTCGAGGTGTGGCCGTATCTCTCGGGCGTGCTGAAGGAGGCGAATCTCGCAGCCGTGCAGCGCGCGGGCGCGACGGGCTCCGGCGGCCGGCACACCCGGACGGACGTCCACCTCCATCTGGATGTCTCGCCGCCCGAGCTGACGGCGCACGCGGACGCCGAGCGGCTCCACCAGGTGGTCGCGAATCTGATCGACAACGCGGTCAAGCACTCCCCGCCGCACGGCCGGGTCACGGTCCGCGCCCGGCGCGGCCCGCAGCCGGAGTCGCTGGACCTGGAGGTCACGGACGAGGGCCCCGGTATCCCCGAGTCCGAGCGGCACCGGGTCTTCGAGCGTTTCAACCGCGGCCACGCGCCGTCCCCGCACGGTCCCGGCAGTGACGGCGGTACCGGGCTCGGGCTCGCCATCGCCCGCTGGGCGGTCGATCTGCACGGTGGGCGCATCGGGGTGGCCGAATCCTCCCGTGGCTGTCGGATACGCGTCACTCTTCCGGGCGTATCGAGAACACCAAGTTGACGTAAAGTCTTCAGCGGAAGCTCGGGTTCCGGACGGAACCCGCGGGTAAGCACGTCAGAGGGTGCCGGCCATGGGGCGGTAGCTGTGATGCGTCATACCCGCATGGTGCGGAACCACGCTTGTTTCCCGCCATTTCAAGCCCCGAAACCAGCTTTCAAGTGTGACTTGCACGACGTTGACCCGCCCAGCCTGCACCTCCAGGCCAGGGAGGCGTAGCCTTTATTTCCGCTGTCCATCACCTTGTGAAGCGGAAGAGGGCGGTTGCCGCCGTGTCGTCTCAGTCCCCCAGTAATTCGAGCATCTCGACCGACCAGGAGGAGCAGGGCAAGAGTCCTGCCGACGCTTTTGGTCCCAATGAGTGGCTCGTCGACGAGATTTACCAGCAGTACCTCCAGGACCCGAATTCGGTCGACCGAGCCTGGTGGGACTTCTTCGCCGACTACAAGCCAGGTTCTGCCGGTGCTCCCACCGCGGGTGCGGACCCGGTGAGCGCGAGCCCTCCACACCAGTCGGGCGAAAGCGGCCGGGTGGCCGCCGCGCAGGGTGGCGCAGCCGCGGGGGCTGCTCCCACCACGCCAGC
>NZ_JAAGLN010000161.1 GCF_010548145.1 Streptomyces sp. SID10853
CTGGACATCGTGGCGGCCGGGGCCGGCCTCGTGACCGTCCCGCGGAACGTCCGGCTCGTCGGCCGCGGTCCCCGGTCCGTCAGCGGCGGGCGGCTCCGTGCCCCTCCCGTGCTCCTCCTGCGGTACGGGCGTGCCGTCGGCGGGAGTTGCGTGACCGGCCGGTTCGGCCGGCCCGGCAGGTTCGGGCTCCTGCGGTACGGCCCAGGGCGCGGGCGCGCCACCGGGCAGCGTGGCGGGGCGCATCAGCGAGGACGCGGTGTACTCACCGGACTCCTCGGGGACGTCCCCCTCGGCGACCGGGATCGTCCACTGGCCGGTGAGGTCCCCGCCGTGCTGCTGTGCCTGCTGGGACTGCTGTGCCTGCTGGGGCTGGTGCTGCTCGTGCGGCTGTTCGGGCACCGGCGGCTGCTGCGCGTCCCCGAACGTCCACTGCCCCGTGGCCACCGGCTCGTGCGGGTATCCGGGACCGGCGTGCGGATCCTGTGCCGGCTCCGGCCAGTACGGCGTCTCGGGCGCCTGGTAAGGCTGGTGCGTCTGATACTGCTGCGGCTGCTGCTGCGCCGGGTCCGGTGCCTGCGGCATCTGTGGCACCGACCACTGCCCGGTGCCGGCGGGATCCGTGCCCGCCGCGGGCGTCAACGGCAGGATCATCGGCGGTACATAGCCGTGGCCGGGCGCGGCCAGCGGTGCGCCGGACGGGTCCATGCCCTCCGGGAGCTGCACGAACGCGGTGGCCTCCGCGTCGTACTCACCGCCCTGCGGGACCGGCTGCCAGCCGCCCCGGTCGTCGTTGGTGGTCACGAGAGTGCCCTCCCCAGTGCTCGCCGGGCCAGTGCGGCGACGGTCCGCCGCAGGTGCAGTACGGCCGGGGGCAGCGGCTGCGCCTCGCCCCCTTCGGGCGGCGGTGCCGCATCGGGGATACAGGCGGCGGCGACGTACTCACCGAAGGCGGTGAGCGCCTCCTGCGCCAGCCCGCGCTCCCCGTCCCAGTCGATGAGCGAGGCGATCCACTGCTCGGCCTCCATCGGCCGCAGCGGCATCGGCGCGACGGCTCCCACCGCGCAGCGCACCCCGCGCCTGGCCGGGTCGAGGACCACCGCGACGGACGCGGTGGCGCGGCCGGGGCCGGTACGCCCGGTGGCCTTGAGGAAGACCTGGGGCGCGTGCAGCAGCGGTACCCGTACGAAGCCCACGAGTTCGGCGGGCTGGAGCATGTCCCGGCCCGCGAGCAGATGCGACACCGGGGTCTCGCGGCGGGCACCGCCAGGACCCGCGACGACCAGGGTGGCCTCCAGCGCGGCCAGCACGGGCAGCGCGTCGCCGGTCGGTGCGGAGGTGACGATGTTGCCCCCGAGGGTCCCCGCGTTACGGATCTGCGGCGGGCCCGCGGCGCGCGCGGCGGCGGCCAGCGCGGGGATGAGCGCGGCGAAGTCGGGCCGTCCCATCCGGGCATGGGTGAGGCCGGCGCCGAGCAGCGCGTGGCCGTCCTGGTAGTGCCAGCCGCGGATCTCGCTGATCCTGCCGAGTCCGACGAGTCCCGTGGGCCGCAGCAGCCCCGAGTTCACGGCCGCCATCAGATCGGTGCCGCCCGCGACGGGGACGGCGGCAGGCATGGCCGTCAGCGCCGCCACAGCCTCGTCGAGCGACGGCGGCAGCGTCACGGACTGCGCCGCCTGCGGTGCGTGCGTGGTCAACCCAGCTGCCCCTTCCCGGTGTCCCGGTGTCCCGGCTGTCCCGCCTGTTGCGCCGTACGGTACGTGCTCAGAGCCCGGACGTGGCAACTCTGGCACATCTTCCGCACTGCCCGACGGGAGGGTCCGCGAAGGGCAGATCCATCCCTTCCCAGACCGAACGTCCGCATTCACGCGACATTGCCGTGAAGTGCCGATTACCGCTCTTCTGCACCCGTTGCCGGAGTTGTTCGACCCGGCGGTCCATGGTTGCGGAGCGCCCGGAGCCCGGTACACACCTTGCCCGCACGCTCACACGTTTGGGGGCGCCCCCTCGATCGGGCGTCCGAGCGCCGCGGGCGCGAGACCGCCGGGAGCGGGCCGCTGCTGCGAGGGCAACGGGCCGCCGGGCGGCCGGTACTGGACACCGAGCGCGTCAAGTCGGGCGTAGTGCACGGTCATCCGGCGGCCGAAGCCGGCGAAGTCGCGGGCCGCCGGTTCGGGCAGCGCCGACCAGGCGACCTCGGCGAAGGCGGCGAGCCGGGGGAACACCTGGTAGTCCACCCGGCTCTGGTTCTCCATCACCTCGGTCCAGACGTTGGCCTGGGTGCCGAGGACATGGGCGGCGGCCTCGGGGCTCAGCTGCGGCGGTACGGGCTCGAAGCGGTAGACGTCCTCCAGGGTGCGGACGTAACCGATGGGCATCGGCTCGTCGTCGCCGCCGTCCTGCCGGTGGTCCAGATACACCTGCTGCTCGGGGCACATGACGACGTCGTGGCCGGCCTCGGCCGCGGCGATCCCGGCCGCGTAACCGCGCCAGGAGGAGACGGCAGCGCCGGGCGCGAGCCCGCCTTCCAGGATTTCGTCCCAGCCGATGAGACGCCGCCCGCGCTCGGCCAGCCACCGGTCGAAGTGCAGGATGAACCAGGACTGGAGTTCGTCCTCGTTGCCGAGTCCCAGCCCTTCGATGTTCGCCTGCGCGGCCGCGGACTCCTTCCACTGGTCCTTGGGGCACTCGTCGCCGCCGAGATGGATGAAGGCCGAGGGGAAGAGCTCCAGGACCTCCTCCAGTACTCCCTCGTAGAAGCGCAGCGAACTCTCCGTCGGGGCGAGCACATTGGGGTTGACGCCCCAGGTGTCCCAGACGGTGAGGGCCGCCGTGTCGATGACGTCGGTGTTGCCCAGCTCCGGGTAGGCGGCGATGGCGGCCTGCGAGTGGCCCGGGATGTCGATCTCGGGGACGACGGTGATGTGCCGCTCCGCCGCGTACGCGACGATCTCGCGGATGTCGTCCTGGGTGTAGTAACCGCCGTGCGGCTTCTCGTCCCAGAGCGGTGACGCGCGGTGCCCCCACTTCGTACGGGCGCGCCAGGCACCGACCTCCGTCAGCCGCGGGTAGCGCTTGATCTCGATGCGCCAGCCCTGGTCGTCGGTGAGGTGGAAGTGGAAGACGTTGAGCTTGTGGGCGGCGAGGAGGTCGATATAGCGCAGTACGCCGTCCTTGGGCATGAAGTGCCGTGCCACGTCGAGCATCATGCCGCGCCAGCCGAAGCGGGGGCTGTCATCGATGGCGCAGCCGGGGATCCGCCACGGGGCGCCCGGCCGCAGCGGGGCCCGGCGGAAGGCGTCGGGGCCGAGCAGCTGACGGAGCGTCTGCGCACCCCAGAAGAGACCGGCCGCGCTCCGGCCGTCCAGGCGGACACCGCCGCTGTCGACGGTGAGCGTGTACGCCTCGGGGCTGCCGCCCGGTGTGTCCGACGCGAGCGCGGGATCGATCCGCAGCCGGACGGTCCCGCCGGCCGCGCGCCCTCCGGGACCGGAATCAGAACCGGCACTCTCGACGGGGCCGGGCCCCAGCGGCAGTCCGGTCGCGTCGCCGATCACCTGCCGCAGCCACCGGGCGACCCCCTCGGTGCCGGGTCCGGCGTCGATGACCGTGCCGGCGTCCAGGGTGAACGCGCCGCCGTTCTGCGTGTCCTGTGCGCCGAGGGGCGCGGGAATCAGATCCATGCGCCCATCCTGCCGGACCTACCGACCAGTGGCATAGACCAATTCACCGGGATATGGCGGAGGAGCGGCCCGCCTCCCGGAGGAGGCCGCGGCCGCGCCGTACGCCTGCCGTGGGACGGGACGGGGCGGAGCGGGGCGCTACTTCTTGCCGCCGTCCTTGCCGCCCTTGTCCTTGTCGCCACCGGCGCCCATGGACTCGTAGATCTCCTTGCACATGGGGCAGACCGGATACTTCTTCGGGTCGCGGCCCGGCACCCAGACCTTGCCGCAGAGTGCGACAACAGGCGTGCCTTCCAGCGCGCTCGCCATGATCTTGTCCTTCTGGACATAGTGGGCGAAGCGCTCGTGGTCGCCGTCGCCGTTCGACACCTGGGGTGTCGGCTCTACGAGGGTCCCCGTACCTGCCCCGCGCTCGGGCTCAAGAGTGCTCATGAGGGCCAAGGGTACTGACTCATTCCGCCTTCAGTTCAGCGAAGGGTCGTCCGGATAGGTGGCGATCATCGCCAGACCGCCCCGCTGGCGCCTCAGCACCGACCGCCACAGCCCCTCCGGGTCGGGCGACGACACATCGCCGGGCTCCGAATCGACCACGTACCAGGCCCCCGCCGTCACCTCGGCGGCCAGCTGCCCCGGGCCCCAGCCCGCGTAACCGGCGAAGATCCGCAGCGAGCCGAGCGCCGCCGCGAGCAGTTCGGGAGGGGTCTCCAGATCGACCAGGCCGATCGCGCCGTACACCCGCCGCCAGCCGATGGGGTCGTTACGGTCGGCGCGGCGCCGCAGCCCGGTGGCCGCGTCGCCCCACGGCCTGCGCCGGGGGGTGGGCTCGTCGATGCCGGAAAGCTCGGGTGCCTTGCCGCCGCCGGGGATCACCGCGATACCGAGCGCCGAGTCCAGCGAGACCGGGCCGCCCTGGAAGACGACGCCGGGCTCCCCGGTGAGCTGCTCCCAGCCCGCCAGAATGTCACCGACGCCGACCGGGGTCGGGCGGTTCAGCACCACCCCGAGGGAGCCCTCCCCGTCGTGGTCGAGGACGAGCACCACGGCACGGTCGAAATTCGGGTCCGCCAGGGCGGGGGTGGCCACGAGCAGCCGCCCTGTGAGCGAGGACACCTCCGTCATGGGACACATGATCCCGCACATTGGCGCTCCGTGGGGCGCGGGTACCGGGAGCGCGCATCCGGCGCAGCTCAGCGCGGGAGAAGCGTGCGGGAAGCAGGCTCACGCGGGCGGCGCAGGCGGCTCCGCGCGGGACCGGCGACGGCGGCGCGCCGTGACAGATCCCGTACGGAGCGTGTTGTAGCGAAGTCATGACGCACCACAGCCCCCCTTTGCCTTATGGAAGCGGGGTGTTCGCCCCTTACTCTGTGAGACTGCCCCTCTGTCCACCCCCCCTCCACCGGAACGCGAGATTCATGACCGGCACTGGCACCGACGATGTCCTGCTCGTCCACGGCGGCAACCCGCTCGAGGGCGAGATCCGCGTTCGCGGCGCGAAGAACCTCGTGCCCAAGGCGATGGTCGCCGCCCTGCTGGGCAGCGGTCCGAGCAGACTGCGCAATGTGCCCGACATCCGGGACGTACGCGTCGTACGCGGGCTGCTCCAGCTGCATGGTGTGACCGTCCGCCCCGGCGAGGAACCGGGCGAGCTGATCCTCGACCCGTCGCATGTCGAGAGCGCCAACGTCGCGGACATCGACGCCCACGCGGGCTCGTCGCGCATCCCGATCCTCTTCTGCGGCCCGCTGCTGCACCGGCTGGGTCACGCGTTCATCCCCGGCCTCGGCGGCTGCGACATCGGCGGCCGGCCGATCGACTTCCACTTCGAGGTGCTGCGCCAGTTCGGTGCGACGATCGAGAAGCGGGCGGACGGCCAGTATCTGGAGGCCCCGCAGCGGCTGCGCGGCTGCAAGATCCGGCTGCCGTACCCGTCGGTCGGCTCGACCGAGCAGGTGCTGCTGACGGCCGTGCTCGCCGAGGGCGTCACCGAGCTGTCGAACGCGGCCGTCGAGCCGGAGATCGAGGACCTCATCTGCGTGCTGCAGAAGATGGGCGCGATCATCTCGATGGACACCGACCGGACGATCCGGATCACCGGTGTCGACCAGCTCGGCGGCTACAACCACCGGGCGCTCCCGGACCGTCTGGAGGCCGCGTCCTGGGCGTCGGCCGCGCTGGCGACCGAGGGCAACATCTATGTGCGCGGCGCCCAGCAGCGTTCGATGATGACCTTCCTCAACACCTTCCGCCGGGTCGGCGGCGCCTTCGAGATCGACGACGAGGGCATCCGCTTCTGGCACCCGGGCGGCCCGCTGAACGCCATCGCCCTGGAGACGGACGTCCACCCCGGCTTCCAGACCGACTGGCAGCAGCCGCTGGTGGTGGCGCTGACGCAGGCGAGCGGCCTGTCCATCGTCCACGAGACGGTGTACGAGTCCCGGCTCGGCTTCACGTCGGCGCTGAACCAGATGGGCGCGCACATCCAGCTCTACCGCGAGTGCCTGGGCGGCTCGGACTGCCGCTTCGGCCAGCGCAACTTCCTGCACTCGGCGGTCGTCAGCGGCCCCACCAAGCTGCAGGGCGCCGACCTGGTCATCCCCGACCTGCGCGGCGGCTTCTCGTACCTGATCGCGGCACTGGCGGCCCAGGGCACGTCCCGGGTGCACGGCATCGACCTGATCAACCGCGGCTACGAGAACTTCCTGGACAAGCTGATCGAACTGGGCGCGAAGGTGGAACTGCCGGGAGCGGCACTGGTCTGACGGGCCCACCGAGCCTGTCCTGGGGGTCCCCCCGGACGGAGTCTGGGGGAGCTTGAGGACGAGCGCGCCGAAGGCTGCGCGATACACCCGCACCCTTCGGCGCCGCCCACACCCAGCACCACCCACCCGTCACCGCTCGGCGACAAGCACCGGATTCTCGTGCGGCGAAAGCGTGCACCGGGCCCCCACCGTGAGCTTCCCCGCCTCCCAGCTGGGCAGATCGGCCTTGAGCGCGAGACCGCTGTCCGTGGTGAGGTGCAGCCGCGTGGTGGGCCCGAGGAAGGTCGCCACCCGTACGGTCGCCCCGGTCCCCCCGTCCGCGTCCGCCGCGCCCACCGCGAGCCCTTCGGGCCGCAGCAGGACGTCGACCTCGCGGCCGGCCGCCGGCGCGTCCCCGTGGATGGGGAGCCGGCGCCCGAAGAGCTCCACCACTCCCCCGTCGCGGACCGTGCCGGGCAGCCGGTTCATGGTGCCCACGAACTCGGCCACGAACGGCGTCGCCGGACGCTCGTACAGCTCGGAAGGCGCCGCGCACTGCTCAAGCCTGCCGTCCTTCATCACGGCGACCCGGTCCGCCATGGACAGCGCCTCCTCCTGGTCGTGCGTGACGAAGACCGTGGTGATGGCCAGCTCCAGCTGGATACGGCGGATCTCCTCGCGCAGCGTGAGCCGCACCTTGGCGTCGAGCGCCGACAGCGGTTCGTCGAGGAGCAGCACCTTCGGCTGGACGGCGAGCGCGCGGGCCAGTGCCACGCGCTGCTGCTGGCCGCCGGAGAGCTGGTGCGGGTAGTGGTCCCCGCGGCCGGGGAGGCCGACCAGGTCGAGGAGTTCGGCGGAGCGCGCCCGCCGCTCGGCAGCGGCTTTCCCCCGTACCCGCAGCCCGTACGCCACGTTCTCGGCGGCTGTCATGTTCGGGAAGAGGCTGTACGACTGGAAGACCATGCCGATGTCGCGCCGGTGGGCGGGGACGGCGGTGACGTCCCGCCCGTCCATCAGCAGTTCGCCGCTGTCCGCGGATTCGAAGCCCGCGATGATGCGCAGCGCGGTGGTCTTCCCGCACCCGGAAGGGCCGAGGAGCGCGACCAGTTCGCCGGGGCCGATGTCCAGATCGAGACCGGCGAGCGCCACCGTGGGGCCGAAGTCCCTCCGCAGGTTCCTGAGTTGGACGGGGACGCTCATGCTGTGGCCTTCCTTCGGTTGCGGCCGCCGGCCAGAGTGGTGAGGAGGAGCAGCAGCCCCCAGCTGATCAGCAGGCTCAGCATCGCGGCGGCGACGGAGAGCTGGGCCTCGCTGTCGCCGACCTGCACCATCCAGACGGCGAACGGTGCGAAGCCGAGCACGGATGCGACGGTGTACTCGCCGAGCACCATGGCCAGACTGAGTACGGCCCCGCCGATCACCGCGGAGCGCAGATTCGGTACGACGACCCGCAGCAGGGTCTGGGTGCGTGAGGCGCCCAGGCTCCGGGACGCCTCGACGAGCGTACGGAGATCGACGGCGCGCAGCCCCGCGTCCAGCGAGCGGAACAGGAACGGCAGCGACATCACTGTGTAGACCAGCACGAGGATCAGCGGGAAGTCCTTGTTCTGCAGGGCCTGGAAGGTCCCGTAGAGCGGGGTCGTGGACAGGTCCTGCTGCCAGGACAGGACGGTGCTGACGCCGGCGACCAGCGCGATCGGCGGCACCACCAGCGGCATCATCGAGAGGATCTCGACCGTGCGCCGCAGCCCGGGGAAGTACAGGGCGACCGCGACCGTCGTGGGCACCATCAGGGCGAGCCCGAGGACGACGGTGGCGAGCCCGAGCCCCAGCGAGAGCAGCAGGCTGCTGGTCATCCCGTCGGAGCCGAGGCCCTTGGTGTACGGGTCGAAGCTGATCCCGTCGGCGTTGTCGACCGTGAACCAGAGCGAGGCCACGACCGGCACCAGGAAGTAGAGCGCGGCCAGCACGAGCACCGGTCCGCGGGTGCGCCCGGCCGTGCCTGCTGTCGTCATCCGAGCCATCGGGCACTCCGTCGCTGCAGCGGGATCTGTACGGCCATCACGAGCAGCGCGATCACGACCATGTTGAGGCTCATGGCGAGCGCCAGGTTCTCCTGTCCGGCCAGCACGTTGCCGTTCAGGGCGTTGGAGATCTGGAGGGTGATCAGCGGCACCGAACTCCCGGTCATCACCGCCGCGGTGGCCTGCGAGGCGAAGGCGGTGCCGAACATCAGGACCGCGCCGCCGAGCAGTGAGGGCGTCAGCACCGGGATGCCGATGTGCAGCCAGAACTGGCGGCGGGTGGCTCCGCAGGACGCGGCGGCCTCCTGCCACTGGGTGCGCAGCCCGTCGAGCGCGGGCAGCACGGTCACCACCATCAGCGGGATCATGAAGTAGAGGTAGGCGAGCACCAGGCCGGTGAAGCTGTAGAGGCTGAAGCCGGTGGAGTGCAGCGACAGCAGCCTGGTGAGCGTGCCGGTGGTGCCGAGGGTGGCGATGAAGGCGAAGGCGAGCGGCGCGCCGCTGAAGTTGGCGAAGACCCCGGAGGCCGCGACGACGGCCTTGCGCAGGGCCGGGCGCTTCGACGTGGCGACGGCCTGGGCGATCAGCGCGCCGAAGAGGGTGGCCAGCAGGGCGCTGACGACGGAGAGTTCGACGCTTCCGGTGAGCCCGGTCGCGTAGGCCCCGGAGAGCGAGTCGCTGACGTTGTCGGTGCCGAAGTGCGCCGCGCCGCTCGCGTCGGTGACCATGAAGGCGTTGTACGCCATGGTGCCCGCGGGCAGGCCGAAGCAGAGGGCGAGGAAAACGAAGTACGGGAGGACGGCGGGCCAGCGGTGGCGGCCCCGGCGGCGTACGGCCGGTTTCGCCCCGGCGGCGACCGCCGTACCAACGGCTTGGTCGGCCATCGTCAGCTGACCGCCTTGGCCCAGCCCTGGACGACGGCTTCCTTGGCCTTGGCCTCCTGGGCGGGGCTCGCGGTCTTCGCGGCGCCCTCCACACGCGGAAGGGCCTTGGCGGCCTTGTCGGCTGTGCCGTTCTTCTCCATCACGTCGAGCAGCGCGGGGCGGGAGAAGCCGCGCAGCCAGATGTTCTGGCCCTCGGTGCTGTAGAGGAACTCCAGCCACAGCCGGGCGGCCGCCGGGTGCGGGGCGTACTTGTTGACGCCCTGGTTGTAGTAGTTGGAGTACGCGGCGTCGGACGGGGCGGTGACCTGCCAGTCGACGCCCTTGGCCTTCAGCTTGGCCGCGTAGCCGAGGTTGAGGTAGTCCCAGTCGATCGAGATGGGCGTCTCGCCCTTCTGGATGGTGGCGAGGGTCGACTCGGCGGGGACGTAATTGCCCTTCTTCTTCAGTTCCTTGAAGAAGTCGAGGCCGGGCTGTACGTCGTCGAGGGAGCCGCCGTTGGCCAGCGAGGCGGCGAAGACGGCGGCCAGCGCCGAACTGGACTCGCCCGGGTTGCCGTTCAGGGCGACCTTGTCCTTGTACTGGGGCTTGAGCAGGTCCTTGAAGGTCTTCGGGCAGTGGGTGACGGCCTTGGCGTCGCAGCCGATCGAGATATAGCCGCCGTAGTTGTTCAGATACGAGCCGTCGGCCTGCTTCTGGGCCGCGGGTATGCCGTTCCAGCCGGTGACCTTGTACGGGGCGAGCAGCTTCTGCGCCTTGGCCTGCTGCATGTACGCGGTGCCGAGGTCGAGCGCGTCGACGGCCCGGTCCTGGCCCTTGCGCTTGGCCGCCGCGTTGAGGGCCTGCTGGCTGCTGCCGCCCGGGTTCTCGTTGTTGACCTTGATGCCGTACTTCTTCTCGAAGGCCGAGATCATCTCGCCGTAGTTGGCCCAGTCGGGCGCCAGCGCGTAGACGTTGAGCGTGCCTTCCTTCTTGGCCTCCTTGGCGAGGGCCGCCATCCCGCCGAGGTCCGCCGCCGATTCCGCCTTCGCCGCCTTGCTGTTCGCGGCGTCGGCGGTGGGGGCGGCCCCGCAGCCACTGGCCACCGCCGCGGTGGCGAGCACGGCTGCCGCGATGCCTGCGAAGCGGGCCGGTCGGGATGGGTTCACGTTGTACTCCTGCGATTCAAGGCCAGCCACTTGTCTGGACAAGCCATCAGTCAGTAAGCCTGGGCAAGCTAACAGCAAGACGACCGTCAAACAACCCCGAACGATCCTAAAAACCGCAGGTCAGAAGCGTTATCGAAGTTTTGGTTTAAGATCTCGCGGATCGGTGAGACACATACATCGAACCTCCGTGGGATGCATGACGGTGTGCACAGATGACATGATCAGCCGTCGCCCGGAACACCGGGCCCACCAGGAGGAGTGACGTGACCCGACGGCATCAGGAGATTGCCGACACTCTCCGCCGTGACCTCGCGGAAGGCCGGTTTCCGGTCGGCTCCCCGCTGCCGTCGGAGACCGAACTGGCGGCCGTGCACGGCGTTTCGCGCGGCACCGTCCGGCAGGCCCTGGCGACGCTGCTCGCCGAGGGGCTGCTCGGGTCACGGCAGGGCACGCGCCACACTGTGCTGAGCACCACACCCAGCCAGAGCTTCACCGAACTGCGCAGTTTCGCGCAGTGGGCGCGGGCCGGCGGGCACCTCCCGGGCGGGCTCGTCCTGGACTCCGTACGCGCGGGTGCGAGCGCCGAGGAGGCCGCGCTGCTCCAACTGGCACCGGGCGACGCCGTGCTGCGCGTCCTGCGGCTGCGCACCCTGGACGGCGACCCGGTCCTGCTGGAGCGCACGGTGTACGCGGGCTGGACCGCCGACGCCGTCGAAGCGCTGCCCGCCGACTGCGAGTCCGTCACGCAGCGGCTCCTCGACGACACCGGGCTGGTCTTCGCGCACGGCGAGCACCATCTGGACGCCGTGGCGGCCGGCACCGTCGACGCCCGTGAACTGCGGGTACGGCGTGGCAGCCCGCTGCTGCGGGTGCGGCGCACCACGCTCACCGCCGACGGGCGGCCCGTCGAGACCTCGGACGACCGCTACCGCCCCGGCTCGGTCGTCTTCACCGTACGCAACTCCATACAGGCCAACCCCCTGGCCCGTACCTCACCGGAACAGAAAAGCGAGCCCTCATGACGCTCCCCGCGGCGCTGCTGTGCGACATGGACGGCACCCTCGTCGACACCGAGCACGCCTGGCTGCAGACCGTCGCCCGGCTGCTCAGCGCGGAGGGTGTCCCCGCGGGGCCCGCTGTCGTGGCGGCCTACGCCGGTGCCGCGGTGGCCGACGCGGCGGAACGCGCGGTCCACGAGCACGGCGTCGGACTGACGGTGGCCGATGCCGCGGCCCGCCTCGACCGGGACTTCACGGCGGGCGTGGCCTCCGGGGTCACCGTCCAGCCGGGCGCCCTGCGGCTGCTCGACCAGGCGGCCGCGCTGGGCATCGCGGTGGCCCTGGTCACCGCCTCGGAGCGGCATGTGGCGGACATGGTGCTCGGCACGCTCGGCGCGCACCGGTTCGCCGCGTCCGTGGCCTCGGGCGAATCGGCGCGCGGAAAGCCCCATCCGGACCCGTATCTGGCGGCAGCGGCGGCGCTGGGCGCCGATCCGGCGCACTGTCTGGCCGTCGAGGACACCCCGACCGGCGCCGCTGCGGCGCTGGCGGCGGGGTGCCGTCTGCTGGCGGTCCCCACGGTCCCGGGCATCGCCGCGGGGCCGCGCACCACCGTCGTCGCGTCCCTGACGGCCGTTGACCTGCTGACGTTCCGGGAGAACGGCGGCCAGGGCCACAGCGCGGCCACCGGGGCCGGACAGCTCTGAGCGCGCCGCCCGGACATGCCGGAGGGCGGCCCACCCTGACCGGGTGGCCGCCCTCCGTCACGTGCTTTGCGCTCGGGGTTACTTGCCCTTGGCGGCTTCCTTGAGCTTCGAGCCCGCGGAGACCTTCACGCTGTAGCCGGCGGGGATGTTGATCGGGTCGCCGGTCTGCGGGTTACGCGCGGTGCGAGCGGCACGGTGGGTGCGCTCGAAGGTCAGGAAGCCGGGGATGGTGACCTTCTCGTCGCCCTTGGCGACGATCTCGCCGACCGTCTCGGCGAGAGCGGCCAGAACGGCGTCGGCGTCCTTACGAGTCACCTCGGCACGATCGGCCAGGGCGGCCACCAGCTCACTGCGGTTCATGTTGTTACTCCCGTGTTCTTCTTGCCTGTAAGGCGTGAGATCGAAGCCGATGCTGCCAGGGCCCTAGGACAGTCCCCGGACCCGGGTCTGACGTCAGACCCTCGCGCCCGAATATGCATCCTGCCCCCACCAACGGCGGGAAAGCCAATCCGGCACTCACCGGAGTCACACGAACGCGTCACTGTCCCGGGACGGTGACGCTCCGTCGACTCCGTGAAACCCGGCTGTGGGCGCCCAGGGGCTCATTTCCCGCCACCCTAAAGGGGCGTTTGGGGCCGCGAGTCCCGCGACGCGCCGAGCGTCAGGCGGACGTGGGCGTCGACACCGTCACACCGGCGGCCTTCGCGGCCGACCTGACCGCCCCCGCGACCGCTCCGGCGACCTTGTCGTTGAAGACCGACGGGATGATGTAGTTCGCGTTGAGCTCGTCCGCGCCGACGACATCGGCGAGCGCGCCGGCGGCGGCCAGCATCATCTCCGTGTTGACGGTACGGGACTGGGCGTCGAGCAGACCGCGGAAGACACCCGGGAAGACCAGCACGTTGTTGATCTGGTTCGGGAAGTCCGACCGGCCGGTGGCCACAACTGCCGCCGTCTGACGGGCGATCGCCGGGTCGACCTCGGGGTCGGGATTCGCAAGAGCGAACACAATCGCGCCGTCCGCCATGGCCGCGACGTCCTCACCGCCCAGCACGTTGGGGGCCGAGACACCGATGAAGATGTCGGCGCCGACCACGGCCTCCTTCAACGTGCCGGTCACACCTTCGGGGTTGGTGTTGTCGGCGATCCAGCGCAGCGGCGACTCCGGCGTGGCGTCGACCAGGTCCGCGCGGCCCGCGTGCACCACACCGTGGATGTCGGCGACGACCGCGTGCTTGACGCCGGCGGCCAGGAGCAGTTTCAGAATGGCCGTACCGGCCGCTCCGGCGCCGGACATGACCACCCGGACCTCGCTGAACTCCTTGTCCACCACGCGCAGTGCGTTGGTCAGCGCGGCGAGCACGACGATCGCGGTGCCGTGCTGGTCGTCGTGGAAGACCGGGATGTCGAGGGCCTCGCGGAGCCGGGCCTCGATCTCGAAGCAGCGGGGCGCCGAGATGTCCTCCAGGTTGATGCCGGCGAAGCCGGGCGCGATGGCCTTGACGATCTCCACGATCGCGTCGGAGTCCTGGGTGTCGAGGCAGAGCGGCCAGGCGTCGATCCCCGCGAAGCGCTTGAAGAGGGCCGCCTTGCCCTCCATGACCGGCAGTGCGGCCTTCGGGCCGATGTTGCCGAGACCCAGCACGGCCGAGCCGTCCGTCACCACTGCAACGGAGTTGCGCTTGATGGTGAGCCGGCGGGCGTCCTCCGGGTTGTCCGCGATCGCCATGCAGACGCGGGCCACACCGGGGGTGTAGATCATCGAGAGGTCGTCACGGTTGCGGATGGGGTGCTTGGACGCCATCTCGATCTTGCCGCCGAGGTGCATCAGGAAGGTACGGTCGGAGACCTTCCCGAGCTCGACCCCCTCGATGCCCTTGAGCTGCTGCACGATCTGGTTGGCGTGGTCGGTGGAGGAGGCGGCGATGGTGACATCGATCCGGAGCTTCTCGTGACCGGAAGCGGTGACGTCGAGGCCGGTGACCGAGCCACCGGAGGACTCCACGGCCGTGGTGAGCTGGCTGACCGCGGTCCCGCTCGCGGGAACCTCCAGACGCGCCGTGATCGAGTACGAGACGCTGGGCGCCGTTGCCATGGCCGACTTCCTTTGCTTTTCCCTGGCTGTTCGGTAAAACGCATCCGATGGTCGCACCTACCAGCCAGTAGCTGGTAATGGGGCCTTCGATTCGGAAAGTGTTTTCCACCATACGAGAAACCACCTGGTCGGGGAACCCCCCAGCGGCGAACGGCCGCAGAAAGTTGCGCCGACCAGGACGGAAACAGAAAAAGTCCGTACCACCCGAGGGCGGTACGGACTTTCTTCAACTGAGTGACACCGGCCCGCCATGCTCGCCTCGCGGCAAGTGGTCGCTCGAAGCGACGAAGGTTGGGCCCGGGGGCTTGGATCGAGCCGGTGTCACGACCAGGTTAACAAACCACCCGGGAAAGTGATTCCCCTGCGGCGCATTGACTCCGGAACGGTCTTCCGGGACCGCGCCCCCGGACCGTGCCGTCGACCCGCGTCACCGGCCCGCGCCGTCAGTCCCGCAACAGGTCAGGTACGCCGTCCCCGTCGGGCGCGTCACCGGCCGCCGAGACCACCGTGAGCTGCTGCGTGGCACGGGTCAGCGCCACGTACAGGACCCGCAGCCCGGCCGGTGACTCGTCCGCGATCTCCGCGGGCGACACCACGACCGTCGCGTCGTACTCCAGGCCCTTCGCCTCCAGGCTGCCCAGCGCCACCACCCGTTCCCCGAGACCGGCCAGCCACTTCCCGGCCTGCTCGCGCCGGTTCATGGCGACCACCACACCGACCGTGCCGTCGACCCGGCCGAGCAGCAGCTCCGCCTCCGCCCGCACCGTGCCCGCCAGGTCCCCGCCGGATACGACGGCGAAACGCGGCTCGACCCCGGTGGAGCGGACCGCCGACGGCGACTCCATGCCCGGCATGGCCAGCGCCAGCACCTTCGCCGCCAGCTCGGCGATCTCCGCCGGGTTGCGGTAGTTGACGGTCAGGGTGAAGCGGCGGCGCGGGCGGGCGCCGAGCGCCTCGTCGCGGGCCTCCGCCGCCTCGTCCGGGGCCGACCACGACGACTGCGCCGCGTCACCCACGACCGTCCAGGTCGCCTGGCGGCCGCGGCGGCCGACCATCCGCCACTGCATGGGCGTCAGGTCCTGCGCCTCGTCGACGATGACGTGCGCGTACTCGGTGCGCTCCTGCGCCAGCCGCTCGGCCCGCTCCCACTGGGTCTCCTCGCGGTGCGGCATCAGCTCTTCGAGACCGGTGAGCTGGTCCAGCGGGTCGTACTCGCGCTTCTTCCTCGGCCGGTGCGGTGTGCCCAGCAGCGCCTGGAGTTCGTCCAGGAGCGCCACGTCGTGCACCGAGAGCGCCTCGCGCCGCAGCGAGCGGGCCAGCTTGCGCACCTCGCCCTGGTTGAGCACCCGGCGGGCCCAGCGGCCGAGCCTGCGCTCGTCGGCCATCGCGGCGAGCACCCCGCGCGGGGTCAGCTCGGGCCACCAGGCGTCCAGGAAGTCGGTGAAGCTGTCCTCGCCCGTCACGTCGTCGTCGAAGGACGAACGCAGCTCGGCGGCCAGTTCGGGGTCGCTCGCGTACGAGGAAGCGCCCCGCGCCCGGCCGCCCGACTTGGCCCACAGCGCGTCGAGCAGCAGCCGCCGGGCGCGCGGGCGCAGCAGGTTGACGGGCGCGGTGCCGCCGAGGACGTTCTGGCGGATACGCCGGAGCTCGTCCGATTCGAGCTCGAGCCGGCCGCCGAAGACGACCACCCGCAGCCGGTCGGGGGTGCCGGGTGCCGGTGTGTCCTGCGGCTCCTGCGGCTCGCCGGAATGCGGGGCGGACTGCTGGTCGGGCTGCTCGTCGGGGTCGCCGAAGGACAGCTGGCCGTCGGCCGCGCGGCCGCCCTGACCGCCGCGGGTCCGCTGCCG
>NZ_JAAGLN010000162.1 GCF_010548145.1 Streptomyces sp. SID10853
CGCCGGGTCAGCACGCGAGCCACCGCCGGGTCAGTTCCTGAGCCGCCGGGTCAGCGCCGAGCCGCCGGGTCAGCTCCCGGGCCCGCCCCGGCCGGCTTCCGGCCGGCCCGGCGCCGCCCGCATCACGGCTTGAGCACCAAGGTGTCGACCGTGCTCCTGTCGACTGCGGCCTTGCTGAACGACCAGCCCAGCAGTTCGCCGTTGGCCCACTTGCTCTCCTGATCGGTGTAGTGCGCGCTGTACGCGTGCCCCGACTCACCGGTCAGGTTGATCCACTGCGACTTGTCGAGATCCTTGAGGTTCACGACCATCCGCATCGACGGGACCCAGACGACTCCGTACCCGCCGGCCGCGTTCCAGCCGGTGGCGTCGACCGCCGCCTCGCCGCCGCCCAGGTTGAACGGGCCGCGGTTGAGCATCCACTGGAGGATGCCGGGACCGTCGGTGCCGAGCGTCTGGTTCTTGAGCATCAGCTGGTGCAGCCGGCCCCAGTTCCAGGTGTCGACGTCCTTGCCGAGCTTGGCGGTCAGCTCCCAGCGGGCGTCCTTCATGGCCCGTGCGAGCAGCTGGTCACGGTTGTGGGTGGCCCCGTCGAGGCGGGTCTTCGGCGTCTTCCACCAGTCGCTGTCCGGCTTGTCGAGCAGCTTGCGCACGACCTCGAACCACCGGTCGCCGCCGTCCGGCTGCGCCGAGTCGGCCGAGCGCTCACCGCACTCCCGTACCAGCTTGTCCTGCTCGTCGGCGGGCCCGGCGGCGCTGTTGGCGGGCGGCACGTTGAGGCACTGGCCCTCCACCCGCAGCTCCTTGGGCAGCTTGTTGCCGAAGGCCAGCTTGAGGATGTTGCGCCAGACCGCGTTGAAGTACGCGGCGGCGGCCGAGTCCGACTCCTGGGTGTAGTCCCAGCCCTCCAGGAGCTTCTGCGCCTGACGGACGTACGGGTCCTTGATGTTCAGCTTCAGCAGCCGGGGGGTCAGCAGCTTCGCGATCTCGCTGCTGTTGTCCAGCTGCATCTTCTGCATGTCCTCGGTCGAGATCTTCCCGCCGTCCTTGGTCTTCGACTCGATGAGGTCGGTGATCCGCCGGCTGCGGGTGCCGTAACCCCAGTCATCGGTCAGCAGGTACGGGTACTTCTTCGGGTCGATCACGGCCTGGTTGGCGGTGACGATGTAGCCGCGCTTCGGGTTGTACTCGTAGGGCAGCTTGTCGAAGGGGATCGTGCCCTTCCACTTGTACTTGGAGTCCCAGCCGGGAGCGGGCATCGTCCCGTCGTACCCGTTGGAGCGGATCGGGATGGTGCCGGGCGCCTGGTAGCCGATGTTGCCCTGGGTGTCGGCGTAGATCAGGTTCTGCGAGGGGACGTCGAAGTTCTTGGCGGCGGCGCGGAAGCCGGTCCAGTCCTTGGCCTTGTCCAGGTCGAAGACCGCGTCCATGGAGTTGCCCGGCTGGAGCGCCGTCCACTTGAGTGCCACCGCGTAGCCGGCGCCGCGGTCCGGTGCGGCCGAGGTCACGGGGGCTTTCTGGCCGACCTTCGCCAGTTCGGTGTCCCGGTCGGAGACCAGGGGGCCGTTGTTCGTCTCTCTCACGACGATCTGCCGTGACTTCCCGCCGGCGACCTTGATGGTCTCCTTGCGGGTCGTGAAGGGCTTCTCCTCACCGTCGTAGAGATAGCCGTTGTCGGTGACCTTCTCCAGATAGAGGTCGGTGACATCGGCGCCGAGGTTGGTGAAGCCCCAGGAGATGTTCTGGTTGTGCCCGATGATCACGCCGGGCATGCCGGAGAAGGTGTAGCCCGCCACGTCGTAGTGGCAGTTGCTGTTGACGGTTCTGCAGTGCAGGCCCATCTGGTACCAGAGGGACGGCAGTTGCGGCGCCAGATGCGGATCGTTGGCCAGCAGCGGCTTCCCGGTGGTCGTCAGCTTGCCCGAGACCACCCAGGAGTTGGAGCCGATGCCGCTGCCGCTCGGGCCGAGCAGCGTCGGGATCTTGTCCAGGGTGTCCGAGAGCGAGGAGAGCTGCGACTGCACGCCCTCCACCGCGTTGCCCGCGGTGTTCGAACCGCCCGTGACGCCGCCCGGGTTCGCGTCCTGGTCGAACTTGCCGGTGACCGGGTCGATGCCGCCCTGCTGCACGATCGGCTTGTTCCGGCTGTACGGGTAGGACGGGTACAGGTCGCTGATCTGCTGGGCGCTGAGCCGCGACGTCATCAGCGACCGGTCGATCTCGTCCTGCATGTTGCCGCGCAGGTCCCAGGCCATCGCCTTGAGCCAGGCCACCGAGTCGACGGGCGTCCAGGCTTCGGGCTTGTAGTCGTTGGTGAGGTTCAGGGCCGCGTACTCGACGGAGATCTGCTTGCCGTCCTTGCCCTTCAGATACGCGTTGACCCCGGCCGAGTACGCCTGGAGGTTCTTCTTCGTCTCCGGCGACAGCTTGGTGTCGTACTCCTGCTGCGCGACCCGGTGCCAGCCCAGGGTGCGCAGGAAGGAGTCGGTCTTGACCTGGCCCGAGCCGAACATCTCGGAGAGCCGGCCGGACGTCATGTGGCGCCGGACGTCCATCTCGTAGAAGCGGTCCTGGGCCTGGACGTAGCCCTGCGCACGGAAGAGGTCGGCGTCGGTGTCCGCGTAGATCTGCGGTACGCCGTAGCTGTCGCGCTTGACGTCGACGCTGCCGGAGAGGCCGGGGACGTTGATCTCACCGGTCGTCTGCGGAAGGGACGCCCGCACGGTGCTCACACCCCAGTACGTCCCGTACCCGATGCCCGCGACGAGGGCCAGCACCACGACGATCACGATCAGCCTGGCGCGACGCCCTTTCTTCCTGCGGGATTTCGTGCCGGAATTCGTGCCGGAAGGGGCGGCTGTGGTGGTGGCGGCGGGCATCGCTGTCCTTCGAGGGGCAGGGTGGTCTGTAGGTCCGACGGAGCGCTGGAGCAACCATAGGCGCAGCGCTCGGGCGCCAGGGACCTGGTATCCCCACCGCCATCGCACAAGCAAGCGAAGCGTCAAGGAAGCGTCAAGGATTAGGTAGGGTAACGAAGTAACTGCAGGCGTGCGAGGGAAGGAACGGCCACTGACTGTCCACCATCTCAACGAGCTCCTGCTGATCTGCTCGCTCGTCCTGCTGATCGCCGTGGCCGCCGTGCGCATCTCCTCCCGCAGCGGCCTCCCCAGCCTGCTCCTCTATCTCGGCATCGGGATGGCCATAGGCCAGGACGGCATCTTCAACGTCAAGTTCGACAACGCCGAGATGACACAGGTGATCGGCTACGCCGCCCTGGTCGTGATCCTCACCGAGGGCGGTCTCGGCACCAAGTGGAAAGAGATCAAGCCGGTCCTGCCGATGGCCGTCGTGCTGTCGACGGTCGGCGTCGCGGTGAGCGTGGGGATCACCGCCGCCGGCGGGCACTATCTGGTCGGTCTCGAATGGCGCCAGGCCCTGATCATCGGAGCCGTGGTGTCGTCCACCGACGCAGCGGCGGTCTTCTCGGTGCTGCGTCGGGTGCCCCTGCCGTCCCGGATCACCGGTGTGCTGGAGGCCGAATCCGGCTTCAACGACGCCCCGGTGGTGATCCTGGTCATCGCGTTCTCGACGGCCGGTCCTGTCGACCACTGGTACGTACTGATCGGCGAGATCGCCCTGGAGCTGGCGATCGGCGCCTCGATCGGGCTCGCCGTGGGCTGGCTCGGCTCGTGGGGGCTGCGCCATGTCGCGCTGCCCGCATCCGGTCTCTATCCGATCGCCGTGATGGCCATCGCGATCACGGCGTACGCGACCGGGGCCATCGCGCACGGCAGCGGGTTCCTCGCCGTCTACCTGGCCGCGATGCTGCTGGGCAACGCCAAGCTGCCGCACTGGCCGGCCACCCGCGGATTCGCCGAAGGGCTCGGCTGGATCGCCCAGATCGGCATGTTCGTCCTGCTCGGTCTGCTGGTGAGCCCGCACGAACTGGCCGACGACTTCTGGCCCGCGGTCATCGTCGGCCTGGTCCTGACGATGGTGGCGCGGCCGGTCTCCGTACTGCTGAGCCTGGCGCCGTTCCGGGTGCCCTGGCAGGAACAGACCCTGATGTCGTGGGCCGGGCTGCGCGGAGCGGTGCCCATCATCCTGGCGACCATCCCCATGGTGTCCGGCATCGACGGCAGCTCCCGGGTCTTCAACATCGTCTTCGTGCTCGTCGTCGTCTACACCCTGGTGCAGGGGCCGACGCTGCCCTGGCTGGCCAGGAAGCTCAGCCTCGGCAAGGGCGCCGACGCCGCGGCCGACCTGGGCATCGAGTCGGCGCCGCTGGAACGGCTGCGCGGGCATCTGCTGTCGGTGGCGATCCCGGAGAAGTCCCGGATGCACGGCGTCGAGGTCGGCGAACTGCGGCTGCCCAAGGGCGCCGCTGTGACCCTGGTCGTCCGGGACGGTACGAGCTTCGTACCGCAGCCGTCGACGGTGCTGCGGCGCGGGGACGAGCTCCTGGTGGTGGCGACCAATCCGGTGCGCGACGCGGCCGAGGCACGGCTGCGGGCCATCGGCCAGGGCGGCAAGCTGGCGGGCTGGCTCGCCGACGGCGGCATCAACCGCAGGTAGCGGCGGCGCTCTCGCCGGGAACGGCACCGCTCGCCGGCAGCGCCAGTGCTCTCGCCGGTAGCGGCAGCGCACTTGCCGGCAGTAAGCGCCACTCGCCGATAGCGGTATCATGAACCGAATCGGTTTGACCCGATCGACTTGATTGACCTGATCGACCAACTCTGCCTGATGCAGAGCTGGCGCGACCGTATGGCGGTCGAGGCACCCCCGTCGCGGTGCCTGCGCGGTATCCGCGCAGGTGTTCCGCACGACGAAACGGCCCGGCCTACCGCAGTTCCGCGCAAGAGGACAGCTCTCGGCAGCTCCCGTACGCATGCCTCCGTATGCCCGTACGACCAGGGGAGCGCCACCAGGCGGCAGAAAGGCTAGGCCGTGGTGTCCACGGTCTCCGAGACCCGTCCGGGGTACGGGCAGTTGCTGCGCACACCTGGCGCATGGACGTTCCTGCTGCCCGGTTTCGCCGCGCGGCAGCCCTTCGCGATGCTGACCATCGGCATCGTGCTGCTGGTGCAGCACACGACGGGGTCGTACGGCAACGCCGGCATCGTCGCCGCTGTGACGGGTGTCTCCATGGCGCTGTTCGCGCCGCAGAGCGGCAAGCTCGCCGACCGCTTCGGACAGCGCGCGGTGCTGTTCCCCGGCGTCCTGGTGCACACCGCTTCGGTGGTCGCCCTGACGGTCCTGGCGCTGGCGGGCGCCCCGCTGTGGGCGCTGTTCATCGCCGCTGTGCCGACCGGTGCTTCGGTACCGCAGGTCGGCCCGATGGTCCGGGCCCGCTGGGCCGCGAAGCTGGAGGGCTCGCCCCTCATGTCGACGGCCGCCGCCTTCGAATCGGTGACGGACGAGTTCACCTTCGTCATCGGCCCGGTGCTGACGACCGCGCTGTGCACCGGGATCCACCCCGCGGCCGGGCTGATCACCGAGGCCACCCTGACCCTGCTCGGCGGTCTCGTCTTCGCCGCGCAGCGCAGGACCCAGCCCGCCGTCCGCGTACGTGACAACGACCACACCTCCGTACGGCACGTCTCCGCGCTGTCGGTGCCCGGCGTACGGGTGCTCGCCATCGCGTTCCTCGGGATCGGCGCGGTGTTCGGCGGCATGCAGGTCTCACTGACCGCGTTCGCCGAGGAGATCGGGCAGCCCGGAGTGAACGGTGTGCTGTACGGGGTCTTCGCCGCGGGCAACATGCTGGCCGGCATCGTCTGCGGAGCCGTCGCCTGGAAGACCGGGCCGAAGTTCCGGTTGCTCGTCGCGTACACGGCGCTGGCCATCACGGCCTCCGGGCTCTGGGCGATGCACACGGTGCCGCTCATCGCGGGCCTCGGACTCCTGGTCGGACTGTGCATCGCGCCCGCGCTGATCAGCGGATACACCCTGGTGGACACGCTGGTGCCGGCTTCGGCGCGCACCGAGGCGTTCACCTGGCTGACCGGTTCGGTGGCACTGGGACAGGCCGCGGCCGTCTCGGTGGCGGGCGAGCTGACCGACGCGTACAGCTCGAGCGCCGGGTTCCTGGTGCCGATGGGCGGGACGGTCCTGGCCCTGCTCACCCTGCTGGCGCTGCGGTCGCGGCTGACGCCGCGGGACGCGGGACCGGGCCTGGAAGCGGAGTCGGCGTCGGCGTCGGCGTCCGATGCGGCATCGGATCTGGAGCCGAATCCGGTGTCGGGCCGTGAGTCGGCTGCCGGTCTCCAGAAGGCCGGACGGGACTCCGGCCGGGGCATCGGCGGCGGCATCCGCCGGGGCATCAGGCGTGGCGCACGGCGTGGGATCGGTCACCGAGTGCCCGTCTCAGTGGACTGATCCAGCGGAATACGTCACTATAGAGCGTCGTTAGCACTCACTGAGTGAGAGTGCCAGGAGGAGCAAGTGCCGACCTATCAGTATCAGTGCACCGAATGCAGCGAGGGCCTCGAGGCGGTGCAGAAGTTCACCGATGACGCCCTGACCGTATGCCCGAGCTGTGATGGACGCCTGAAGAAGGTGTTCTCGGCGGTCGGCATCGTCTTCAAGGGCTCGGGGTTCTACCGGAACGACAGCCGTGGCTCGTCTTCGAGCAGCACGGCGGCGTCCGCGAAGTCCACCGGTTCGTCGTCCTCGTCGGACTCGTCATCGGGTTCGTCCAGCTCTTCCGGTTCCTCGGGCTCTTCGGGCTCTTCGGGTTCCGACGCGAAGGCCGGTGCCTCGAAGTCGGCCGGTGCGGCGTCGTCCTCGTCATCGAGCAGCTCCTCCAGCGGCAGCTCGGCCGCCTGACAGCGCTTTCCCGGAACCCTGCCGTCGCTCGACGGTGGGGTTTCCGGTGTGTTCGGGGGTATCCGGGGTATCCGGGTCATCCGGGCGGGTTCTGAGCCCCGGATAGTGTGACCGGCATGGTAAATGTGGCGAACTCGGCAGACCGGGCGACCGCGGGGCGGACCCCGGCCCTGACAGCGGACATCGGGGTCATCGGTGGCTCCGGCTTCTACTCCTTCCTGGAGGACGTGACCGAGGTCGCGGTGGACACCCCGTACGGGAAGCCGAGCGACTCCCTCTTCCTCGGTGAGATCGCCGGCCGCCGGGTGGCGTTCCTCCCCCGGCACGGGCGCGGCCACCATCTGCCCCCGCACCTCATCAACTACCGGGCGAATCTCTGGGCGTTGCGCTCCGTGGGCGTACGGCAGGTGCTCGGCCCGTGCGCGGTGGGCGGGCTGCGGCCGGAGTACGGGCCGGGGACGCTGCTCGTCCCGGACCAGATGGTGGACCGGACGAAGGCGCGCCCGCAGACGTACTACGACGGTCAGGTGCGGCCTGACGGCAGCATTCCGAACGTGGTGCATGTGTCGCTGGCCGACCCCTACTGCCCCGCGGGCCGCAAGGCCGCGCTCGCGGCGGCGCGGGGGCGGGAGTGGGAACCGGTGGACGGCGGGACTCTGGTCGTCATCGAGGGGCCGCGGTTCTCCACCAGGGCCGAATCGCGCTGGCATGCGGCGATGGGCTGGTCCGTGGTGGGTATGACCGGGCACCCGGAGGCGGTACTCGCCCGCGAACTGGGGCTCTGCTACACGTCGATGACGCTGGTCACGGACCTGGACGCGGGGGCCGAGGCGGGCGAGGGCGTCTCCCACGACGAGGTGCTGACGGTCTTCGCCGCCAATGTGGACCGGCTGCGCACGGTCCTCTTCGACGCGGTGGCGGGGCTGCCCGCGGATCAGTCGATGGCCTGCCACTGCGCGCGGGCACTGGACGGGGTGGACCCGGGGATCACGCTGCCCTGAGGGGCGGTTCAGGCACCACTGAGCGGCTGCGGATGGGCAGGCACCACTGAGTGGCCGCGGATGGGCAGGCACCGCTGAGCTTCGGCTGCGGATGGGCAGGCACCGCTGAGCTCGGCTGCGAATGGGCAGGAGCGGGTGAGCAGGCGTAGGTGAGCAACTGCGGGTGAGCGGATTGTCCACAACTGCCGAGTAGTCCACAGCTCTCAGCGGGATGTGGCGGAACGCCGGATGGTGGGAGGCGCTCGACCCGGACTCCTCCGGGCTCCTCCGGACTCCTCTCACCAGGCGGTGGTTGCCATGATCCCCATGCCCGTACCGGTCGTTTCCGCGCCCGAGCCGCGCGGAGTGCCCCCGTTCGCCCCGCTCCGGGTGCACCCGGGACGGCACCGTGTGCGGCGGGCCCTGGGCCGATGGCGCCGGACAGCGGTGGCGGGGCTGGTCCTCGTGGCTGCCGCCCTCGCCGCCTGGGCCCCACGGGACGCAGGGGGCGCGGAGCCCCCACCCACCGCCAGGGCCGACACTCGGGTGGATTCCCGGGCCGGCACGGCGTCGGGCGGAGCCGAGGCCGCCGTCCGGGCCCGCGGGCCGGGCGCCCCAGCGGCCTCGGGCCCTGCTGACACGGTGTCCGCGCCGGTCCGGATTGCCGACGCGGCGACCGTACGGCTGCTGGCCCCCGGCGACCACGTCGATGTCATCGCGGTCGGTGACACCTCGGCCGACGGCACGCCGACCGACGGCGCATCGACCGGTGACCCCTCGGCGGAATCCGGCCGGCCGGGGAGCACCCGGGCGGCACGGGTGATCGCGACGGGGGCCCGGGTGTCCGACGTACCGGATGCGGCGGACATGAGAGACACGGGCGCCGCGGACGGCTCCTTCCCCGGTTCCGGTGCGCTCGTCGTCCTCACGGTGCCCCGCTCGACGGCGACCGCACTGGCAGGCGCCGCGGCCACCTCGAAACTGGCGGTGACGCTGTGCTGACATCACCGCCGACATCCGCGCCAATTAGCACTGATGCCCAGTCATGTCCCCAGCAGGAGTGGGGTAATTGGACAGTTTCGTGGCGCAGCGCCTTAGGTGGCGGAGCGGGCTGTTCCGCCCCCGGCGCACACGAAGAAGGACCGCTTGATGAGCAAAGAGAACCCCACCCTGCTGGAAGGCTTCAAAGCCTTCCTGATGCGGGGGAACGTCATCGACCTCGCTGTCGCCGTCGTGATCGGCGCCGCGTTCACGGCCGTGGTGAATTCCGTCGTGAAGGGCGTGATCAGCCCACTGGTCGGTGCCTTCGGGACCTCGCAGCTGGACTCGTACAAGTCCTGCTTCAAGGGCCCCTGCACCGTCGATGCCTCCGGCGATGTGACCAACGGCATCTACATCCTGTGGGGATCCGTGCTCAACGCGGTCCTGACCTTCGTCATCACCGCGGCCGTCGTCTACTTCCTGATGGTGCTGCCGATGGCGAAGTATCTCGCCCGCAAGGCCGCGAAGGAGCAGGCGATGGAGGAGGAGACGGTCGAGGCGGAGGTCGCCGAGGTGGCGCTGCTGCGGGAGATCCGGGACACCCTGGTCGCCCAGCGTGGCTCGGGTCACGGCTCCTGACGCCAGACGCGGGTCAGATGTGGTGCGGCGGCTTCTCGTCGAGGAAGCGGGCCAGATCCGACGCACTGCCCCCGGAGGACGACTGCTCGCCCCAGCCGCGGTCCGAGTCGTCCGGGGACTGCTGGTCGAGCGGATCGTCGAAGACCAGCTTGGCTGCCGGCCTGGACACCGGCTTCGCCACCGGCTGTGACACCGGCCCGGGGGTGGGCTCCGTCTCGGCCTCCGGCGGGGTCGCGCCGGAGGAGGCCGCGGAATCGCGGTCCTCGTCATCGCGGGGGGCGCGGCCGGGAACGGGGGCATTGCTCATACGGCAAGGGTACGGCGCCAGGCGGCGGTACGGCTCCGCCCGCCGTTCAACGGTCCTCGGGATCGAGACGCCAGAGCACGAGCACCACCAGAAAGGACAGACAGAGGAAACCGGCGCCCCACCACGCGGTGCCGGTGTGTCCCTCCATCCACTCGTTGACGGTGATCGTCAGCGCCCAGAGCTGGCCGATCACCACCGTCATCGCCAGGGCGAGCCGGGCGGTCAGCTTGGCGGAGCGTTCAGGCTCCTGTTCGCTCCCGGCGCCGGGCCCGGGGCCGGTATGCCGGATCCGGGGGTCTCCGTACCCACTGGTGGCGCGGATCTGCGGATACCGTTCGGTGAGCGGCCGGTTGAGGCGGGGCTGGGCACTGCCGGGCCGGTATTGAGGCCGGGGGGATCCGGGCTGGGGGGATCCGGGCCGGGGGGACTCGGGCCGGGATGCCTCGGGCCGGGGAGACTCGGGCTGCGGCGGGTCATGGCGAGGCGATTCGGGCTGCGACGGCTGGTCGCTCATGTCTGCTCCCCTCGGTCATGTGTCGTCCGTCTCACGCCGGGACAGCCGATCCGTGCGGTCGATTCCGGGTCCGAGTCCTTGAACTGCCGGCACACCGCGTCCTTGATGTTCTCGCCGGAGCGAGCCGTGGCCAGGGCCCAGACGCTGCCGTCGTCCCTCTCCACGAGAAGCACCCGGGGCAGCCCCCGAGGGGGCGGGCCCGCGGTGACCTCACCGGTCCGTGCGTCGAAAACGCCCTCGTGGCAGGGGCAGTAGAGCTCGCCGTCGGCACCGCGGTCCTTGCGCCACAGGACACCGCAGGCGAGATGGGTGCAGACGGCGGAGTATCCGACGAGGCTGCCGTCAGCGAGGCGTACGGCCACGGCTCGGTCCTCGTCGCCGGGAAAGCGGAAAGCGACGGACTCGCCGGGCTGCAACCGGTCGGTGACCTTCTTGGGGGTGGGCGCGGTCTCGCTGTCACCATGCCGCTCCAGCACTCCCCCGGCGACGCCGAGGCCGCCGATGGCGAGCCCTCCGGAGACGGTGGTGACGATCCGCAGATAGTCGCGGCGCGTGGTGAGCGAGTCCGCGCTGATCCGGTCGTGCAGCGCCTCGCGCGCCCCGCTGTTCTCCGCCGCCCCGCCCCCGGACGACGGTCCGGACGGACCAGATGGACCGGACGGACCAGACGGGCCAGACGGACCGGACGACGAAGGCCCCGGCGGTTGCTGCCCCGGCGGTTGCTGGCCGCCCGGTGGCTGCTGGGTGACGCTCATCGCCCGCCACCCCCGCTCCCCGCACCACCGGTGCCCGTGCCCGTGCCCGTGCCGGTGCCGCTGTCGGTGCCGTCGGAACCGGCACCGTCGGAACCGGCACCATCAGAACGGCTCGCGCCCCCCGCGCCACGAGCACCACCCGCACCGCCCACGCCCGGCGGCGCTTCTCTCACATCGACCCCATTGACCTCGACCACCGGAAGCCCGCCGGGCACCGGCCACTGGACCTTCTCCGCGGGGACCACCATCGCGACGCCGGTCTTGACCACGACGTCGCCGAACGCGAAGGAGTCGGCGACCTGGACGCCGGGGCGCTCCGCCTGAAGCTCCTCCAGCGTTCCGTAGAACAGCGCCCCGGTCGGGCAGACCGTGGCGCACATGGGGGCGAGGCCGTAGGCGGTGCGGTCGTAGCAGAGGTTGCACTTCAGCTGCAGCTTCGCCTGAAGGTCGATCTTCGGTACGCCGAAGGGGCAGGCGTTGACGCAGTTGGAACAGCCGATGCAGCGGGTGGTGTCGGCCTGCTGCACCACACCGTCGGCGGTCACCAGGATCGCGTCGGCGGGACAGACCTCGGCGCAGGGCGCGACCGGGTCCTCGCAGTGCATACAGACCGTGGGAAGGGAGGCGACGGACTGGCCGGGGTCGGTGTAGTCGAGGTGGATCATCGACTTGCCCCGGTGCGAATCGCACTCACGGCATGCGGAGACGCATGCCTGGCAGCCGATGCAGCGCCCCGGATCGATGAAGATCGTTCTGCCCATCATGGCGGACTCAGCTCCTCTCCGCCGTGCCACGCCCCTGCGGGGCCGAGGGCGGCAGAGGGTCGGTGCGGGAGATCTGCGCCTCGGGGTAGGCCGTGCCACCGGGGGCGACGGGCGGTGCGGGGACTTCGTCGACCCGCTGGGCGGCCTCGATCCGGCAGGCGCAGACCTTGTACTCGGGAATCTTGGAACGGGGGTCGAGGGCATCGATGGTGAGGGCGTTGGCCGCGGTGGGAACGGGCCAGTGGTACGGGATGAAGACGGTGTCGGGCCGGATGGCCTCGGTGACCAGCGCCGGGAAGACCTCGCTGCCGCGCCGGGTGACGACCCGCACCGCGTCGCCGGATGCGAAGCCGTGCGACGGGTGTACCTCGACCCAGGGGCGCGGGGTCTGTTCGACCAGCCCGCCGAGCCTGCGGGTCTGGTTGCCGGAGAGGAAGTGCGCGACGGTGCGGCCCGTGGTGAGCGACATGGGGTGCTCGTCGTCGTACGGATCCATCGGGGCGTGCCATTCGACGACTTGCAGATGGATCTTGCCGTCGGGGTGGTACGTCGTGCCGTCCTCGAAGAGGCGGGGGGTGCCGGGGTGATCGGTGGAAGGGCAGGGCCAGGCGATGCCGCCGGTCTGGTCGAGGCGTTCGTAGGTGATGCCGTAGTAGTCGTTCACCGTGCCCGCCGACGCGACGCGCAGCTCTTCGAAGACCTCGCGGGAGCCCGCGTAGGTGAACTTGTCGCCCGCCCCGAGCCGCTGGGCGAGCTGCGAGATCACCCAGGTGTCGGTCCGTACGCCGGGGGGCGGGTCCTGTGCCTTGTTGTGCTTGACGACACGGGCCTCGGCGTTGGCCATCACGCCCTCGTCCTCGGCCCAGGTGGTGACGGGGAAGACGACATGCGCGTTGGCCGCGGTCTCGGAGAGGAAGAAGTCGAACTGGGCGTGGAACTCGGTGGTGTCGTATCCCTCTTTGACGACCCGGTAGTTGGGGAGGGAGACGAACGGGTTGTTGCAGATGCCGATGAGCCCGCGGATCTCCCGGCGCTGCATCTGCCAGACCATTTCCATCATCGAGGTTCCGGCGGGCGGGAGTTCGGCTTCCTCGATGCCCCAGATCTCGCAGATCTGCCTGCGGTGCTCCGGGTTGGTGATCGAGCGGCCGCCCGGGAGGAGGTCGGACTTCTGGCCGTGTTCACGCCCGCCCTGGCCGTTTCCCTGGCCGGTGAGGGTGCCGTAGCCGGCGCCGGGCCGGCCGATGTGGCCGGTGGCGGCGCAGAGGTTGATCACGGAGAGGCAGTTCTCGACGCCCTGGGAGTGGTGCTCGATCCCACGGGCGTGCCAGGCCATCGCCCGCTCGGCGCCCGCGAAGGTCCGGGCGACCTGGACGACCTGCGTCGCAGGGATTCCGCAGATCTCGGCGGCACGTTCCGGGGTGTAGTCGGCGACGGTGGCGCGTACCTCCTCCCAGCCGGTGGCGTGCGCCTCGACGAAAGCCCGGTCGTCGAGGCCCTCGCGGATCACCACGTTCAGTACGGCGTTGAAGAAGGCCGAGTCGGTGCCCGGCTTGAGCGCGACGTGGATGTCGGCGGTGCGGGCGATGGCCGTCTCGCGCGGGTCGATGACGATGAGGGACGCACCGCGGTCCCTGGCTCCCCACAGGTACTGGGTCAGCACGGGGAAGCACTCCCCGACGTTCGATCCGGCGATGAGCAGGCAGTCGGTGAGGAGGATGTCGGAGAAGGGGTTGCCCGCACGGTCGATACCGAAGGCGAGTTTGTTGGCGCCGGCCGCGCTGACCATGCAGAGCCTGCCGTTGTAGTCGACATGCCGGGTCTTGAGCGCGACCCGGGCGAACTTGCCGACCAGATAGGTCTTCTCGGAGAAGAGGCTGGCCCCGCCGAGCAGCCCGAAGGCGTCGTTGCCGTACTGCCCCTGGATACGGCGGATCTCGGCGGCGGTGAAGTCGAGGGCCGCTTCCCAGGATGTCTCCCTGAAGGGCTCGTCGCGCGAGCGGCGCATCAGCGGGGCGGTGAGCCGGTCCGGGTGGTTGACCTGCTGATAGGCGTTGATCCCCTTGGGGCAGAGCCGCATCCGGTTGATGTCGTGGTTGCGGGGCTCGACTCCGAATACCTTGCCGCCCCGGTCGACCCGGAGATACATGCCGCACTGCACCCCGCAGAAGCAGCAGTGGGTGGGGACGAGCGTCTCGCCGTTCTGGTCGGCGCGCCACTGGTCGGCCGGGATGCCGCCCGCGTCACGGAAGTTGCGGGTGCCTGGAGGCGCGATGGCCGGGTCGAGCGGCACGGCGGGTGCGGCCGATTGAGCGGAGCTGTACGGCTGAGCAGAGCTGGGCGGCTGAGCAGAGCCGTGCGGCTGAGCAGAGCCGTGCGGTTGTGTGGAGCCGTGCGGCTGTGTGGAGTTGCTCGGCCGGGCGGAGCCGTGCGGTGAAGCCGGGGCGTTCGGGGTGCTCACTTGAAGCCCTTCTTCACTTGGCTGAGATAGGCGTTGCCGCGCAGTACCCGCTTGCAACGGGGGCAGTACTCGGTCCAGGCGTCAAAGCTCAGGTCCAGGTCGCGCATGGTGGCGCGGAGGTTGTCGACGTACGGGCCGGTGTCGATCGGCTCGTGGCAGCGGCGGCAGGTGAAGACCTGTTCGTCCTGGCGGGCGGTGTACTTGAACAGCTGCATCCCGACGGCGGCGGGCCGCTGCACGATGTGGAAGAACTTGCCGAACGGGATGTAGATGAGCGTGAAGATCACCGAGACCATGTGCAGCACGGCGAGGAACTCATAGCCGCCGCCGTGCAGGAAGATCGAGGAGAAGGTGAGGAGGAGGCCCGTCACGGAGATGACGATCAGCGCGAGCAGCGGTACGAGGTCGTAGGCGAAGCGCTGTCCTGTCATGGCGCCCCGGTCCTTCATCCGCCGCCACAGGAAGTACGCGGCCCCGGGGATGACCAGGACGGCCGCGACGTCGAGGCCGTGGAACATCAGCCAGCCCACGATGTTCAGCGAGTCGAACCCGATGATCTTGAAGCCCCAGATCCGCATCTCGTACCCGGGTCCCGAGCCGCTGCCCGAGGTGAAGGTGAACCAGCCCCAGGTGAGCGGGAAGGTGATCAGCGCGGCGAGGATGCAGCCCCAGAAGATCAGCTGGTGGGCCGCCCAACGGGCGTGCGAACGGGCGCCGAGGAACTTCTGGAAGCCGAGATAGGTGGCGATCATCTTCGGCAGGGCCGTGGGCGCCTTGCGGAAGTTGGCACGTGAGAAGAGGCTGCCCCAGCCCCTGTTGAAGAGTCGCCGGGCGCCGGGCGCGGAGATCCATACCGTGTACCGGTAGGCGACGCCGAAGGCGAGGAAGACGCTGGCGACGGCGTACGGCAGCAGGGCCGAGTCGAAGTCGCGCAGGAATCGGCTGCCCAGCACGATGGCCACGACCAGCAGGATCGAGACCACGGTGCCGGCGGCCGTCGCGCGTACCGAGACCGGCCGCCCGGACGCCCGGCCGGCGGGGGCCTGGCCTGCGGGGGCCGGGCGTACGGAGCTGGGGGCCGGCGGCGGTGCGGCGGGGGCGGAAGGCGGCTCGGTCACTGCGCCACCGTAGTCCGCAATATCCGTTTTATGCGTTTTCTTCGATGCGGGTGGCGAGGCTTCACGCAGATGCCGAACCGGCCACCGGCAGGGAAATTCACCGGCGGTAGTGGTCCCATGGGGGGTATGACCGCAGCAGACACCCCGTCAGAGCGCCCCGCAGCCACTCCGCCCTTCAGCACGGGCAGTATGGGCAGTACGGGCAGCACGGACTCGCCCGCCGGCACCGGCCCCCTCACCGGCGTCCGCTCCTCCCCCCGGCACACCGGCTCACTCACCGACGTGGACGGGCTGCGGGTCGGACACGCGCGGGTCCCCGGCGAGCGTGCGCTGAGCGGCACCACCGTCGTCCTGGCGCCGCCCGGCGGTGCGGTCGCCGCCGTGGACGTGCGCGGTGGCGGACCCGGCACCCGCGAGACGGACGCCCTCGATCCGCGCAACCTGGTGGAGCGCGTGGACGCCGTCGTCCTGACCGGCGGCAGCGCGTACGGCCTGGACTCCGCGTCCGGCGTGATGGCCTGGCTGGAGGAGCAGGGCCGCGGCGTCCAGGTCGGGCCCGACCCCGCCCAGGTCGTCCCGGTCGTCCCCGCCGCCTGCATCTTCGACCTGGGGCGCGGCGGCGACTGGCGGGC
>NZ_JAAGLN010000163.1 GCF_010548145.1 Streptomyces sp. SID10853
CCTGCCGGTGGTGGCGGGGCCGGCCGAGGCCGCCGCGCTCGGCAACGCGCTCGTGCAGGCGCGCGCCCACCGGCTGCTCGGTGACCGTGCCGCCATGCGTGAACTCCTCGCCGCGACCCAGCCGTTGGCACGCTACGAACCGCGGGGCAACGCCACGGCGTGGTGCGCGGCCGAACGGCGGGTGCACGACCGGTGACCCGTCGAACACCTTCCGCACTCCCTCCGGCCCGGACCCAGCCCCGGAGGTCACCGCCTGTGACCGCCGTGTGTGTACGGGCGGGCGCGGCCCAGGTCCGGCGTACCGCTGCCCACCGGTGTGCGCGGTCGCGCCCGGCCGGGGGAGCGGATCAGGCCCGGCGGAAGATCATTCCCGCACGCTCGGCGCCGACTGCCGAGCGTGAGGAAGCCCGAACGGGGTACCTTCCATCGACAGGCCCACAGACCACCATGGTCGGGCCCCGACCCCCGGCAGAACGATTCCATGGCCAAGAAGAGCAGCTCATCGACCCCCGTCCCGGACACCGCATGGCTGGGGCGAGGGCGCCACCTGGGCCCCGAGCCCGAGCAGGACGTCCGGCGCAACCTGATCGCCCTCAAGGCGGCCGGGGTGCTTGATGACTTCCTGGACCTCGACCCCGTCGAGGCGGCACGTTCCACCGCCCTGCACCCGAAGGACGCGTCCGCCGACCCCGGCCCCTCGGCCCGCCGCCTCTTCGAGGCCCGCTGGCGCGCGGGCGACGACGTCACGGTGCGTGCGCAACTGACCACGTACGACCCGGAAGGCCGGCGCAAGGAAGGCGAGGGCGTCACCTGGGTGCTCGCCGCCGAGGCCGAGCGGCCGTGGGAGGCGGACTGGCCCTCGCCCGCCACCATGTTCTGGCCGGACAGCGACCAGGTCGCCTGGGACCACGACATGGTGCCCGGAGTGCGGCTGCGGACGACGAACCACCTGCCGAAGGACGACGGCGAGCTGCGCCACCGGCTGCGGGACTGCACCCGGCAGAGCCCGTTCGTCCATGTCGTGGTGCATGAGGCGATGACGCCGGACGCGCGGGGGCAGCGGCCGGTGGCGGCGTTCCTGCCGCCGAGCCTGCGGCACCGGGTGGTCGAACACCGGGCCACACCGGAGCAGGCCCAGATCGCCGACGTCGCGATGAAGCGGGAGTTCGGCGTGCGGATGCCGCGCGGCGGCGCCGTCATCCTGCCCATGGCGTCGCAGGGCCCGGAGTACGACGCGGAGCGCTTCACGGTGCGCAATGTCTTCCTCGACGGCTCGGTGCCGACCGAACTCCTGGCCAAGATCAGGGAGTTCGCCGCACTGCCGCGGCCTCTGTCCCAGGAAGCGGAGCGTGCGCTGATCCGGCTGCGCCAGGGCTGGCACCTGCTCACCCCGGACGAGGAACTGGTCCACGCCCAGGGCATGGTCGCCAAGTACGCCGAGGCGCTCGAAGCCATGACCAACTCCCGTGATCTGTACCGGGAGGCGGCCGAGTCGGCGCACGCGGCACTGGCCCAGGCGGCCGACGGCGGCGGTGCGCCCCTGCCGCCGGCCCCGGGGCAGGCCAGGACGGACGGCTCGCCGCTGGGCGCGCTCACCAAGGCGCTGGGCCGCTTCCGTACCCCCAACAAGTAGGACGCGAGCCGACGTCCCCGTCCGGCAGAAGCGTGCGCCACCGGCAACACCCCGTCCGAAACCCAAACTTAACAAGAGTTTACCGGTGAGAAACCACACTCCGCCGGGCAGTTGCTGTGGGTGGTGGAGCGACCACCAGAAGAGAGATGGTGCTTACACCTAATTCCCCCCACGGAGAGGTTGTCCCCTGTGTGCGGCATAACTGGATGGGTTTCCTACCGACGCGACCTGACTGCCCATCGGGAAACGGTCGATGCCATGACCGAGACGATGACCTGCCGCGGTCCTGACGCCCAGGGGGCCTGGCTGACACCGCGGGCCGCACTCGGCCACCGCAGGCTCGCCGTCATCGACCTTCCCGGCGGCGCCCAGCCGATGGAGGCGCGCACCGAGAACGGCACGGTCGCGATGGTGTACTCCGGTGAGGCGTACAACTACACCGAGCTGCGCGAGGAGCTGCGCCGCAACGGGCACCGCTTCGAGACCGATTCCGACACCGAAGTCGTGCTGCGGGGCTACCTCCAGTGGGGCGAGGAGCTGGCCGCCAAGCTCAACGGCATGTACGCGTTCGCGATCTGGGATCCGCGGACGGAGAAGCTGGTCATGATCCGTGACCGGATGGGCATCAAGCCCTTCTACTTCTACGAGACCGACGACGGAGTGCTGTTCGGATCGGAGCCCAAGGCCATTCTGGCCAACCCGCTGGCTCCGGCCCTCGTGGGTGGCGACGGGCTGCGGGAGATCTTCTCGTTCGCCAAGACGCCCGGTGCCGCGATCTGGGAGGGCATGCGGGAGCTGAAGCCCGGCCATGTGGCGGTCCTGGACCGCAACGGGCTGCGCGAGCACGCCTACTGGCAGCTGGAGGCCACCGAGCACACCGACAGCCAGGACGCCACCGTCGGACATGTGCGGGACCTGCTGGAGGACATCATCGCCCGCCAGCTCGTGGCCGACGTGCCCCGCTGCTCCCTGCTCTCCGGCGGGCTCGACTCCTCCGCGATGACCGCTCTGGCGGCCAAGCAGCTCGGTGCGCAGGGCGAGACCGTACGGAGTTTCGCCGTCGACTTCCCGGACCAGGAGAAGAACTTCCGGGCCATGGACATCAGCCCGACACAGGACACCCCGTTCGTGCACGCGGTCAAGGAGCACATCGACTGCGACCACAGCGACATCATGCTGGACGGTGCCGCGCTGTCCGACCCGGCCGTACGACGCGCCGCGGTCGGCGCGCGCGACCTGCCGATCGGGCTCGGTGACCGTGACAACTCCCTCTACCTGCTGTTCGCGGCGGTCCGTGAACAGTCCACCGTCGCCCTGTCCGGTGAGTCGGCCGACGAGGTGTTCGGCGGCTATCCGTGGTTCCACGACGAGCGCCGGCAGGCGGAGACCTTCCCCTGGCTGGCCGGGGACTCGCCGATCGACTTGACGGGAGCCCTGTCCGACGACCTCGCCCACAGCCTGGAACTCGACGCCTATCTGCACGACAGCTACACGTCGGCCCTGGCCGAGGCGCCGCTCAAGGAGGGGGAGAGCGGCCTGGAGAAGCGGATGCGGCAGGTGTGCTATCTGCATCTGAGCCGTATGGTGCAGTCCCTGCTGGACCGCAAGGACCGGATGAGCATGGCGGTGGGACTGGAGGTCCGGGTGCCGTTCTGCGACCACAGGCTGGTGCAGTACGTCTTCAACACCCCGTGGTCGATGAAGACGTTCGACGGCCGGGAGAAGAGCATCCTGCGCGAGGCCACGCGCGACCTGCTGCCGGACTCGGTGGTGCAGCGCAAGAAGAGCGGCTACCCCGGCAGTTTCGACCCCAACTACGTGTCGGCGATCCAGTCGCAGGCGTCCGACCTGCTGACCTCGGGCCACCCGGCGCTTGACCTGTGCCACCGCACGCGGCTCCAGGAGGCCGCCAAGGCGGACGGGGCGACGATCACCACCCGTCAGCGCTCCCACCTGGAGAGGGCGCTCGACCTGGCCACCTGGTTCGACCAGCACAAGCCGGCCATCAGGCTGGGCTGAGCGGTCCGGCCCCCGGGGCTCTTCCATCAGGCCGGCCGTCCTGGTGGAGGAGCCCCGGGGGTCCGGTGCGGCGGCGCCGCGGCTGAGCGCGATCCCGGCTCGAGTCGGCTGCCCCGAAATCCGGTTGGGGCCTTGTGGGCCGGGCCGAAAGGCGCTTTCATGGCCGTCCCCACTTGACCCCCCACAGAGGAGACACGCGATGCGCTTGACCAAGCTGCTGACAACGTTGTCTTGTGCGATGGCCGTCGGCCTGGCGGCACCCTTGATGACCGCCGCGCCCGCGCAGGCGGCGACGGATCACCATGTCGTCGTCTACTACCAGACCCAGTTCGCCAACGGTTCGTACGTGTCCCCGAAGGGGCTGACCGACCACGACACGGGTGTGACGGATGTGGTGGTCGGCGCGATCCACCTCAACGAGGGCGGCAGCGTCTCGCTCAATGACACGTCGCCCGACGACGCCAAGTTCGATCCGATGTGGAGCGACCTGGCAGCGATGCAGGGCAAGGGCGTCCACGTACTGGGCATGGTCGGCGGCGCCGCGGCGGGCAGCTTCCAGCGCCTGGACAGCGACTTCGACACGTACTACCCGAAGCTGAAGAACGTCGTCTCCACGCACCACCTGGACGGTCTGGACCTCGACGTGGAGGAGGGGATGTCACTCGCCGGCATCGAGCGCCTCATCGACCAGCTGCACAGCGACTTCGGCGCCGGCTTCCTCGTCACGCTGGCCCCCGTCGCCACTGCCCTGAACGGCGGAGGGAACCTCTCCGGGTTCGGCTACGACGCCCTCTACCGCGACCGGGGATCGTCCATCAGCTGGTTCAACGCCCAGTTCTACTGCGGCTGGGGTTCGCTGGACGACACCAGCGGCTACGAGGCCATCGTGAACCACGGAGTCGTCCCGGCCGGCAAGGTGGTGGCGGGCACCCTCACCAACGCGGCCAACTGCGGCAGCGGATACGTACCCATGGACACCCTCAAGTCGACCGTCTCCCAACTGTCCGGCAAATACAGCGACTTCGGGGGAGTGGCGGGCTGGGAGTACTTCAACTCGGACCCGGGCGGAACGGCGGCCCCCTGGGAGTGGGCCGCGAACATGTCCGCCGCGATGTAGGGCACGACGCGTGAGCCGCCGGCCAGCCGATGTTCCCCGGGGCGGCAGCGTCACCTGTTCTCGGACACACCGGCGACATAACGGTCGGCATGGAGGCGGACGGCGCACCCTTCACCAAGGTTGCCGTTGGTGCCGGTGAAGACCTGGAAGATGTGGTCGGTGTCGGAGAGCCGGTGGTGACCATGGAGGTCTCTCTGCCCCAGTTCGCCAACCGGTTGAGGGTCGCGACCGGAGCAGCGTGATCCAGGCTGGTGTCTTCCCAGACAGGAGCTCCGGCCCGCCCGACGTTGCGGACACCCTTGGACGGGACGATCGAGCTGTCTACCACGACGGCAGTGGCCTAAGGGGGCAAAAGCGAAAGCTACGAGGTCGGCAGGACGTTGAACGCCTCCAGCACTGTGCGATTCCGGCGTGGGCCCAATTCTGCTGGCGGTCACCGCTGTTGTAGATGCGCTCGAGGATGTGAATGGCGCCGGTATTGTCGCTGAGTTCGTCGGGCCTGTCGGGTATCGGAAATCGCCGAACAGCCCGGTCAGCGTAACGCTCCGATTGAATGCTCTCGAAAAGCGTTCGTCGGGTGTCCTGCGGGGTGCGTCTGGGGCCTCTTGCTCGGTTGTGCGGCGGGGGACAGGAGTGACTGCAACCAGAGTGCGCCCACGGGGTAGGGCATTCGTCTTTGTTCTCAGGGCGCGCGACCGCCCGCGCCCGCAAGCCGGATGTCTGGGGCGGTTCGAGGCATCAGGCGGAAGGCGCCACGGACCGCTGGTGTACGTCCTGCCCGGCCGCGGATGCCGTGACGGCCCCCGCCGGGCCGTGACCGTCTTCTCCGCGACGGGGCTCTGCTCCCCGGCGCAGGCGCCGTGCGGTGCGCCGGCGCCGGTAGGCGCGCATGGCCTCCTCGCGCCAGGCTTCGAAGGTGGGATCGCACAGCTCGTCACGGAACCGGCCGATTCCCATCCACCGCAGCACGGCCCCGGACCTGTTCAGGGGAAAATAGGTCTCTCCGGGCCCGGTGCTGCCCGCGTCCGGCTCACCGAACTGCTCGGGCGTCCACCCCAGGGCGGTGACCGTGTCCATGGAGCGCAGGTTTCCGAAGGCGCCTGGCATTTGACGGGCCTGCCGTCCCAGGTCCAGGTATTCCACCTGCAGCGGCCCGGTGTCGTCGCGCGCGTCCAGGGACGTGGACAGATCCCCGCCTGTCTGCCCGGCGCGCCCCAGCACGAACTTCTCCTGCGTCAGCACCTTGCCGGTGCCGTGCAGCCGGATATGCGCGCCGCGGTGGGTGGCGATCTCGTCCGAGACCACGAACGGCATGCCCGCCCAGGTCAGGACGCCTCCGTCGCCCACGTCGGCGTCAATGGTCCAGGACGACGGGGCGTCGCCTTCGTAGGCGACCGTGCCGGTCGCCTCCACCACGTCGAGCCAGGCACCGGGAGCGACGTCCACCTCGATGCGGACGTCGTCCCCGGACAGCAGCAGCGCCCGGGTGGCGATCAGCCCCACCCTGGCCCCGTCGGCGTCCTGTTCGATGGTCCGGACCGTCAGGTGCCCGGTCGCGTGGCGCAGGTGGCTGCGACTTGCCCCGGGCGTGACACTCAGGCAGGTCGGGCCGGTCACGCGCCTTGCCCGGCTTCCGCTGGAGCCTGGTCGTGCGCGTGGGTGGTCCCGTCCGCGTGGGTGTGCAGATGACCGTCCTGGCCGGCGTGGAAGTGCGGGGCCATCGGGCCGGGGTCGACGGGGGTGTGGTCGCCGGTGCGGTAGTGGGCGAGAGTTTCGCGGACCCAGCCGGTCAGCGTCCGGATGGACGCCGCGTCGTGCCGGGACAGTGCGACCACCGGGCCGTCGGCGCGGGCCTCACGGCCCTCGCGCGCCATGCGCTCGACGTCCACGCCCACATGCTCGCCCAGGTCGGTCTTGTTGATCACGAGCAGGTCGGCGCGGGCGATGCCGGGACCGCCCTTGCGTACGACGTCACCGCCGCCGGCGACGTCCAGGACGAACAACTGGGCGTCGACCAGGGCCGGGGAGAAGGTCGCGGTGAGGTTGTCGCCGCCGGACTCGATGATGACCAGGTCCAGAGAGCCGAAGTCGGCCTCCAGGTCCTCTGCCGCCAGCAGGTTGGCGGTCACGTCGTCGCGGATCGCCGTGTGCGGGCACGCGCCCGTCTCCACCGGGCGGATCCGCTCGGGGTCCAGTACCCCGGCGCTCTTGAGGAAACGCGCGTCCTCGTCGGTGTAGATGTCGTTCGTGATGACGCCCAGGCGCAGTTCCCCGGAGAGTGCCTGGCACAGCATCGCGATCAGCGAGCTCTTGCCGGTGCCGACGGGACCGGCTACGCCGAGGCGCATGGCCCGGGTGGGAGCGGTGGTGTTCTCAGGCACTGAAGAGTCTTTCTGTGGTGGTGTCGTGGGTCTCGGCCCAGCGCTCGATGAGTGGAGCGCCATGGGCAGGGATCTGTTCGGGGGTGTCCAGGTGGGCGACCTGACCGGCCATCGCTTCGATGTCCGGCAGCAGGCCGTTCACCCACGCGGTGACGAGCAGCGGGTCCTGCGGCACTAGCTTGAGCAAGGCCGCCGCCCCGGTCTGGACGTCGTCGTAGCCGATCAGGCGGGCCAGGTCGGCGGGGTCCAACGCGGCGCGGTGGGCGAGCAGGCCCAGTACGACCGGGCGTGACCAGGCCGGTGCGCCGGCGTCGAGGGGACTGGGCCAGAGCGTCTGCAGGACCCGCAGGTACCCGCGCCCCAGGCGCCGCCCGTTGGCTCTCAGTGCCTGGCTGGGGGTCCGGGCGGCCCAGGCGGCCTCGACCTCGCCGAGGTCTCCGCCGCCGGCTGCCACCGCCCTTGCGACGACGGCGGTTCCGGCCTCGACACGGGTGACCGTGCGCAGCCGCGTGCGCAGATAGGCCGGAACCTCGGCCGGTGCCGTGCCGGCCCGCAGGGCCGGCTCCAGACCGGCGGACTGGGTGTGCCCACCGGACGGGAGCCGGGCGTCGCCCAACAGGGCGAGCAGAAGTGAAGAGGTGCTCACGGGGCGCCTCAGAAGAGCAGATAGCGCTGGGTGAGCGGCAGATTCCGCGGCGGATGCGGCTGGTCCAGGTACCAGAACCCCTTGAGGTCCGTGTGCTCCGTGAGCTTGTGTCCCCGCGCCGGGTCGACCCCCGGGATCTCCAGTGCGATCGTGAACTTGGTGGGGTCGATGTCGATTTTGAAGCACTTGTCGTTGAAGACCATGTCCCTCTTCGTGACGCTCCTGACCGGCTTGGCCCCTTTCAGCTCACGCCGCAGACCGAGGGTGGCCTTCAGCGAGTCCCTGAACACGCCCTTGCCCTTCACCGCGCTGTACGGGTCAGCGCCGCCGGGCGGGTTGAGGGCCTTGTCCGAGACGAACGCGTAGGACACCTGGGAGGCGATCGCGTGGGCCATCGCCGGGCGCAGGAAGGTGGGCTGCGGGGTGGACACCGAACCGTTCGGGTCTCCCAGATTGCCGAGCACCATGGCGCCGCCCTTGATGACCACCTCGGGCCGTACGGCGAAGAACCTCGGGTCCCACAGCACGAGGTCGGCCAGTTTCCCCGCCTTCACCGAGCCGATGTACTCGTCGACACCGTGGGCGATGGCGGGATTGATCGTGTACTTGGCCACGTAACGCAGAGCGCGGGCGTTGTCGCCCTCCCCCCGCTCGTCCCCGTAGAAGAAGTTCGCGTCCCCGTCGAAGGTCTTGTGGCTCCACTCCTTCATGACGTGTGCGACCTGCCAGGTACGGGTCACGACCTCGCCGATGCGGCCCATGGCCTGGGCGTCGGATGAGGTGATGGACATCGCGCCCATGTCGTGCAGTACGTCCTCGGCGAACATGGTCGTGGAGCGGATACGGGAGTCGGCGAACGCCTGGTCGTTCGGGTTGGCCAGGTCCAGGTGGTGGGCGGAGGCCAGCATGTCGATGTGCTCGGCCACGGTGTTCACCGTGTACGGCAGCGTCGGGTTCGTCGAAGCGGGCAGGACGTTTTCCTTGGCGGCCACCTTCAGGATGTCGGGGGCGTGCCCGCCACCGGCGCCCTCCGCGTGGAAGACGTGGATGCCGCGTCCGTCGATGGCGTCGAGGGTGGTCTCGCTGAAGCCGGCCTCGTTGAGGGAGTCGGCGTGCAGGGCGACCTGCAGGCCCCACTTCTCCCCGGCCTTCAACGCGGCGTCCAGAGCCGCCGGGGTGGCTCCCCAGTCCTCGTGGATCTTGTAGCCTCCGGCACCCGCCAGCGCCTGCTCGTCCAGACCGTCCTCGCTGACGGTGTTGCCCTTGCCCAGCAGCATGACGTTGACCGGCAGGTCGTCGAAGCTGCGGTGCAGGTTCACCAGGTGCTGCGGGCCGGGGGTCACGGTGGTCGCCTTGGACCCCTCGGATGGGCCCACACCGCCGCCGACCAGGGTGGTCGTCCCCGTAGCGAGAGCCTCCGTGACGGCGGACGGGGAGATGTAGTGCACGTGGGTGTCGACGGCCCCGGCGGTGAGGATCTTGCCCTCGCCGGAGATCACGTCCGTGGAAGGCCCGATCTCCAGCCCGGGGGTGACCCCAGCCATGACATCGCTGTTCCCGGCCTTGCCGATCGCGACGATCTGGCCCTCCCTGATGCCGACGTCAGCACGCACGATGGCGTTCTTGCCGGCACTCTCACCCGCGACGAGGCTTGCCAGGTCCTGGGCGGGGGCGACATCCAGGACGACCACGTTGGTGATCACGGTGTCAGGTGCGCCCTCCCCGCTGGTGGTGGTGCCCTGCAGCATCGACTCGCGGATGGTCTTGCCGCCGCCGAAGACCGCCTCGTCGCCGCCGAACGTCAGGTCGTGGGTGACCTCGATCCAGAGGTTGGTGTCGCCCAGGCGGACCTGGTCGCCCACGGTCGGGCCGTAGGACTTCGCATAGTTCCCGCGGGTGATGATCGTCATTTCTCTCCTCCAGCTGGGTGTGCGAGGGCCCGGTCAGTCGAGGTCGACGTCGCCGGCCGGCTTGTCCTTGCGCAGGCCCGGAACGCGCCGGTTCCCGCCCATCTCCACGACCTCGATCTTGTCGCTGGGGGCGTGCTCGGGGCTGAACCGCTTCGAATCCCCCGGAGCCACATCGAGACGGAAACCCCAAGGGGCCCTTCCCGGCGTCTTCGACCGGTCGTGCGCGAACCGTCGGGCCTCGGCGATCTGCTCGGGCCGCGATAGATGACGGGCCGTCAGGACCCGTTCGGCCTGAGCGGCAGCGTCCTTGTCAACGAAGAACAACAGGTCCTCGTTGGCGTCGGCCAGATGGATGTGCGAACCGATCTGGATGTCGCGGTCACCGACGTTGATCACGTAGAGAACGGCCTTGGCGCCCTGGGAGTTGAGCTCGTGGTTCGCATCCGGATCCCTGACCCACACGCCTCCCACCGCGTACTGGGAAAAGGCGTGGACCGTGCCCGGATCCAGGGAAGAGGGCTTGGGCAAGGGCTCTTCGAGCCTCAGGCCAGGACCGGGCGGCCTGGGAACTGGCTGGCTGACCGCGTACACGGGCGGCTCGGGCTTCGTGGACAGCGGCTGGAAGTAGGGCATGGATTCGACCTCAGCTGCTCGGAACGGGCTTCGTGACGGGCTTCGGGTCTGGCCTTGTGACGGGCTTCGGGCCGCGGATGGGGTTGTAGAGGGTGACCAGCTTGCGGCCGTCGGGGAACGTCGCCTCGACCTGGAGGATGTCGAGCATCTCGGGCACGCCCTCCATCACGTCGGCACGCAGGAGAACGCTCTCCCCCTCGCCCCGGGTGTCGCCCTGCCGGTCTTTCAGGGGACAGCGGGCATCGCTCATCATCTGGTCGACTGTGTAGTTGCCCGCCCGGGCTTCCTCGATGACCCAGCAGCTGATGTAGGCCACGGCCTCGGGGTAGTTCAGCTTGATGCCGCGCTCCTTGCGGTAGCTGGCGAGCATCCCGGCCACGCTCAGCAGCAGCTTCTCCTGCTCTGAGGGAATCAGGTGCATCCGTGCTCCTCGATGGTGGTGATGGCGTCCTGACCCCAGGCGGATCAGGGCGCTCGCGCAGCCCTGGCGCCGAGTCGGGCCGCCAGGACGGCTCCGCCGGCACTCGGGCCGGGCAGTACGTAGGGCTTGTCTGCGGAACTCCTGCAGGGGTGCGGTGCCGTATGTCCCCCGGGCCAGCCGGACGGCGACCAGGCCGACACCTCTCAACAGACGTCCTGCGGTGGGGTGTCGGGCGGTGAGGTGACCTCGCCCAGCAGGAACGCGTGGCCGCACCGCCAGGACTGAAGCCGGGCAGACTGCCACAGCCGAGAACAGAGGCGCCAAGGGCACGACGCACAACGGGCCAGGGCGGAAATCCGGGGTGCTGACGGTCAGGGCAAGCCCCGCGCGCCGAGTGGTCCATACGATCGCGCCTCGCTGCTGACTTCCGATGCTGCCGCAGCGGTGGGTCATTCCGGCCCTGAACCACTCGTGGCTGCGGAGCCCCACGGCAGGGCCGGAATCCCGGCCGGTTGCGCTCCCAAGAGGAAGGTTCCCCAGCACCCGCTTGAGCCGCGTACGGACGTCATGCGAAGACCTCTCCCTGCATTAGCGCATGCCGACAACGTCTTGAATCACGAGACGGCGGCCCTCCAGTAGCAACCAGACAATCCCGCACTATAGAGCGGCATTTGCACTCTCTGCGGCGCAATTCGTCATACATCTGCTTTGCAGATGTATGACTAGGGATGCCGAACCTCGGGAAGGGTGAACACCCGCTTCCAGGAAATTCGAGGTCATCTACGGGATGCAGCGGTTGCAGGGCAAATGCTCGCCTTCAACGTGCACCGGCCTCGGTCGACGGGTGTTCGCTAATTTTCACCCGATGCAGCGGTCCTCTGGCATTGCGTTGCACGAGCCGGAAAGCGTGGCAGCGCCGCAGCAGGCCTGGGCTGTTCTGGCTGGTGACATCACCCCCAGGCATCGGTGACGACACGGAGCCAGCGGACAAGGCCCCTCCACCAGGGCCGGAGTTCCGGTGCTCGGTGCGGAGGCTCCTACCCCACGCCCTCGTTGTGCTCGGGGAGTACCCCGAGTTCCGTGAGTACGCCCCGAGTGCGGCGACAAGCTCGGCGTGATCCCCGTGGAGTGGCTGCACTCCACGGTCCAGGGCGTCCATCACGCGATCGACGACGGCCAACTGGACGGATTGTGGGGCACCCGGTGCGAAGAGCTGGTCAGCACGGAGCCGTTCCAGGTCCAGCTCGGCCCGGTGTGGCCTTGCGTCACTACGGTCACGATTGCCGTCTATCCGGAGGGCGGCATGGCCGAGCCCAACGGCCGGGTTCGCATGGCGATGGAGAAGGTGCCCGGAATCGCGCAGCGCGAGAAGGGGGCCGGATTCCGGACTCACGCATCGTTGACTTATGCCATGCCCCGGGAATCCCATCAGGTGCGTTCGCGTTGGTCGTTGACGGGCAAACTCTCTACCCCGCTCGCATGACAGCGCAACTCACCACCTCTACCTGCACGTTTACTAGTTCGATCCCTTCCGATGCAATTCCCGAGAGGTTGACGTACAGCTGCGTGGTGCTCAAGTGCGCGTCTTCCAGGACCCACTGCACGTCAGTCAGCGCCAGGTGCGGGTCAGGCCATCCGGTAGGCGGCGGGGTGACGCAGATCGTGCAGCGTCCAGTCCGCACTCAGCAGTTCATTGGCCCGGTTCGGCGTCGCCCGCGGCAGCCGTTCAGGCCGCTGACGCAGCACGCGGCGAAGTCGGAACCGCACCGGAACCGGCAGGCTTCCGACGATTTCAGGCCCACGTCCCTGCCATGTGACGCAGACTGTCCCCATGTCCGATGAGGCCACCGGCCGTTCGTCGGCCGCTTCGTCGGCGAATCTCCGCCCCGCCCTGCTGCTGGTCTCGGTGTGGGCGCACGGGGTGCTGGCCGGGAGCGACTACCAACGGGGCCGCAGCGGCCTCGACCTGATCGCTACGTCGATCCCGCCCCGGCCACGGCGGAGTGGACCAGCCGCCGGGCCGACGCTCTCCTCTCTGCCGAGCCGTCAGGCCGTCGTCGGTCCGTCCGGAGGGAATCCGTATCCGGCCCAGTTCGCCACCACCCGTTCTCGCAGATCCTCGGGGAACGAGTGCCGGAAGGACGCGGTGCGGCCCCGGGTGGTGCCCTCGAACTGTTCCGGGAGCAGACAGCTCACGACGGATTTGCCGCCCCGGCCCGTACGTACCTCGTCCGGCGTCAGGTACGGGACCATCGGGATGCCCGGCGCGTCCGGATAGACGTACTCGCCGGTGCCCGGGTGGTAACGCGTGGCCAGGGCCCACACCAGCTGGCTGATGTCGGTGACGTCGATGTCGTCCGCCACCAGGATGACCTTGGGCACCAGCCAGCCGGTGTGCGAGCCGAAGAAGACGTCCGCCACCGCGTCGGCCAGCCGGCGTTCGCTCAGTCGCATCCGTGCCAGCCGCTTGATGTCGATGGACACGGCGATCCAGCACGTCGCCGCCTCGTACGAGCACCAGGCCAGGTCCACGGGCAGGCCGCTGGAGCGCAGCAGGTCCGTGGCGGCGGCGGAGATCATGGTGCCCCAGATGGTGTGGTTCTCCTCCGGGGGGAGGCCCGCCACGCAGACCGGCAGGATGGGATCGTCCCGGTGTGTCACCGCCTCGACGTGGAAGACGGGCTGCTGCTTGCTCCCGGCGAACGAGTATCCGTGATATTCGCCCATCGGCCCCTCGGGAGCCGTCTCGTCGGGGCTGATGTACCCCTCGAGGACGATCTCCGCGTTGGCCGGTACACAGAGATCGTGCAACTCCGTCCTGACCACCTCGACCGCACTGCCGGTCAGGGCTCCGACGTAGCCGTCCTCGCTGACGCCGGCGGGCAGCGGCATACCCGCCGCGCCAAGCGCTGCGGGCGGGGCGCCGAGCACCATGGCCCAGGGGGTCGGCAGCCCCCGCTCGCGCCACATGGCGTGGATCATGCCGAGGTGCTGCTGCGGCATGGCCGGGCCGACCAGGGTGTTCCTGCCGTTGAGCATGGTGCGGCTGACCGACCAGCTGGTCCAGCGACCGTCGGGGGAGCGCACCACATGGAAGCCGTACGTCCCGAAGTACCGGCCGCCGTCCTCCTCGTGCAGCAACGGCACAGGGAACCGCTCCAGGTCGACGTCATCGCCGGTCAGCACGTTCTCCTTGCACGGCCCCGCCTCCACGGGCCGCGGGGGCACGGGGTCGGCGTGCATGGCTGAGATGAGCCGTTCCAGCAGCTGACGCGGTACGGTCTCGCGCTCCAGCCCGAAGTGTGCGGCGAGCCGGCCGTACCGTCCCTGGCCCGTGCCGTTGAGACCGGCGGGCGCTCCGAGGATCCGGCAGCCTGCCGTGCCCTCGGTCAGCCGGCTGAACAGCGGGGCGGGGCTCCCCGTCTCGTAGACGCGCCGGGTGATGGCTCCGACCTCCAGGGTGGGGCTGACCGGCTCCCGGATATCGACCGCGTCCCCGGCGGCGAGTGAATCCTCGACGAAATCACGGAAGTTGAGAGCGCTGCCGTGTTGTGTCATGGCGGGACCTTTCTTGTCCGGAATGGATGGCCGAGGCCCCCGTCGCGCTACGGCGACTGCTGAGGCGGTGGGTGAGGGCGCGTCAGGACGTGTGGGTGTCCCGGGCCAGTGGGGCAGGGGCACCTGTTCTCATGCCCTGCCACCGCTGGGCGGTGGGCAGGTCCAGGCCGAACTGGTCCAGGACACGCGCGACGAGGTGTTCGACGACATCGGAGATCGTCGAGGGGTGGTTGTAGAACGCGGGGGCCGGTGGCATGACGACGGCGCCCATCCGCGTCAGTTCCAGCATGTTCTCCAGGTGCACAGCCGACAGAGGTGTCTCCCGGGCGACCAGGACCAGTTTCCGCCGCTCCTTGAGCATCACGTCCGCGGACCGGCCGACCAGGCCCTCTCCGCAGCCGGTACGGATCGAGGCCAGGGTCTTCATGCTGCATGGCACGACGACCATGCCGTCCACCCGGAAGGAGCCACTGGAGACCGCCGCCCCCTGGTCGTCCGGGCTGTAACAGACCGAGGCGAGCGCCTGCACATCGCGCAGTGAGTGTCCGGTCTCCTGCGCGATGGTGGCGCGGGCCCAGCGGCTGACGACCAAGTGCGTTTCGACCCCCAGCTCGCCGAGGGCCTCCAGCAGGCGTATCCCCAGGGGTGCACCGGTCGCTCCGGTCATCGCGACAACGAGTCTCACGCCGTCACCTCCCGATTCTTCGTCGCGCTCAGTTATGGCGTGTACGTCCTAGTTCCTCGACGATATAGTACGTGTACGTCCTGATCAAAATGCGGCGGATTCGACGGAACGGCGGCGGGACATGTCATCGCAGGACCACCAGGACCAGGAGCAGCACCAGGACTCCGGCGATCTGCTCACCGCGATCGGCGGTCTCGGCCCCCTGGCCCGCCAGTTGAACCAGGTGCACACCCGCCTCTGGTACGAGCAGGTCCACCAGGACCTCACCGGGCCTCAATTCACCGTGCTGAGCCTGCTGCACGCCCGCGGTGCCATGGATCAGGGCATGCTCGGGGCGCTGGCGAAACTCGACAAGTCGACTGTGGCGCCGCTGCTGGACCGTCTGCACCGGCGGGGACTGGTGGACATCGCGAAGGACGACAGCGACAGACGGAGAAAGCTGGTGAGCATCACCGGCAGCGGCCGGGAGCTGGCCACCTCGCTCGCTCCGGCCGTCGTCGCGGTGAGCGACCGGATGCTGGCGCACTTCTCCCCGCAGGAGCGCGACCAGTTCCTCGCGCTGCTGCGGCGTGCGGTCCAGGGGCCGACGGGGTAGGCCGACGGGGTGGGACGGCGGGGTGGGCGGGCAGCGCCTCAGGTTCGCTGATCGCCCGCCGGTTCCGCTCGCCGCAGGCTCTCCCGCTGAGGTGTCACCGTGTAGGCCGGGTCGTCGGCGGAGGCGATTCCCGCGGCGAAGATACCGAACCGCGTACAGGCCGAGCCCGCGAGCAGCAGCGCGCCGCCGCCCACCGCGGCGGCGCGGTGGCGGTGCCCGAGGA
>NZ_JAAGLN010000164.1 GCF_010548145.1 Streptomyces sp. SID10853
GGCCGCCCTGCCCATCGCGGCCCGTGCCTCGTCGGCCCGGTCCCGGATGCCCAGGAGCGTGGACGCGTAGCCGAGCTGGCCGCGTTCGCAGGCGGCGGCACCGCGCGCCTCGTCACCGCGGGCGAGCGCCTCGGCGGTCCGCAGGGCGTCCTCCGCGTCCGTCCAGCCCTGCTCCGTGTAGAGACACCGCTCGATCAGCAGCGCGGCCCGGTGCAGGGCCGCTTCGGCGTCGTGCTTCGCGTGCGGTTCCAGCAGGGCGGCCGCGTCCGCCCAGCAGCCGCGCGAGCGCAGCCGCCATACCGCGGTCTGGAGTGGAGGATCGTCATCAGGTGTCGTTCCGTAACCAGACATGGCGGTATAGGCCACATTGCCCTCCCCGAGCGCACCATTGAGCTGTTGAGTCTGGGCGCATCTCAGCACGGATTGGCACGCCGGGCCAAGGGGTCGGGTGAATCAATTCACAATCTTGCCGGCCCGCGCGGACCCCCGCCGGGGCCCGGCGCGTCAGCTCATCCGCAGGGCCAGGAAGAAATCGAGCTTGTCCTCCAGGCGCGAGAGATCACGTCCCGTCAACTGCTCGATCCGGCCGACGCGGTAGCGCAGCGTGTTGACGTGCAGGTGGAGCCGGGTCGCGCAGCGGGTCCAGGAACCGTCGCAGTCGAGGAACGCCTCCAGCGTCGGGATCAGCTCCGCCCGGTGCCGCCTGTCGTAGTCCCGCAGCGGGTCGAGCAGCCTGGCCGTGAACGCCCGGCGCACGTCGTCGGGGACGAACGGCAGCAGCAGCACATGGGAGGCCAGCTCGTGGTGGCCGGCCGCGCAGACCCGGCCAGGGCGGGCCGCTGCCACCCGCCGGGCGTGCCTGGCCTCCTCCAGGGCGCCGCGCAGCCCCTCGGCGGAGTGCACCGAAGCGGAGACCCCGAGCGTCAGCCGCCCGTCGTCGGCGAGCCCGGCCGTGAGCGGTTCGCGTACGGAGGTGAGCAGCTCGTCGGCGTGCAGCCCGGCGTCCGGGCCCTGCTCCGTACCGTCGTCGCCTGCCCCCTGGGTGAGCGGCGGCAGCGGGACGAGCGCGATGGCCTCGTCACCCGTGTGGGCCACCGCGATCCGGTCGGACGAACCGGGGCCGGCGCCGCCCGGCAGCGCCTGCTCGACGAGGATCTCCTCCAGCAGGGACTGGGCCACAGGACCCGCGTCGATCACCGGGCCCTCCTGCTGCTCCCAGTCCACCCGGGCGACGACCACCTGCCAGCGCGGCGCCGACCCGATCCCCGGCATCAGCACCGGGGCCGCCACCCGCAGCCGGGCCGCGATCTCGGCGGGCGGCGCACCCGTCTGGACCAGTTCGAGCACTTCCTGGGCGAGCCTGCGCCGTACGGTACGGGCCGCGTCGCGCCGGTCGCGCTCGACGGCGATCAGTTGGGTGACGCCCTGGAGCAGATCGAGCCGGGCCGCGGGCCAGTCGCCCGCGTCCGCCTCGACGGCGAGCAGCCAGTCGGAGAGCACGGTCTCGCGCACATCGCGCAGCCCGGAGGCCACACCGCGCCCGCCACCCCGCACCGGGAACAGCGAGTACGAGGTGGAGCCCACCGTGATCCGGTGCGGGCCGCGGCGTCCGGTCCTGGTCGCGGCGAGGTGCCCGGCCGCGAGCACGGCGCCGGCGCCTTCCGGCAGCGGGGCGCCCGCCCCGGCGATCTGGCGGCCGGTGGGCGAGAGCACCCACGCGTGCAGATCGAGATCGGTGGTCAGCAGATCGAGCACCACGTCCGGGCCGCCGCCCGCGGGGCCCGACGTCATCAGCCTGCGGTGCCGGTCCACGACCGCGGCCAGATCCCCGGCCCGCTCGCCGGAGACCTGGCGCACCACGTACTCGGTGACGACCGCGAAGGCGACCGACTCCTCCACCGCGAAGATCGGCAGCCGGTGACGCTCACAGGCTGCCACCAGGTCGTCCGGGATGGCCCCCAGCTCCGCCTCGCCCGCCGCCAGGCCCACGACCCCGGCGCTCGCCAGGATTCGTACGAACGGCTCGGAGTCCTCGGCGGTGCGCCGCCAGGCGAGCCCCGTGAGGACCAGTTCACCACCGGTGAGGTACCGGCTCGGATCGCGCAGATCCGTCGTCATCACACCGCGGACCGTGCGGTCCAGTTCGTCCTCACCGCCGAGCAGCCGCAGGCCCAGTGCGTCCGTGTCCAGCAGTGCGCGCAGCCGCATCTCGTCGCCGCCGATCCATGTCGTCCGCCGTTCCGGTGCAGCCGGTCGGCGGAACTTGTCGTTTCCCGAGGAGAGCCGAGAGGTACCTGAACTCCGTCTTTCGTTCGAACATACAAGACGACCAAGGTCACCAGCCAACTCCTTCATGGTTTCGGTGACTGCACCCCGCGCGGCCCGGCTTGTGTACTTGTGCCGTCAAGCGTTAACAGCAGATGAACGTCCAGTCGAGGGCCGGCCGTCCCGGGCCCCAGCGAACAACCCGAATGAGAAGAAGAGAGCCGCTTCATGGACTTCCTTCGCCCCGCCAGCTGGGAGGAGGCGCTCGCCGCCAAGGCCGAGCACCCCACGGCTGTGCCGATCGCCGGTGGTACCGACATCATGGTGGAGATCAACTTCGACCACCGCCGGCCCCAGTACCTCCTGGATCTGAACCGCATCGGCCTCCTCAGCGAGTGGCACGTCGGCGAGGAGACCGTCCAGCTGGGCGCGTCCGTTCCGTACGCCAGGATCATGGAGAACCTGCGCACGGAACTGCCCGGTCTCGCGCTCGCTTCGCACACCGTCGCCTCCCCGCAGATCCGCAACCGCGGCGGTGTCGGCGGCAACCTCGGCACCGCGTCGCCCGCCGGTGACGCCCACCCGGCGCTGCTCGCCGCGGGCTGCCAGGTCGAGGCCGAGTCCGTGCGCGGCTCCCGCCTGATCCCCATCGACGACTTCTACACCGGAGTGAAGCGCAACGCGCTCGAACCCGACGAGCTCATCAAGTCGATCCACTTCAAGAAGGCCGACGGCCCGCAGCAGTACTCCAAGGTCGGCACCCGCAACGCCATGGTCATCGCGGTGTGCGCCTTCGGGATCGCGCTGCACCCCGAGACCCGGACCGTGCGCACCGGCATCGGCTCGGCTGCTCCCACCCCGATCCGGGCGAAGGCGGCCGAGGACTTCCTGAACGCGGCGCTCGAAGAGGGCGGCTTCTGGGACAACGGAAAGATCATCACCCCATCGATCGCCAAGCAGTTCGCCGAGCTGGTCTCCGGTGCCGCGAACCCGATCGACGATGTCCGCGGCACGGCCAGCTACCGCCGCCACGCCGTCGGCATCATGGCCCGCCGCACGCTCGGCTGGACCTGGGAGTCGTACCGCGGCAACGGCCGCAGCACAGAGGGAGTCGCATAATGCGCGTGAACTTCACGGTCAACGGCCGTCCGCAGGAGGCCGACGACGTCTGGGAGGGCGAGAGCCTGCTCTACGTGCTCCGTGAGCGCATGGGCCTGCCCGGTTCCAAGAACGCCTGCGAGCAGGGCGAGTGCGGCTCCTGCACGGTGCGCCTCGACGGTGTCCCGGTCTGCTCCTGCCTGGTCGCCGCCGGCCAGGCCGAGGGCCGCGAGGTCGTCACGGTCGAGGGCCTGGCGGACTACGCCAAGCACCGCGAAGGCGCCCACCCCGGCACCGGCTGCGCCTCGTCCGACTGCGGCACCAGCCTGGACGCCGCCAAGCGCTGGCAGTCCAAGCCGGCCGACGGCGCCACCGGCGAGGCCCGCGAACTCTCCCCGATCCAGCAGGCGTTCATCGACGCGGGCGCCGTGCAGTGCGGCTTCTGCACCCCGGGTCTGCTGGTCGCCGCCGACGAACTGCTGGAGCAGAACGACTCGCCGTCCGACGCGGACATCCGCGAGGCGCTCTCCGGCAACCTCTGCCGCTGCACCGGTTACGAGAAGATCCTCGACGCGGTCCGCCTCGCGGCCGCTCGCCAGGAAGAGACGGTCTGATCATGGGCGTCACTGGTTCACCCACCAACATCCAGCAGGGCTCGAAGACCAAGGGCGGTATCGGCGAGTCCACGCTCCGCCCCGACGGCACCCTCAAGGTCACCGGCGAGTTCGCCTACTCGTCCGACATGTGGCACGAGGACATGCTCTGGGGCTTCACGCTCCGCTCCACCACCGCGCACGCCGAGATCAAGTCGATCGACGTCTCCGAGGCGCTCGCGACCTCCGGCGTCTACTCGGTGCTCACCTACGACGACCTGCCCACCGAGGTGAAGAACTACGGCCTGGAGATCCAGGACACACCGGTTCTCGCCCACGGGAAGGTCCGCCACCACGGCGAGCCGGTGGCGCTCGTCGCCGCCGACCACCCGGAGACCGCACGCCGCGCCGCGGCCAAGATCAAGATCGAGTACGCGGAGCTGCCCGTCATCACCGACGAGGCGTCGGCGACCGGCCCGGACGCGCTGCTCGTCCACGAGGCCCGCGACGACCACCACATCGGCCACGTCCCGCACCCGAACATCGTGCACCGCCAGCCGATCATCCGCGGCGACGCCGACGAGGCAGCGAAGCGCGCCGACGTCATCGTCACCGGCGACTACTACTTCGGCATGCAGGACCAGGCGTTCCTCGGCCCCGAGTCCGGCCTCGCGGTGCCTTCCGAGGACGGCGGTGTCGACCTGTACGTCGCCACCCAGTGGCTGCACTCGGACCTCCGGCAGATCGCGCCCGTACTCGGCCTGCCCGAGGACAAGGTCCGGATGACGCTGTCCGGCGTCGGCGGCGCGTTCGGCGGCCGCGAGGACCTGTCGATGCAGATCCACTCCTGCCTGCTGGCGCTCCGCACCGGCAAGCCGGTCAAGATCGTCTACAACCGGTTCGAGTCCTTCTTCGGCCACGTCCACCGCCACCCGGCGAGGCTCCACTACGAGCACGGGGCCACCAAGGACGGCAAGCTCACCCACATGAAGTGCCGGATCGTGCTGGACGGCGGCGCCTACGCGTCCGCGTCCCCGGCCGTCGTCGGCAACGCCTCCTCGCTCGCCGTCGGCCCGTACGTCATCGACGACGTCGACATCGAGGCCCTGGCGCTCTACACCAACAACCCGCCCTGCGGCGCCATGCGCGGCTTCGGCGCGGTCCAGGCGTGCTTCGCGTACGAGGCGCAGATGGACAAGCTCGCGGCGAAGCTGGACATGGACCCGGTGGAGTTCCGGCAGCTCAACGCCATGGAGCAGGGCACGCTGCTGCCCACGGGCCAGGTCTGTGACTCACCGGCGCCCGTCGCCGAGCTGCTGCGGCTGGTCAAGTCGCGTCCGCTGCCGCCCGAGCAGCAGTGGCTCTCGGCCGGCGAGGACGCGGACGTCCGCGCCCTGCCCGGCGGGCTCTCCAACACCACGCACGGCGAGGGCGTCGTACGCGGAGTCGGGTACGCGGTCGGCCTCAAGAACGTCGGCTTCTCCGAGGGCTTCGACGACTACTCCACCGCCCGGGTGCGGATGGAGATCATCAACGGCGAGCCCGTCGCGACCGTGCACACCGCGATGGCCGAGGTCGGCCAGGGCGGCGTCACCGTCCACGCGCAGATCGTCCGCACCGAACTCGGCGTCAACCAGGTGACGATCCACCCGGCCGACACCCAGGTCGGCTCGGCCGGTTCGACGTCCGCCTCCCGGCAGACGTACATGACCGGCGGCGCGGTGAAGAACGCGGCCGAGGCGGTACGCGAGAAGGTCCTGGAGATCGGCCGGGCCAAGCTCGGTACGTACCACCCGGCCTGGGCCACGGCCGAACTCCTCCTGGAGGGCGGCAAGGTCGTCACCGACGGCGGCGAGGTCCTGGCCGACCTGGTCGACGTACTGGAGGACGAGGCGGTGGACCTGGAGCTGGAATGGCGCCACCGTCCCACGGTCGCCTTCGACCTGGTGACCGGGCAGGGCGACGGCCACGTCCAGTACTCGTTCGCCGCGCACCGCGCGGTCGTCGAGGTCGACACCGAGCTCGGCCTGGTCAAGGTCATCGAACTCGCCGTGGCGCAGGACGTCGGCAAGGCGCTCAACCCGCTCTCCGTCGTCGGCCAGATCCAGGGCGGTACGACCCAGGGCCTGGGCGTCGCTGTGATGGAGGAGATCATCGTCGACCCGAAGACCGCGAAGGTACGCAACCCGTCCTTCACGGACTACCTGATCCCGACGATCCTCGACACCCCGACGATCCCCGTCGACGTACTCGAACTGGCCGATGAACACGCGCCGTACGGTCTGCGCGGTATCGGCGAGGCCCCGACCCTGTCCTCGACTCCGGCCGTACTCGCGGCGATCCGCAACGCGACCGGGCTCGAACTGAACCGGACACCGATCAGGCCGGAGCACCTCACGGCCACCTGACCGTCCCCAGCTCTCCGGGCGGCGCTGTGCCTCCTAGGAACGTCACACTTCCCAGCGCGCGCCGCCCGGAGCCCCCAGTACCGCCCCGCTCGCGGTCCTTGCCCCCACAGTCCCCACACAGTGCAGTACTCAGTTCGTCTCGGGCCGTCCCCCGGGTCGTGCAGCCCACGCAACATCCCAAATCCCGCGTCTCCAATCTCCAGGCGGGTGCCCCTTTGAACCTTGGGAGTAGGCACCATGACCCAGCAGTCCCTTGAGCCGGAGACCGTCCCGGAAGACGCCGGCGCAGGCACGCGCCAGCCGTCCGGACGGTCCTGGCTGGACCGGTACTTTCACATAACGAAGAGAGGCTCCACAGTCGCGACGGAGGTGCGCGGCGGCATCACCACCTTCATGGCGATGGCCTACATCATCCTCCTCAACCCGGTGATCCTCTCCGGGGCCGATGTCACGGGCCACCATCTCAACGGCGGCCAGATCACCACCGCCACCGCGCTGGCGGCGGCCGTCACCACCCTGGTGATGGGCTTCATCGGCAATGTGCCGCTGGCCCTCGCGGCGGGGCTCGGTGTCTCCGCCGTGATGGCGTACCAGGTCGCTCCGGAGATGACCTGGGGCAACGCGATGGCGATGTGTCTCATCTACGGCGCCATCATCGTGCTGCTGGTCGTCACCGGCCTGCGCGAACTCATCATGAACGCCATCCCGCTGGCGCTGAAGCACGCCATCACCATGGGGATCGGCCTCTTCGTCTGCCTCATCGGCCTGATCCAGGCCGGTTTCGTCACCGGGATGAAGGGCCCCGGCGGCGTCACCGGAGCGAAGCCGTTGCAGTTGGGCACCAGTGACATGCTCACCGGCTGGCCGGTGGTCTGCTTCGCCGTCACGCTCCTGCTGATCTTCGCACTCCAGGTCCGCAAGGTCCCGGGCGCGATCCTGATCGGTATCGTCGGCGGCACCGTCTTCGCCGCGATCGTCAACCAGGTCGCCGGTCTCAGCCAGAAGGACTGGGGACTCAACGCTCCCGCGCTCCACGGCTCGCCCATCAGCCCACCGGACTTCGGCCTCTTCGGCAGCGTCTCGTTCAGCGGTATCGGCCATGTCGGCGGCATCACCGTCGGCGTCATCGTCTTCACCCTCGTACTCGCCGGATTCTTCGACGCGATCGGCACGATCATCGGTGTCGGCCAGCAGGCCAACCTCGTCGACAAGGACGGGAAGATGCCGGGCCTCAACAAGGCCCTGACCATCGACGGCGCCGGCGGTATCGTCGGCGGGCTCGCCGGCGCTTCGGGCCAGACGGTCTTCGTCGAGTCCACCGCGGGCGTCGGCGACGGCGCGCGCACCGGCCTCGCCAGCGTCGTCACCGGCCTGGGCTTCGCGCTCTGCCTGGTCTTCACCCCGCTCGCCCAGCTCATCCCCACCCAGGTCGCATCCGCCGCGCTGGTGGTCATCGGCTCGATGATGCTGACCAACGCCAAGCACATCGACTGGAACGACCAGGCCACCTCCATCCCGGTGTTCCTGACCACCGTTCTGATGCCGTTCGCCTACTCCATCACCGTGGGCATCGCGGCCGGCGTCATCTCCCACGTCCTCATCAAGGCCGTCCAGGGCAAGTTCCGGGAGATCGGCTGGCTGATGTGGGTACTCACCGCAGTGTTCCTCGCCTACTTCGCCCTCCATCCCATTGAGAGCTGGCTGGGCGTCAGCTGACGCCCGCCCCCTTTCACACATCCGTGAGGAGACCGACATGCTGGACATCGCCGAAGAACTGAACCGGTGGGTCGAGCAGGGACGCGAATTCGCCGTCGCCACCGTGGTGGCGGTCGGCGGAAGCGCGCCGCGCCGCCCGGGAGCCGCACTGGCGGTGGACACCGACGGCACGGCGATCGGGTCGGTCTCCGGCGGCTGTGTGGAAGGGGCGGTCTACGAACTGTGCCAAGAGTCCCTGGAAACGGGCCGCCCTGTTGTCGAACGCTTCGGCTACAGCGACGAGGATGCCTTCGCCGTGGGTCTGACCTGCGGCGGAGTCATCGACATACTGATCACCCCGCTCCGCGCCGACGCACCCTCGCGGCAGACGTACGTGGCCGCGCTTGCCGCTGCCGCCGAGGGCACGTCGGCAGCCGTCGCCCGCGTCACCGAAGGCCCCGACGACCTGCTCGGTCGCGCGGTACTGGTCCACACCGACGGTTCGTACGAAGGGACGCTCGGCGGCCACCGCGAGCTGGACCGCACCGCCGTCGCCGAAGCGCTCGCCCTGCTGGACGCGGGCCGCACCGAGACCGTCACGATCGGCGAGGACGGCTCCCGCTGCGGCCGCCCGCTGACTCTGCTGGTCGAAGCCAGTGTGCCGCCGCCCCGGATGATCGTCTTCGGCGCGATCGATTTCGCTTCGGCCCTGGTCAGCGTCGGAAAGCTGCTCGGCTACCGGGTCACCGTCTGCGACGCGCGCCCGGTCTTCGCGACCGCCACCCGCTTCCCGGACGCCGACGAGATCGTCGTCGACTGGCCGCACCGCTATCTGGAGTCCACCGAGGTCGACAGCAGGACGGCGCTCTGTGTCCTCACACACGACGCCAAGTTCGACGTACCGCTGCTGAAACTGGCCCTCACACTGCCGGTCGCCTATGTGGGCGCGATGGGTTCACGCCGAACCCACATCGACCGGAACGCCCGGCTCCGCGACGTCGGCGTCACCGAGATCGAACTGGCCCGTCTGCGCTCGCCCATCGGCCTCGACCTCGGCGCCAGGACTCCCGAGGAGACCGCCCTCTCGATCGGCGCGGAGATCATCGCCCACCGGCGCGGCGGCACCGGCGTCCCGCTCACCGGCGCGCACACCCCCATCCACCACGACGGCTCGACGGCGCCCGCCGGCCGGATAGGGTCCGTCGCCTGATGCCTCCGGGCCGTGCGTGCTCGGGGGAGACGCACGGCCCGGCTTCACCCGATCGGGGCAATTAGGTGTCCTGAGGGGGTACGGGATGGAACGTGCCGGCATCGAATCACGTCTTCGGGGCCGACCGGCAATATCCCCCGAGAGGCAGTGGTGCACATGGCCGTCGACGCATCGAGCGTCACCGTCCCCAGGCAACCGGGCGACGGAGACCGGACGTCGAGAGGCCCAGGACGTGAAGGACCGCTCCGGGAACTGGCCAGATCCTGGGCGCTCGTCCTCTCCCTGGTGCCGCTCGGCCTGCTCGCCGCCGCGGCCTGGTACGGGCAGTATGTGCGCCCCAGCGCGGACGAGTGGTGCTTCCTGCCGTACGTACGCGACCACGGCATCTCCGGGCTCACCGGCAAGTTCTACTTCCACGACAACGGCCGGATCGCCAACGGCTGGCTCGTCGGCCTCTACGCCGAGCCCGGGGTCCCGGGACACCAGTGGTTCGGACTGGTCAGCGGTGTGCTGATGGTGGGGCTGCTCTGGGCGGTGGCCGCCCTGGCGGTCCGGGCCGGCCGGCTCACCGTGCCGCGCGGCGTACCGCTCCTGGTGGCCTCCGTCAGCGCCGTGGTGTTCCTGCTTGCCACCACCAACACGTACAAGACGTTCTTCTGGCCCGCGGCCTCCGTCTCGCACACCGTGGCGCCCGTGCTCGCCTGCGCCGCCGTCATCCCGGCGCTGCTCGCCCGCGGCCCCCGGGCCCGGATCGCAGCTCTCGTCGTCGCCGTGTTCGCGGGCACCTTCATCGGGACCCTGTCCGAGGAGACCTCGGTCGTGCTCCTCGTGGTCCTCTCGGCCGTCGTGCTCTTCGCCGGTCAGGTCCTCACCGACGGCGCACGGAGCTACGCCCGCCGCTGGTCGCTCGCCACGATGGCCGGAGTCGTCATCGGTGTGGTGCTCCTGGTGACTTCACCGGGCTCGCGTGAGCGCCGTCAGAAGTTCGGCGCCGGGACCTCGATGGTGGCCCCCGACTCGCTGAAGGCCTCCCTGCACCTGTACGCCCACATCATCTGGACGGTCCTGTCGACCTGGCAGTACCTGGGCGCGGTCGCGGCCGGGCTGGTGCTCGGTCTGGTGGCGCGCCGGGAGAGGTCAGCGGCCCTGCTGCCGTGCCGCCCGTTCCTGCTGACCGGCGTCGGCGCGCTGGCCGTCCTGGTCTCCGGATTCCTGTGCACCGTCATCACGTATCCGGTGTTCGGGAAGCACGTCCTGACCACTCAGCGGACCTGGAACGACTATCTGCTGCTGTACGTCCTGCTGCTCGTCGGAGTCGGCGCGCTGCTGGGCCGCGCGATCCGGCAGCGCCCGCGTGGGGCGCTGGCCGTGACAGCCGCTGCGGCGGTCGTCTGCGCCGGGGTCTGCGTCTCGCTCGCCCTGCCGCTGCACACCCTCGGCCACCAGATGCACGTCAGGGCCGAGAGGTGGGACCGCCAGGACCACTGGATGCGGCAGCAGTCGGCGGCCGGGGCGAAGGTGCTGCCGTACAAGCCGCTCCACGTGGGCAGGATGCTGGAGCCGTTCGGGATGAAACCGCACGGCTGGCCCGCCAGTTGTGTCGCCGATTACTACCACGTGGACCGCGTCACCCACGCGAAGCGGCTGCCCTGACCCGGTCGTCGCCCGGCGCGGCCGCCGCGGTGCCCGAGTCGATGGCCCAGCGGGCCAGCAGGAACGAGACGGGAGTGACGAGGACACCGGCCGCGACAGCGGCGATGTCCTCGTTCATCCCGAGCATGCTCACCGCCAGATAGAGCAGGATTCCGCTGCCGACGACATTGACCAGGCCGGACAGCGGATAGCGCGCGAACGCGCGCCAGGTGGGGCGGGTGCGGCAGGTGATGTACGAGTTGAGCAGGAACGACACGGTGATGCCCACGGCCCAGCCCAGCACATGGGCCGCCAGATACGGCATCCAGTGGTTCAGCGTCGCGAACACCGCGTAGTAGACCGCGGTGTTGGCGACCCCGATCGCCGCGAAGGTGACGAACTGCCCGAAGGTACGGGCCTTCGCGGGTGGCTTCGGGGAGCCGTCCGGCTGCTCAGGCGGCGGGGGAGGGGTGGGCGCGGACGAGGGGCGCATCGCGTCGGGGCTCATGAGGTCGGCCGCGCCTGGCCCGCGGCCTCCAGCGGCGCGCGCGGCGAGAAGTCCCTGGGCCGGTTGTCGGTCTCGCTGACCACGTAGTGCGGCCTGCGCTTCGACTCGTGGTAGATCCGCCCGACGTACTCGCCGATGATGCCGAGGGTGGCGAGCTGGATCCCGCTGAGGGCGACGATCGCGGTGAGCAGCGTCGCGTATCCGGGGGTGTCGACCCCGTCGAGCACGACGTTCCCGATGATGTACGCCGCGTAGACGAGAGCGGAGAGGAAGAGGCACAGACCCGTGTGGATGGCGAGCCGCAGGGGCTTGCTGTTGAAGGAGAGAAGTCCGTCGATGCCGTAGTTGAGCAGATGGCGGCCGCCCCACTTCGACTCCCCGGCCGCGCGCTCGACGTTCTGGTAGGTGAAGCTGACGGTGTCGAAACCGATCCAGGAGAAGATCCCCTTGGAGAAGCGGTTGCTCTCGGGGAGGGACAGCACACTGTCCACGGCTCGGCGCGAAAGCAGCCGGAAATCACCTGCGCCGTCGATGACTTCGACATCCATGCAGCGCCGGACGAGCCGGTAGTACGTCCGGCTGAGCGCGGTCCGCAGCGCGCCTTCGCCCGTACGGTCGCGCTGGGCGACGACCTGGTCGTATCCGTGCCGGTGCAGATCGAGCATGCGCGGCAGGAGCGTGGGCGGATGCTGGAGGTCGGCGTCCATCAGGACGGCCGCGTCACCCGCGGTCATCCGCAGTCCGGCGAGCATCGCCGACTCCTTGCCGAAGTTACGGCTGAAGGAGGTGTAGCGCACCCGTGTGTCGTCGGCCGCCAGCCGGCGCAGTTCGTTCAGGGTCCGGTCACCGCTGCCGTCGTCGACGTAGCAGATCTCGAATGTCTCCCCGGTCGGTTCGAGGGCGGCGACCAGTGCGGTGTGGAAGTCACCGATCACCTCCGCTTCGTTGTAGCACGGTACGACAACCGAAAGATGGACCATCGTCATTCACTCCGTGTCTCGTGCGAACGGCGATTTCCCTCCGGAAATCGCTACCCATCAAGAACGGTGGTGAGGGCGGTGGGGTTGCCTGTCGTGACCAAACCGATTCAGACTTTGCGTCACCGGGCCAACACGATCGAAAAGCGACCGAACGGTGGCGAGTCGGACCCGGTACGGGGGCGCGGTGCGGTGTAAAGCGGTGTACGGCTCAGCCCTGCGGGACTCTCTCCGGCGTGCGCCGGTGGGGCAGCGCGCCCTGCCAGTACTGCGCGGGGTCCGCCTGCTGGAGGGCTTCCTCGGCGAGTTTCCGTGCCTCGGCGAGAACATCGCCCTGCTCCTGGACCAGCTGGTCGTATATCGGCGAACCTGGGGTGGAGAGGTAGCTCACTGTCGTACGTTCCTTGGGTCTCGGGTTCCTGTCCTGCCGCTGGTGCCCGGAAACGGCCGGACCATGCACGATCGGCCCTACGCCGCTCCGGCCATCTCGCCGACCGGACGGCCGGGCACCACCGGACCCGGCCGGCCCGGCCCAGTCATCCTGTCCCAGCCACCGGACCCAGTCACCCCGGCCCAGCTCCCTGCCCCAGTCACCGGACTTAGTCACCGGCCCCAGTCAGGAGTCCCGAGTTGAACACCTCACCTGTCTCCCCGCACCGGATGGACCCGGCCGGCGGCTGCCCGCACGCCGCCAACGCGCGGCTGCTGGCCGGTGGCGCTGTGGTCCCGGTCGTCCTTCCCGGCGAGGTCGCCGGCGCCGCGGTCCTCGGGCACGCGACGCTCAAGGAGTTCCTCGCGCACCCCGATGTCGCCAAGGGGCCGCAGCACTTCACGGCGCTCCGCGAGGGGCGTATCGGGGAGGGCTGGCCGCTGCGGACGTTCGCCACCGTACGGTCCATGACCACGGCCGACGGCGCCGACCACCGCAGACTGCGGCGCCTGGTGAGCCGGGCGTTCACCGGCCGCCGGGTGGAGTCGCTGCGGCCACGGATCGAGACGCTGGCGGCCGGACTGCTCGACGGGGCGGCGGAAGCGGCCGGCGCGGCGGAAGCGGCGGGCGGGGACGGCACGGTCGATCTGCGCACCCGTTACGCGCTGCCGCTCCCGATGGGCGTCATCTGCGAGCTTCTCGGTGTCGGCCCGGAACACCGGGAACGGCTGCACCACCTCTCCGAGCAGGTGGTCTCCACCGGGATCGGACCGGAGGACGTGGTGGCCGCCAATCAGGAGATGGCCGCGGTGCTGGCCGCGGTCGTGGCGGCGCGGCGCGAAGAGCCCGGTGACGATCTCACCAGCGCGCTGATCGCGGCCCGTGAGGAGGACGGCGACCGGCTGAGCGAGCCGGAGCTGACCGGCACCCTGCTCCTGATGATCGTCGCCGGACATGAGACGACGCTGAACCTCATCGTCAACACCGTACGGGCGCTCTGCGCCCACCGGGAGCAGCTCGACCTGGTGCTGGCGGGCCGGGCCACCTGGCTGGACGCCGTGGAGGAGACGCTGCGCTGGGACAGCCCGGTCAGCTTCTTCCCGTTCCGCTACCCGACCCGCGAACTGACCGTCGGCGGCACGGTGATCCGGCCCGGCACCCCGGTACTGGCCGGATACACGGCGGCCGGCCGCGACCCGGCCGCCCACGGACCCGACGCCGACCGGTTCGACCTCGCCCGCGACGCCCGCCATCTCTCCTTCGGGCACGGCCCGCACGTCTGCCTGGGCGCTCCGCTGGCCCGGCTGGAGGCCACCATCGCCCTGGAACGGCTCTTCACCCGCTTCCCCCACCTCGAACAGGCCGTCCCCGACGGGGAATTGCCCCGGCTCTCGGGCTTCGTGGGGAACGGGGTGCTCGAACTCCCCGTACGCCTCGGCCCCGACCGGAGTGCGCCGGCGCCCCGCTGAACCGTGAACCGCCCCGGCGGCGGGGCACCGGGGCGTGCGGGCTCACTCCACGATGCTGCCCAGCCGCCCTTCGAGCAGCACCAGCAGTTCGCTCAGCGCATCGGACAGTTCGGCCCGGCCCCGGGCGTCGATCCCGTCGAGCAGCGCCGCCTCGTACCGCAGCTGGACGGGGAGCAGCCGGTCGAGGAGCGTGCGCCCCTCATCGGTGAGGGAGAGGTGCGAGACACGGCGGTCGCGGTCGTCGGGGCGCCGGGCGACGAGCCCGCGCTCCTCCAACTGCCGTACACGCTTGGTCACCGCGGCCCCCGACGCGAAGGTCTCGCGGGCGATCCGGCCCGGCGTCAGCTCACGGTCCACCCTGCGCAGGGTGCCGAGTACGTCGAATTCCGGCCGGGAGAGCCCTTCCCGCCGGAGCGGTGCGTCGGCGGCCTGCTGCAGCAGTGCGGAGCAGCGGTTGAGCCGTCCGATCACCGCCATCGGGTCGGTGTCGAGCCCGGGCAGCACCTGCTCCCATTGCCGGATCACCCCCGCGACGATGTCCTCGGCCATGTACAACCTCCTCGCTCTCGGTCGGGGTCGATTCTGCCCCCTGTGCGAGCCGTCTCCCTAAGCGGCCGGTGCGGACGGCGCGGTGTGGCGTACCAGCAGGGAGAGGGTGCGGTGGCCGTCGTGTTCCGCGGTGGCCACCGGTCCGGCGGGGAGGGCGCGTTGCCACCACTCACCGGAGGCGACGTCGGCGGCCTCGTGCAGCTCCACCAGTGCGAGTGCCAGACGGTCCCGGGCCCACCCGGTCGTGTGGTCGGGGACGGCCCGCAGTTCGACGAGGCGCCGTGCGGCGGCCTCGGTCGCCGTGACGTGGGCCAGGGCCGCTTCGATACGGTCGGTGGCCCGGCGGTTGGTGACCAGCAGGCAGCAGAGCAGCCCCAGGGCCGCGCCCATCAGGGTGTCGAGCGCGCGGTCCGCGATCAGGGTGCGGGCGGGCAGGGTGGCGCCGAACTGGGTCAGCAGCAGCGCCATCGGCGTGACGCACACCGACCCCAGCCAGTAGTTGCGGGTGATGAGGGCCTCCGCGCCGATCTGGAAGGCCAGCGCCAGCAGCACCATGGTGAGCGGGCCGGTGTGGATCAGCGGCAGGAGCGCGAAGAACAGGGCCAGGCCGAGTACGTTGCCGACGAGGCGCTGCACGGCCCGCTGCCAGGAGAGCGTGGTGTTGGCCTGGAAGAGCGAGGCCGCCGTGACCACGGCCCAGTACGGATGCCCCACCCCTGCGGCGAGCGAGGCCCAGCCGGCGAGGGCACATCCGACGGCCACCCGCGCCCCGATGGGCAGCAGCGGCGACCCGGGACGCAGCCGTGCCAGCACCGGGCGCACCCCGTGGGCGCGTTCGGGCAGCGGGAGTCCAGGCCGGAGGGCGAGAACCCGGTCATCGGCGGGGGTGAGCACGGCCGGGGGCAACGGCCGGCCGCGCC
>NZ_JAAGLN010000165.1 GCF_010548145.1 Streptomyces sp. SID10853
GGGCGGCGCGGGCCTGCCGGACGTGCCGGGCGCGCGGGAGACGGCAGCCCCGGCACCCTTGACGGCCCTGTCAGGCGGGGCGACCGGGGTGTCCGGGCGCGGGGCCACGGCCCATACCCCCTGGGAGACGGCGGTGGCCGGTTCTGGTGCATCGGTGGACACGTCGTCCACCGGCCCGGGTGCCGGAGTGGCTCCCGGTGCCCGCGTCCCCGGCCCCCGGGACACCACGGGCCCGGCCGGGGTCCTGGCGGTGTCCGCCTTCTTGCCGGCGGCGGGCCCGGGGATCAGGAGCCAGGGCGCGGTGGAATCCCCGCCGACGACGGTGAACACCAGCAGCACCGCGTACGAGGCGCAGGCGAAGGCGAGCAGCCAGCCGATACGGCGGTACTTCCGGCCCCTTCGCCCACTCACGTCGACGAAGACGGGGCTGTCGGTGACCGGAGGCCCGTCCCCGCCGTCCGGCCCGGAGCGCGCACCGGGCACGGGCAACTCCCGCCCCAGTCCGCCGAGTTGGACCGTCACATCATGTGGCTCATACATCTGCCCGAAACGGGCGTCTTCTCGCCATTTTTCCACCACTGTCCACACATCCCCCCAAGGTCGATTCACCGCACACCACTGACCGGACGAATACCGCCGGACCGAGTCCCCACTCAGGCCCGCACGGCGCCCCCTGCCTCGCTCGTCCGGTGGGCGAATCTAGCGCAGCTTCAAGCCATTTCAGGACGGTTGTTCACAGTTGCTCATATGGGCCCCTGATCTGCCCGCACATCGCCATGTCCACGGCAGGCAGCCAGGCTCCGGCGGGCAGGTCCAGCCAGCGGTGGGCGGCCACACCCTCGTCAATCACCTGGTGAAGGGCACGGAGTCCCGGGTGTCGCAAGGACTTTCGCCATACGAGCGAGATCGGTGACAGGGGTACGGGATCGACCAGAGGACGCAGCACCATGCCCGGCACTCCGATGAACTCCGTACTCGCAAGCACTGACCAGCCGCGTTTGCGAATCACGCGTGCGAACTCCGCCGGGCCGTCGATCTCCGGGAAGGGCTCAGCCAGCACGATCCCCCGCCCGGCGAACAGCCGCGCCGCCAGATCGGTCCACTCCGCTGTGGCCGGATTTCCCGCCGCCGCGTACAGCGTCTCCCCCGCCAGCGCGGCCAGCGGAACCTCGCCGAGGGCGGCGAGAGGGTGTTCGCCGGGCAGCAGGACCGCCATCCGTTCGAACCGGACCGGCCGGTGGTCGAGCAGTTCGAGGACCTCCGGGGCGAGCCCGGCGATCCGGCCGGCCGAGACATCGAGCCGGCCCGCCACGATCTCCGCCGCCGCCCCGGTGAGGCCACTGTGGAAACGCGCCACGAACTCGATATCGGGCGCCACCTCACGTACCCGCGCGAGCAGCTGGGAGGCCGTACCGACCGGGGCTCCCACATCGACCAGCAGAGGCCGCTCATCAGGGGTCCAGGCCGCCGCCAGCTCGTCGTACGCCGCGAGCACCCGCCGCGCGTACGGCAGCAGCCGCGCCCCGTCAGCCGTGAGCGACACCTGCCGGGTGGTCCTGACGAACAGGTCGGCCCCCAACTCCCTTTCCACACGGCGCACATCACGGCTCAGCGCCTGCTGCGCCACATAGAGCCGGGCGGCGGCGCGGGTGAAATGCAGGTCCTCCGCGACCGCGACGAAGGCACGCAGCAGACGGGGCTCGATGTCCGGGAGGCGCGGGGGCATCCGCCGAATTTACAACGCAGCCGCGTCAATGGGCCCCGAACAGGTGTTGGACCGCGCGGCACCCGGCCCGGGAGGCTGATGCCCATGGAGCCGGAACCCACCCGCACCCAAGCCCCCGCAGCCGCCCCCGACAGGCCGGCCGCCCCCGCCCCCAGCACCATCGGCGCGACACCCAGCACCGACGCCACCGTCGCGACCGGCAGCTCAGCCCCCAGACCCAGCCCCAGCCCCGGCCCCGGCCGCACCGAGTCCGCAGCCGCCGGGTCCACCGCCGCACCCGCTACCACCCCCCGTACCGCGGGCGGCCGCGCCCTCGCCCCGTACCGCAGGCTGCTGGCCACCCCCGGCGCCCGCGCCTTCACCGCGGGCAACCTCATCGCCCGGCTCCCCATGGGGATGTTCAGCGTCAGCGCCGTGATCATGATCGCCGGAGCACGCGGCTCGTACGCGCTCGCCGGGAGCGTCACCGCCGCCGGCCTCGCAGCCACCGCGGTCGTCGGCCCCTGGACGGCGCGCCTGGTCGACCGGTACGGCCAGGCCAGGGTCGCCGTACCCGCCACCCTGCTGGCGGCGCTCGGCTCGCTGGCCCTCCTGCTCTGCGTCCGGTACGACGCACCCGGCTGGACGCTCTTCGCCGCCTACGCGGCCACCGCCACCACCCCCAACACCGGGGGAATGTCCCGGGCCCGCTGGGCACATCTGCACCGCGGCGACCCGGAGACCCTGCACACCGCCAACTCCTTCGAACAGGCCGTGGACGAGCTCTGCTTCATGCTCGGCCCGGTGGTGGCGGCATTCCTCTGCTCGTCGCTCTTCCCGGAGGCGGGCACCCTGGTGGGGGCCGTGCTGCTGGTCACCGGCGTACTGGTCTTCGCCGCCCAGCGCGCCACGGAACCGCCCGCGGCACCCCGTACGACCGCGACCCGCTCCCCGCTGCGCACCCCCGGATTCCCGCCGCTGATCGCCGTCTTCCTGGCGACCGGTGCGGTGTTCGGCGCCATGGAGGTGACCACCATCGCGTTCGCCGACGACCAGGGGCACCGCTCGGCGGCGGGGATGGTCCTCGCGTTCCAGGCGGCCGGCTCCTGCGCGGCGGGACTGCTGTACGGATCGGTGCGCCCGGCACAGCACGTACGGCGGCGCCTGCTCGGCTGTCTCGGCGCCATGACACTGCTGATGACGGGCCCGCTCGTCGCGGCATCGGCCACCGGCTCGCTGCTCGCCCTGTCGGCCACTCTGCTCCTGGCGGGCGCGGCCACCGCACCGACGATGGTCACCGGGATGACGCTGGTCCAACGCATCACGCCACCAGGCCAGTTGAACGAGGGCATGACCCTGTCCGTCACGGCGCTCCTGGGCGGCATAGCGACAGGTTCGGCGACGGCGGGCTGGGTCGTGGAACGCCTGAACCCCACCGCCGGCTACGCGGTCCCCGCATCGGCGGCGGCGCTCGCACTGGTGCTGTGCGCGGCCACGGCCGGGCGGCGGCGGTGACCGCACCACTGACCCCACCACCCGAACGCGCCATCCGTACGCACGCCCCGAACGCGCCATCCGAACGCACGACCCGAAGGCACCATCCGGACGCACGACCCGAAGGCACTGCCCGGACGCACGCCCCGAAGGCGCTGCCCGAGCAGCGCACCACCCGAACGCCCGGCCCGAAGGCACTGCCCGAGCAGCGCACCATCCGGACGCCCTGTCCGGACCCGTCGTATGCCCGCGTCCTGTGAACGCGCCATGCGACCGATTCAGCCAAAGCCGCGGAGCGGCGCCCCGCTCCCCCGCCGACGCCCCACCGGCACGGCCGTCCCCGGACCGGAACCGGTTCCGGGCAGCCCTAAGCGTCCGGAGCGCCGGGCGACCCACCCGCCGAGGCACCCCACGAGGCACCCGCCGAGGCACCCGCCGAGGCACCCGCCGAGACACCCGACGGCGCGCCCGGTGAGGTGCCCGGCGGCGCGAGGAGAAGGGGAAGGTAGACGTCATCGACGATCTCGGTGATGACGTCCTCCGGGATCGGGGCCCCGTAGAGCAGAAAGTGGTTACGGAGCAGGTCGATCGCCACCGTGGCGCGCCGCGATCCGGGGACCCACGGGGCGATCTCGCCGCGTGTGACAGCGCGCCGCAGGACGGCCTGGATCGGGGGGCCCGCGGTGTGGATCCGTTCGCGGACCAGCCGGGCGAATTCGGGGTCGCGCATGGCCTCGGTCAGCAGCCCGCGGAGGATGTCCCCGTGCGAGGTGGCCAGCTTGGCGGAGAGCTGCCGTAACGCGGCGACGACGTCGGAGCGCAGGGCACCGGTATCGGGCAGATCGGCGTCGGACAGCCGGTGGGCGGCACAGGCGTCGACGACGAGTTCGGCGCGGCCGGGCCACCGCCGGTAGAGGGTGGCCTTGCCCGTACGGGCCCGTGCGGCCACGCGCTCCATCGTCAGTCCGGCGTAACCGACGTCGGCGAGTTCCTCGACGGTCGCCGTGAGGATGGCGTTCTCCAGCTCCTCCCCGCGGCGGCGAGGGTTTCTGCGATGGTCGCCGACCGTCCGGTCCGGCGCGTCCTCGTTGGTTGGAGGCATGACTCCCAGCCATTTGTCGAAACACCCGTTGTGGACCTCGGACGAGTCAGCCTAGCCTCCGATTAGAGAACTGACCGTTCTTTAAGCGTCGAGCACATCGAGGGAACGATGACCGAGACCGTTACGACGCCCCCGTCAGGTGCACCCGCCTTCCCCAGCGACCGCACCTGCCCCTACCACCTCCCCGACCAGTACAACGAGCTGCGGGACCGGGAGGGATCACTCCAGCACGTGACCCTCTTCGACGGCCGGCAGGCTTGGCTGGTGACCGGGTACGACACGGCGCGGAAGCTGCTGTCCGACCCCCGGCTGTCGTCCGACCGGACACACGTCTCCTTCCCCGCGACCTCCGAGCGCGTGCTGGGCTTCAAGCAGCGCCAGGCGGCCTTCATCGGCATGGACCCGCCCGAGCACGGGGCGAAGCGGCGTATGACGATCAGCGAGTTCACGGTCCGGCGCATCAAGGGCATGCGGGCCGACATCGAGCAGATCGTGCATGACTTCCTGGACAGGATGATCGCCTCCGGGCCGACCGGCGACCTCGTCAGCCAGTTCGCGCTGCCCGTGCCGTCCATGGTGATCTGCCGGCTGCTCGGCGTGCCCTACGCCGACCACGACTACTTCCAGGACGCCAGCAGGCGGCTGATCCAGTCACCGGACGCGGCCGGATCCCTGGCCGCCCGGGACGAACTGGAGGAGTATCTCGGCGGCCTGGTGGACACCCTGCGCACCGAGCCCGGTCCCGGCCTGCTCAGCACGCTGGTCACGGAGCAGCTGGAGAAGGGCACGATCGACCGCGACGAACTGGTGGCGACGGCCATCCTGCTGCTGGTGGCTGGCCACGAGACGACGGCGTCGATGACCTCGCTCAGCGTCATCACCCTCCTCGAACACCCCGACCAGTACGAGGCGTTGCGCGCCGACCCGGCACTGGTGCCGGGTGCGGTGGAGGAGCTGCTGCGCTATCTGGCGATTGCGGACATCGCCGGGGCGCGCATCGCGACGGCCGACATCGAGATCGACGGCCAGTGCATCCGGGCGGGCGAGGGTGTCATCGTCACCAACTCCATAGCCAACCGGGACAGTTCGGTCTTCGCCGACCCTGACACCTTCGACGTGCACCGCGAGGCACGCCACCACCTGGCGTTCGGCTACGGGGTCCACCAGTGCCTCGGCCAGAACCTGGCCCGCCTCGAACTGGAGATCATCCTCACGGCGTTGATCGAACGCCTGCCGAACCTGCGCCTGACGGTGCCGGTCGACCAGCTGACCCTGCGTCCGGGTACGACGATCCAGGGCGTGAACGAACTCCCGGTCACCTGGTGACCACGGCGAAAGGAGCAACCATGCGCGTGACGGCCGACCGGGAGGTCTGCGTGGGCGCGGGCCTGTGCGCCCTGACGGCACCGGGGGTCTTCGACCAGGACGACGACGGCCTGGTGGCGGTACTGACCACCGATCCGGACGACACAGACCACGCCGCAGCACGTGAGGCCGGCATGCTCTGCCCTTCGGGTGCGGTGCGGGTCGTCGAGTAGGACCGGCTGGACCGGGGCGCGGGAAGCACCCGGGGCGCAGTGGCGGGTCCGGCCCGCCACTGCGCCCCGCGTACGGGCGGTTTCCTGGAACCGGACAGCCTCTGGCGCAGGCCGTACCGGGAGAGCCCGTTGGTGCCGAGATCCCCGCCGAGCTCGGCGGGCAGCGGTACCGGCTCGCCGTACGTACCATGGACGACCCCCTGGTACGCGTCCGTACGGGGCCGGGTGAAAAGCGACCATGTCCCCGTACGCGGATCGATCTGCAGCAATCGCGCAACCCCTGCGGCGGCGTACCACGCGGTCTTCTCGTTGATGCCCTTGAGCCGTTCGCTCGGCGAGATGACCTCCACCGCCAGCTCGACCGCGTCAGCGTCCAGCAGCCGGCCATCCGCGTCCTTGAACGCGCGCGGGCCGATGGTCAGATCCGGCGTCGCGTAGTCGTCCGGGTCATCGGCCATCGGAACGGACACGTTCTCGAACGCTTCACTCGCGGCGGCCAGCCCGGGCCTGATCGCGTCCCGAAGATCGATGACGATCCCGGCGTGTTTGCCGCTGGGGCTCGGGGACGTCACGAGAGTCCCCCCGATGATCTCGACGCGTATGCCTGTGGCCTGTTCGATGCCCTCGGCTGCCTCACGCAGATGCCCCCGGCGAACGGGGATGGAGGGGTGGGCCTGGCCTGCCAAGGTGTCTCCTCCTTACATGCGGAGCTCATGCGGTATTCCTCACCTCAGGACAGCCGTCAGGCCACGGCACGGGCTGCTGGACGGCAGTCGACGCACAGCTCGGCGGGGTCATGGGTGCGGTGCGCGCGTTCGCAGCCGTCGCAGGTACGGAGCGGGGCGAGGGGTCGCCGCGCGGGGCGGGCCGGAAGCGGCGGTGGGAGAAACGTGGCAAGGCGGTGTGCCAGGAAGCGTGCCGGGTGCCGGATGGGCTCGGGCTCACGCGGCAGGTTCGCGGTGAGAGCGCGCGTGACCTGGACGGGCGTGGCATCTCGGGCGAACCAGTTCTCGACGGCCGGGGCGAGACGCTCGATATCACGGGCGGAGAGAAGCAGCCGGGGGTCGGCCACCCGGAGCCGGGCCAGAAGATCAGCGGCGGGGCCGGCAGCGAAGGGCGGCGGAGGTGACGGTGCCGGTGACGGCGGGGCCGATACCGGCGGCCGGGGCTGTACGGGGACGACGGGACGCCGCACGGAACCGGTGGCGGGCAGCGTACGACCGGCCCGCGCGACGGCCGACGGGGCGGGCGGCAGGGCGGACGACGGGGCGGGCGGCGACGGCGTGATCCGGTCCGGCTCAGACGCACACCCCGGCTTGTCATAGACGAAGGTGCGGGTGGCAACGCGCCCACCGCCCAACGGGACCCGCCGCCGCTCCAAGTAACCAGCGCTTTCAAGCTCATTGAGCGATCTGCGGATGGTCGTCTCGCCCTCAGGAAAGCGCAAGGTCAGTGCCTTGGCGGTGACGGAGGCGCCATCGGGGAGCGACAGGATGTGCAGGGCAAGACCCATCGCGGTAGCGGAGAGACGCGGGTGCTGGGCGAGATGGTTGCCGATCACCGTGAACCGGTCGGTGTGACGGTGACGTACGTGGAGGACACCGGCTCGCGGAACGCCCTCGTGGAGGGCGGACATGCCGGCGCTAGACTGCGGATCAGCCATGGGGAAGCTCTTTCTTCCTGATGGTCAGGCCCTCGGCCAGGATTGCCGTCCTGTCGGGGGCCGTCTGTTTTCGGTTGTGGTGGTGAGCACCTGGCAGTGAACACGTGCTGGTGAGTACGCACTGGTGCTGCTGCGGCAGACCGTACCCCACCGATACGACAACCGACTGCGCCGTCACCCGTACGTGTGACGGGGGAAGTTGGGAGGGGAACGGCTGGGTTGGGTAGTGGTTCTCTCCCGTTCCTTTAAAGAGGAGCGCACCCCACCGGGACGCGGATTCCCGGGCCCCGGCACCGAACTGCGCGAACGCGGGTGCACCGGGAATGACCGCCCGCCCCCTGCGGACAGACCGCAGCCACACGGAAAGACCTCGGCGGTGGACCGCCTGGCACTTCACCCGGCGACGGTAGCGAGGGGGCCCTCCCGCGAGTCAGCGGTTGACGGACTGGGCCGGGGATGAGGCCGGCAAGGGATTTCGTGCTGCGTACAGCCTCGTCGGTCAGAGTAATGCCGACGGTTCTACCAACTAATTCGAGAGCGATCAGGTGTCTACAGTGCCTCGCAACCGCAAATTGCTCATATACAGCTCAGCCGCCGGCACTACCGTTGTCTGCATCGGACTGCTCTTCGCCTATCTACTCGGAGCCTTCGACGGGGCGCGCGGACATATAAATTCCTCCGACGTCTGCAGCAATGTATCGAATAAACGAGCGGTGGCCGATACTCTCGATTCAAGTCTCCCGCAGGCTGACCGCTATCGCTTCAGCGTGACCTCCGACAACAAACCGGACTGGTCGTACAACATCAGCTGCACAGTGGACGGCGACAAAAAGGAACTACTTCAACTCACGGCCAAAATGGGCGTCGAAATGCCTTGGCGCGAGTGGGAAAAAAACCATGTACCACCCAGAAGTGGCGAGACCTCTTACTTCAACGCTGGCATCAAGGGCGTCTCGGGCCCCGCCTTGGCCGTCATCGATGTCCCTTGCTACACCCACGAGAGCTCAAGCGGGCAGCCCCACAATCTGACCGTCACCGCTTTGGCCTTCAAGCCCATGCAGGGCTCGGACAAACAGATCCGCCAGGACTTCGTCGACCTGGCCCTCGACTTCGCCAGGGCCTCCCACAAAGACGCCAAATGCGACCGCCCATCTCAGCTTCCCGCCAAGGTGGCTGCACCCAGCGAGTGAAGGCCGGCGAAACCCCTCCCGCACGCAGAAAAGGCTCATGCCCCACCGGAATGATCCGGCAGGGCATGAGCCACACATGGGGTGGTGGAGATGGCGGGAATCGAACCCGCGTCCAACGGTGCAGAACCAGGGCTTCTCCGAGCGCAGTTCGCTGCGATTTTCTCGGCCCCGGAGATCTCGCGAACAAGTCTCCGACAGGCCCAGTCACTGTTTGATTTCCCACCGATCCCCGTGACCGGGACCGGTGGTTTAGTTCCCTAGCTTATGCCAGGATCCGGGTCGGGAACTTCCCCGGGCTGACACCCATTTAGGGTCCTTCAGTCACTGCTTATTAGGCAGCGAGGGCGAAGGACTGGGAATCGCGCTTAGAATTGGCGATTATTTTTTGCGACATATGGTTTACGAGATCATTGCCGCTTCCTCGGCTCGCTTCACCTGCTTCAACAGCCGCTGTCGAAACCGATCATCCCCATGTTGATTTTTCAAGGTGGTACCGCGCCCCGTGGGGTGCAGTGCCATCGTACGTGACCAACGCACGACGGTGCCACTGTATTCCCCGCAGGTCGCCCGTACCGGGCCCGCCCGTCAGGCGCGCTGCTTCCTGCGGACCGCCGAGATCGCCCGGTCCGTCTCGCGGCGGTCCTGTTTCTCACGCAGGGTCTGCCGCTTGTCGTACTCCTTCTTGCCCTTCGCCAGCGCGATCTCGACCTTCGCCCGGCCGTCCTTGAAGTACAGCGCCAGGGGCACGATCGTGTGGCCCGACTCCTGTGCCTTCGACTCCAGCTTGTCGATCTCCATGCGGTGCATCAGCAGCTTCCGCTTCCGGCGCGCGCTGTGGTTGGTCCAGGTGCCCTGGGTGTACTCGGGTACGTGGACGTTGTGCAGCCACGCCTCGTGGTTGTCGATCTGGACGAAGCCGTCGACCAGGGACGCCCGGCCCATCCGCAGCGACTTCACCTCGGTCCCGGTCAGGACGAGACCGCACTCGTACGTGTCGAGGATGAGGTAGTCGTGCCGTGCCTTTTTGTGCTGGGCGATCATCTTCCGCCCGGTTTCCTTAGCCATAGTGCGTCCATTTTCGCACTAAGCCCCTCCCCCGAGGCCACTCAATACTGTCTCGGCTCTCGACTGGGCCCGCTCGCCCGCCGTCACGTCCGGTGTGATGCCCTTCCCGTCGACGCTGCGGCCCGCGGGTGTGCGGTAGTGGCCGACGGTGAGCTCCGCCACCGCTCCCCCAGGCAGCGCGCTCGGCATCTGCACCGAGCCCTTGCCGAAGGTGCGGGAACCGACCGTGACCGCCCGGCCACGGTCCTGGAGGGCCCCCGTGAGCAGCTCGGCCGCGCTCATCGTGCCGCCGTCGATCAGCACGACCAGCGGGCGGTCGGTGTCGCCGCCCCGGCGCGCGTAGAGGGCGCGCTGTGCGCCGTGCACGTCGTACGTGGCGACCAGACCGCCGTCCAGTAACGCGGAGGCCGCCGTCGTGGCCTCGGTGACCAGGCCGCCGCTGTTCCCCCGCAGATCGAGCAGGATGCCGCCGCCCGCGGGCGCGGCCCTGACGGCCTTGACCACCCGGGCGCCCGAGCCCTTGGTGAAGGCGGTGACCTTGATCAGCGTCGCCCGGCCGGGCAGCCGCCCCACGGTGACCGGCCGGGTGGTGAGCCTGGCTCTGCGCAGGGTCCTCGTCACGGTGTCGTCGCCACGCCGTACGCCGACGACCACCGGCGTACCGGGGACGGACGCGGTGTCGCCGCCGCGCAGCTGCGAGAGGACATCGGTCACCGGCCTGGTGCCGACCTGGCGGCCGTCGATCGTACGGAGCAGATCACCGGCCCGCAGACCGGCCCGCGCCGCCGGGCCGCCCGGCTGGACGCCTGCCACCTCGATCCGGCCGTCGCGGCCGCGCCTGGCCAGCAGGCCGACGCCGGTGTACTGGCCGTCGAGGGAGTCCTCGAACTGCTCGAAGTCGCTCCGGTCGTAGACGGCGCCCCAGCGGTCACCGCTGCGGCTGACCACACCCTCGGCGGCCTTCGTCCCCGACTTGCCGTCGGCGGCCGCGTCCGATGCAGCCCTGGCGAGTTCGGCGCCGTCGACGGTGGAAGCGGCGCTGCGGGTACGGGCCGGCCGGGGCGTCCGCTCGTCTCCCGGCAGGGAGTTGGTGGCGGCGGCCGTAGCGAGGACGCTCACGAAGACCAGAGTCAGAGCCGCCCCGCGGCGAAGGCTGCGGGGCGGCGCGACGAATTCCGGGCCTGACATGGCGACCACTGTAGACCGACGCCCGTGCGCCGTACGGGGCGTTCACCCCACGGCGCACAGGGCGTGTCTCACACCTTCAGATACTTGCGCAACGCGAAGAGAGCGGCCAGCGCGGGCATCAGCAGCCCGATCGCCAGCACCAGCGGCAGCTTCGACAGCACGGCGTCCCAGCCGATGAAGTCGATCAAGTTCAGCTTCTCGTGCAGGGAGAGGCCGTGGTCGATCAGGAAGTAGCGGCCGACGAGCAGCATCCCGCAGGCCACAAGTCCGCCCAGCAGACCGGCGAACGCGGCCTCCATGATGAACGGCATCTGGATGTAGAAGCTGGACGCGCCCACCAGGCGCATGATCCCGGTCTCGCGTCTGCGGCTGAACGCCGACACCCGCACGGTGTTCACGATCAGCATCAGCGCGATCACCAGCATCAGGGCCATCACACAGAGCGCCGCCACATTCATGCCGTTGAGGAGCGCGAAGAGGTTCTCCAGGATGCCGCGCTGGTCCTGGACGGTCATGACACCGTCCCGGCCGGCGAACGCGGTGGCGATCACCTTGTACTTGGTGGGGTCCTTGAGCTTGACGCGGAACGACGACTGGAGCTGGTCCGGCGTGATGGAGCCCGTCATCGGGGCGCCCTTGAACTCCTGCTGGTAGTGCTTGTACGCCTCGTCGGTGCTCTCGTAACTGACCTTCTGAACAAGGTCGGTCATCTTGTTGAGATCGGTCTCGATCGACTTCTTCTGCGCCTCGGTCACCGGACCCTTGGCGCACTTCGGGGTGGATTCCACATCACCCTTGGAGCAGAGGAAGATCGAGACGTTGACCTTGTCGTACCAGTAGCCCTTCATCGTGTTCACCTGGTCGCGCATGAGCAGCGACCCGCCGAACAGGGCGAGGGACAGGGCGACGGAGACGATGACCGCGAAGGTCATCGTGAGATTGCGGCGGAGACCCACGCCGATCTCCGACAGGACGAACTGGGCGCGCATGGCGTCCTTTCAGTGCTGGTAGCCGTAGACGCCACGCGACTGGTCGCGCACGAGACGGCCCTTCTCAAGTTCAATGACGCGCTTGCGCATCTGGTCGACGATCTGCTGGTCGTGGGTGGCCATCACCACAGTGGTCCCGGTCCTGTTGATCCGGTCCAGCAGTTTCATGATGCCGACGGAGGTCTGCGGGTCGAGGTTTCCGGTCGGCTCGTCCGCGATCAGCAGCATGGGGCGGTTCACGAAGGCCCGCGCGATGGCGACGCGCTGCTGCTCACCGCCGGAGAGTTCACCGGGCATCCGGTCCTCCTTGCCGCCGAGGCCGACCAGGTCGAGAACCTGGGGCACGGCCTTGCGGATCTCACCGCGCGGCTTGCCGATGACCTCCTGCGCGAACGCGACGTTCTCCGCGACGGTCTTGTTCGGCAGCAGCCGGAAGTCCTGGAAGACCGTGCCGAGCTGGCGGCGCATCTGCGGCACCTTCCAGTTCGACAGGCGCGCGAGGTCCTTGCCGAGGACGTGCACCATGCCGTGGCTGGTGCGCTCCTCACGCAGGACGAGCCTCAGAAAAGTCGACTTGCCTGAACCGGAGGAACCCACCAGGAAGACGAACTCCCCCTTCTCGATCTCAAGGGAGACATCCCGCAGGGCGGGGCGGTTCTGCTTGGGGTAGGTCTTGGAGACGTTGTCGAATCGGATCACGAGTGCACCACGTCGGCCGGGAATAGGTGAGCGTGACATTACGCGAAGCCGGAGTGTGCCCGCATGCAGCATCCGCCGATGCGTGGTATGTCCACGTTGGCCCCGGGTACGGACCGGGCGGAATCCGGCGGGGCGCGCCGAAACGCGCGGGAGCTGGCACAGTGGTAAGGGGAACAGTTGCGGTTCGCCGGGCGTTGTCGGGAGTGACAGCGCGTGGAACGGCTCCGCCGCATGGGAGGAGTGCGCATGACCTACGACCGATTGGTGTGCGCCAATTGCGCGTCCCCTGTCAGTGAGGGCCGCTGCCGGGTCTGCCGGGCCAGCAGAGAGCGCCTCCAGCAGGAGGAGGGCCCCTTCGGCGGACTGAGCCCGCTGGTTCTGATCGGAGCGCTGATAGTCGTGCTTGCCGCGCTCGCTCTGCTCGCCCACCAGACCGTCTGACCGCGTCCGTCCAGCCGTACGGCATGGGGAAGGGCCCCGGGTTCCGATCGGAACCCGGGGCCCTTCCTCGTACGCGCTGACTGCGCGCCGACTACGTGCCGAATCCTCAGGCGAGGTTTCCGCCGCGGCCGGCGAGACGCGGCAGCATACGGAAGCCGATGCCGCCGGCGATCATCGTCGCGGCACCGATGATCAGGAACGTGGTCTCACCCGCACCGGTCTCGGCGAGCTCCTGCTTGGGCTTGCCCTGCTCGACCGGCTGCGAGCCGAGGTTGTCGGGCTGGGTGACGGTGCTGGAGGAACCACCGGTCGCCGAACCACCGGTCGTGGACGAACCACCGGTGGAGGAGCTTCCGTTGCTCGTGGAGCCCGAGGTGCCGCCGTGGTGGCCACCGCTGGTGGAGCCGGACGTACCGCCGTTGTCGCCACTGCCGCCGGTCGTGTCACCGCCCGTGCTGCTGCCGCCGGACTGGTCACCACCGTTGGTGCCGCCGGACTGGTCACCACCGTTCGTGCCACCGGACTGGTCACCACCGTTGGTACCGCCGGACTGGTCACCACCGTCCGTACCGCCCGACTGGTCACCACCGTTGGTGCCGCCCGACTGGTCACCACCGTTGGTACCGCCCGACTGGTCACCACCGTTCGTACCACCGGACTGGTCACCACCGTTGGTACCGCCCGACTGGTCACCACCGTTCGTACCACCGGACTGGTCACCACCGTTGGTGCCGCCCGACTGGTCACCACCGTTCGTACCGCCCGACTGGTCACCACCGTCCGTACCACCGGACTGGTCACCACCATTGGTGCCACCCGAGTCCGAGCAAGTGGGGTCGATCGGCGAGCACGGCTCGCCGGTAGAGCCGCCGCTGTCGGCGTCGTCGCCGGTCTGGATCGTGAGGCCGGGGAGGTGGATGTCCGCGGCCTGGGCCGCGCCCGCGGCGGTCAGCGAAGCGCCTGCGGCGATCACTGCGCCTGCAGCTATGCGCGCTACGCGAATCCGCGTCTTCTTGGTCATCTGGCTGCTACCCCCAGTAGCTCATTGTCAATGGTGCAGCGCACGGGGCAGGCAGGCCGTAGGGATCGTGTGGTCCGTCCCCCCGATCACACGCGCCCCAGAATTACGCATGCCGAGTGTCACTTTTCCCAGTTTTAAGGAACGCGTCAAGGCCGTTGCGGGCGCGATGCCTGAAATGCAATGACTTGCCCGGCGTACGGGAATACGACTGTGACGCAGTAGAGGAACTGCCGTCTCCAGGACGGCAGTTCCTCTACTGACTATGTCGATAAAGCGCTGGTTCGGCGGTGCGGGAGACGCGGTCTACTTCTCCTGCTGCTTGCGCCAGCGAATTCCGGCCTCGAGGAAGCCGTCGATCTCACCGTCGAGCACCGCCTGCGGGTTGCCGACCTCGTACTCCGTACGCAGGTCCTTGACCATCTGGTACGGGTGCAGGACGTACGAACGCATCTGGTTACCCCAGGAGTTGCCGCCGTCGCCCTTGAGCGAGTCCATCAGCGCCTGCTCCTCCTGGCGGCGGCGTTCGAGGAGCTTCGCCTGCAGGACGTTCATCGCGCTGGCCTTGTTCTGGATCTGCGAGCGCTCGTTCTGGCAGGAGACGACGATGCCGGTGGGGATGTGCGTCAGCCGGACCGCGGAGTCCGTGGTGTTGACGCCCTGGCCGCCGGGGCCCGAGGCGCGGTAGACGTCCACGCGCAGCTCGGTCTCGTCGATCTCGATGTGGTCGGTCTTCTCCACCACCGGGAGCACCTCGACGCCCGCGAAGGACGTCTGGCGGCGCCCCTGGTTGTCGAAGGGCGAGATACGGACGAGCCGGTGGGTGCCCTGCTCGACCGAGAGCGTGCCGTACGCGTACGGCGCCTTCACCACGAAGGTGGTCGACTTGATGCCGGCCTCCTCCGCGTACGACGTCTCGTAGACCTCGGTGCCGTAGCCGTGCCGCTCGGACCAGCGGAGGTACATGCGCTGGAGCTGTTCGGCGAAGTCCGCTGCGTCGACGCCGCCGGCCTCCGCCCGGATGTTGACCAGCGCCTCACGCGCGTCGTACTCGCCGGAGAGCAGCGTGCGGACCTCCATCTCGTCGAGCGCCTTGCGCACGGCGAGCAGCTCCGACTCCGCCTCGGCCAGGGTGTCGGCGTCGTCCTCGGCCTCGGCCAGCTCGAAGAGCACACCCAGGTCGTCGATCCGCCCGCGCAGCGTCGCGGTCTTGCGGACCTCGGCCTGCAGGTGCGAAAGCTTGCTGGTGATCTTCTGGGCCTCTTCCGGGTCGTCCCACAGGGACGGCGCCGCGGCCTGCTCCTCAAGCACGGCGATATCGGCCCTCAGCTTGTCGAGGTCCAGGACGGCCTCGATCGACCCCATGGTCGAGGAGAGGGACTTCAGCTCTTCGGATACATCGACGACTGCCACGTCACCAGCGTAACGGCTTGCAGCGGGGACGGTCCCCGGCCCCGGTGATCGGGGCCGGCCCGGTGATCGGGGCCGGCGCCCCTCACGGTCCTGACGGCGCCGACCGGTGGCTGTCCTGCGGCGCCGGTCCGCCGTCGTCGCCCGACGACGTGGCCAGCCAGCCGCCCACGCCCACCGCCGCGGCGACGAC
>NZ_JAAGLN010000166.1 GCF_010548145.1 Streptomyces sp. SID10853
CTCGCGGCGGGTGACGGCGGCGGCGCTGCGGGCCGTCACGAAGGGCTCCGGGTCGAAGGGCGCGATCGGGTCCTGGCGCAGCCTGCGGGCGTAGTCGGCCTCGGCGGCCAGCGCGTCGGCGAGTGCGTCGCGCTGGGCGCCCCATCGGCGGACCGGGAAGAGGACGATCAGCCCGGCCTGGACGACCGCACCGCAGGCGATGATCGCGGCGTGGCCGGCGGCGGCCGGGACCGAGGTGGGCAGGGTGACGGTCACCAGCATCATCGCGACGTTGGAGGCGGCGATGACGCCCGCGGTGGGCCCGACGGCCCAGGCCAGGCCGGCCACGAACGCCCAGACCGCGATCAGCGCCATGAACAGCGTGGTGTGCACCCCGGAGAGGTAGCCGAGGAAGGTCGAAACGGCCAGCGTCCCGCCGGAGACCAGCGCGAGGACGGGCCGGGCGCGCCAGCTGCGCTGGAAGCTGGCGATGGCGGCCTGGTAGGCGCCGAAGGCGGAGCTGGCGGCGACGGCTGGACCGAAGATGTCGAGGCTGAGCAGGACGACCAGGGCGAGGCCCGCGGCGCCGCGGAAGGCGATGAGCGGTTCCAGGCGCCGCCGTTCGATCCTCAGCCCGGAGCGGGCGGTCGCGTTCAGGGCCCGGAGCCAGCTCATGGGTCAGAGCGTAGCCGGATACCGGGGCATATCGGGCGCAGGGAAGGGAGGTGCGGTGTGCGTACGGGCGGGGGCAGCCCCGCCGGGCGGTGGGACTTGTCGGCGGTGGACTTGTCGCGGTGGGACCTGTCGCGGTGGGACCTGTCGGCGGCGGTGGGCACCGCCGGGCCATGGGCCTTGCGGGCGCGGGCACCGCCGGGCCATGGGCCTCGTGGCTCAGCCCCGCCTGGTCGTAGCTACCGCGGGGGCAGGCCCCCGGGCCCGTGGACCCCGTAGGCTCCGGCCCGCCGGGTCGCAGCCACCGCGCCTCAGGCCCTCCAGGCGTAGCCCTCGCGGGGTCAGGTCCTCCAGGCGTAACCCCCGCAGGGTCGGCCCTCCACGCGTAACCCCCGCAAGGTCAGGCCCTCCACGCGTAGCCCCCGCAAGGTCAGGTCCTTCGCCCGGCCGCCGGTCCCAGTCCTGCCGCGTCCGCCGCCGCCGTGCCGTCCAGCCAGCCCGCCTCGTCCGTCACGCCCCGCACCCGGCTCACGGTCGTCCGCGGGAACATCCGGTCCGCCTCCGACACCACCGCCACATCCCGCTCCGCGAGCACCGGCAGGAGTGAGCCGGCCGACTCCGCCGTCACCTCCCGCGTGGTCCGTGCGAGCCGGTCGCCGAGCCTGGCCGCGTACGCCGCCAGGAACGACTGCCGGAAAGTCTTCGTCCGCTTGCGCCCGCCCGCGCGCTGCGCCGCCTCCGCGCGGGCCATCGCGGCCAGCCCCTGGACCAGGAGCGAGGCGTGGAGCAGTTCGACGACTTCCAGGTCGGGTTCGAAACCGACGATGGTGGAGAAGCCGAACGCGCTGTTCCAGACCGCGCGGCAGCGGTTCGCGGTGGCGACCGCGTCGAGCAGGACCGCCTTGGCCGTCTCGTACGGGGCGTCGACACCGATACGGCAGGCCGCGGGGGTGTCCGTCAGCTGCCCTTCGGCCGCGAGCCGCGCCTCGTCGATGCTGTGCCGGGCCATCAGCTCCTGCGCCTTCCCGCTGAGCGCCTCGGCCTCCGCCGCGTAGTCCGTCGCCTCGGCCTTGGCCAGCAGCGCACGGATCCTGCCGAGCGTCCGCGGCTCGGCATGGTGGTGCGGCGGCAGCAGCGGATCGGTGCCCGGCGCCGGACCCACCGGTTCGATGGCGGGCAGGCGCAGCAGCAGCCGGTACAGCTCAAGAAGCGCGGTCGCGTACGAGAAGCGGTCGGCCTCCCAGGGCGGCGCGGCGGTCAGCGCGTCGAGCTGCGCCTGCCAGCGGGGCGGCAGACTCTTGTGGGCCCGCGCCTCCGTGGTGATCAGCGCGGCCAGCAGCCGGACGTGGTGGTCGGCGAGATCGCGCCGGACGAGCCGTGCGACATCGGCGGGCTGCCAGCCGCGGCCCCAGGCCCGGCGCAGGAACTCCTCGCCGCGCCGGCCCAGCTCCGCGTCGGCGGCCGGGTCGGCGGCGAGCAGCGAGGCCCCGGTGTCCAGGCCCGCGTCGCCGTCGCTGTAGAGCGCCGCGGCGAAGGCCCGGTCGGTCACCGATTCCATACGTTCTCCATGCGCCAAGGGTAGGTCCGGCCCTGCCCAGGCCCGCCGGGTGTCAGGCCGGGGGGAACTCCGTCCACAGCCTGTGGACAGAGTTCCCCGCGCGCCTCACACCTTCAGCACCAGCTTCCCCCGTACGTGGCCCTCCTCGCTCAGCGCCTGAGCCTGCCCGGCCTGCTCCAGCGGAAGCACCTTGGCCACCTCGACCCGCAGGGTGCCGTCCGCCGCCAGCCGGGCCTGCTCCGCCAGGATCGTCTCCGCGTCCTCCGCCACGGCGCCCCCGCTGAAGACCACGCCCAGCTCGGCCGCCGCCGGGTCGGCGATCGTGACGACGCGGTCCGTCGTACCGCCGCGCAGCTCGATCGCGTCCGGGAGCGCCCCCTTGCCTGCGACGTCGAAGACCGCGTCCACGCCCTGCGGGGCGACAGCGCGGACCCGCTCCACGAGCCCTTCGCCGTATGTCACGGGGGTCGCGCCGAGCACCCGCAGGAAGTCGTGGTTGGCCTCGGAAGCGGTGGCGACGACCGTCGCCCCGCGGGCCACCGCGAGCTGGACAGCGATCGAACCGACCGCACCCGCACCGCCGTTCACCAGCAACGTCTCACCGTTCTTGACGCCCAGCAGCCTCAGGACGCGCTCCGAGGTCTCACCGGCCACCGGCAGCGCGACCGCCGTCTCCCAGGAGAGCGCGTCGGGCTTGGGGGCGACCGTCTCGGCGAGGGCGTACGGCGCGTACGCGCCCGTGACGCTCCAGCCCACCACCTCGTCGCCCACCGCGACCCCGGTGACGCCGGCACCGGTCTCGTCCACCGTCCCGGCGACCTCCACCCCGGGGATCGCGGGCAGTGTGGTCGGGAACATGTCCTTGGTCCAGCCGCGGCGGATCTTGTAGTCGAGGGCGTTCACCCCGGCGGCGGCCACCTTCACCCTGACCTGGCCCGGACCCGCGTGCGGCTCGGGGGCCTCCTGGAGCCTGAGCACCTCGGGGCCGCCGAACTCCTCGTACACGATCGCTTCCATGGTGTCTCCTCCGTCAGTCGCTCGGTCACTCAGTCACCCGGTCACCCGGTCACCCGGTCACCCGGTCGCTCGGTTGCCGACCGCTGCCTCGGTCACGGCCGCAGGCGCCCGCTCTCCCGTGCAACACCGGAAGGGCCGGTGCTGCTTCCGTGTTCCGGGATCGATCACGGCCGTTTCCGGGCCGCCCGGTGTCCTGCGCGACCGCCGCCTCCGGCCGATTGTCAGTGGTGGCTGCAACACTCGATCGCATGGCCGAACGGTGGGGTCTGGCGGCGGCGGAGGGCGGCGGGGCACACCTCGCGCCACTCGGCGGCGACGGGCTGCCCGCGGGGGACGTGGCGTACGAGCCGGATCTGGTCGAGGCGGTGCGGGCCCGGCCGGATGTCGGGCGGTGGGTGTGGCGGTCGACGGCCGAGATCTATCCGCGGCTGCTCGCCGCGGGCGTGCGGGTCGAGCGGTGTTACGACATCGAGGACGCGGAGCTGCTGCTGCTCGGCCACGACGGGCGGTACGGCGAGCCACGCTCGGCGGCGGCCGCCTGGGCCCGCCTGCACCGGGCGCCGGTGCCGCCCGACCCGCGCCCTCGATCCGCCGAGCCGGGCGCACAGTCCTCCCTCTTCGAACCGGCCCCCGTACAGATGGAGTTCGGCGCCCTCCTCGAGGTGTACGCGGACCAGCTCACCCGGTACGGGACCACCACCCACCCGGACCGGATGCGGCTGCTGACCGCGTCGGAGTCGGCGGGGATGCTGGTGGCGGCCGAGATGCACCGGGACGGGCTGCCATGGCGGGCCGATGTGCACCGGGCGGTCCTGGACGAGCTGCTCGGCGAGCGGTATGCGGGCGGTGGCGAGCCGCGCCGGATGGCGGAGCTGGCGGACGAGGTGTCGGCGGCCTTCGGACGCCGGGTCAGACCGGAGCTGGCCGCCGACGTCATCAAGGCGTTCGCGCAGTCCGGGATCCGGGTGAAGTCGACCCGCCGCTGGGAGATCGAGGGAATCGCGCATCCGGCGGTGCGACCCCTGCTCCAGTACAAGAAGCTCTACCGGATCTGGACGGCCAACGGCTGGTCCTGGCTCCAGGACTGGGTACGGGACGGCCGGTTCCGCCCCGAGTACCAGCCGGGCGGGACGGTCTCCGGGCGCTGGACCACCAATGGCGGCGGGGCGCTCCAGATCCCGAAGGTGATCCGGCGGGCGGTCGTCGCGGACGAGGGCTGGCGTCTGGTGGTGGCCGACGCCGCCCAGATGGAGCCCCGGGTGCTGGCGGCGGTCTCCCGCGACCGGGGGCTGATGGAGGTGGCCGGACACGACGGGGATCTGTACACGGCCCTCTCCGACCGGGCGTTCAGCGGCGACCGCGCCCACGCCAAGCTCGCGCTCCTCGGCGCGGTCTACGGCCAGACGTCGGGGGACGGCCTGAAGAACCTCGCGGCACTGCGGCGGCGCTTCCCCGACGCCGTGGCCTATGTCGACGAGGCGGCGAAGGCGGGCGAGGAGGGGCGGCTCGTACGGACCTGGCTGGGGCGCACCAGCCCGCCGGCGGCCGGGGCCGAGGACAGCGACGAAGCGGGAATCCCGCAGGAGGACCCGCCGCACGGCCGGTTCCCCGAGGCCGGGCCTTCGAGCGGCCCCCGCTCGTCGGACGCGCGTGCCTGGGGCCGGTTCACGCGGAACTTCGTGGTCCAGGGCAGCGCGGCCGACTGGGCGCTGCTGATGCTGGCCGCGCTGCGCCAGGCCCTGCACACCGGGGGGCTCCGCGCCGAGCTGGTCTTCTTCCAGCACGACGAGGTGATCGTGCACTGCCCGCGCGACGAGGCACCCCAGGTGGTCGAGGCGATCCGCGCGGCCGGTGAGCTGGCCGGCCGGATCGCCTTCGGGGAGACACCGGTCCGGTTCCCGTTCACCACGGCTGTGGTCGAGTGCTACGCGGACGCGAAGTGACGGGCCGGACGACGGGTCCGACGACGGGCCGGACGGCGGGTCCGACGACGGGTCCTACGACGGGTTCGCACCGCGAAGACTGCCCTCCGGGTCATCGGGTACGCGGAGGGAGCGGACGAACAAGCCCGCACAGCACAGCGAATCGAAGCAAGCGAAACAGACGAAAACGAAAACAAAGCCGAGAACGAGCACGAAGACGAAGACGTAAGGAGTGCACGCAGATGACTGCCACGCTGAAGAGCACCCTGCCCGACGCGGCACGCGAGACCACCGGGAACGCGCTCCAGGGCGCCCTGGTCGACCTGCTCGGCCTCTCCCTCCTCGCGAAGCAGGTGCACTGGAACGTGGTGGGGCCGCGCTTCCGCTCCATCCACCTCCAGCTCGACGAGGTGGTCACCACCGCCCGCGACTTCGCGGACACCGTCGCCGAACGGTCGTCCGCGATCGGCGTACCGCCCGACGGGCGTATCGCAGCCCTGGCCAAGACCAGTGAGCTGCCGGAGCCGGCGACCGGCTGGATCCCCGACGACGACGTCGTGGAGCTGCTGGTGGAGGCCCTGGGCGGTGCGATCACCCGGCTGCGCGGCGCCATCGCGGCGACGGACGAGGCGGACCCGGTGACCCAGGATCTGCTGATCGGGCTGACCGCCGAACTGGAGAAGCAGCGCTGGATGTTCCAGGCGGAGAACGTCTGAACGTCTGAACCGCCTCCGGCGCGACTGACCACGCAAGACGGGCCGAGCCCACGCCCCAAGCCCACGCCCAGGACCGGCGAGAACCGGCCAGGACCGGCCAGGACCGGCCAGGACCGGCCAGGCTAAGGCTTCGCTCTCCCGGACCGGATCCGGGACGCGAGGACCGCGATGTCGTCCGTGGCGTCCCGGCCGAACCGGTCGAGTACGTCGTCGAGAAGACCCTCCAGGGTCCCGCCGACCGGAAGCCGCAGGCTTGCCAGCCGGCCGACGGACACATCGATGTCCTCGTCCCGGCGCTCCACCAGACCGTCCGTGTACATGAACAGGACGGTTCCGGGACCGCAGGGCAGCGAGACGCTCTCATAGCCGCCGAGCCCGGTGCCGAGCGGCGGTCCGACCGGGATCCCGGCGACCACGGCACCCGTATCGCGGTCGATGAACACCGGCGGCAGATGACCGGCGCTCGCCACCTGGCACTCCCCCCGGAAGCGGTCCACGATGGCCAGCAGACAGGTGGCGGCCCGGTCGATGCCCGCCTTCTCCACCATCAGATCGAGCCGCTCCAGGATGAGGTGCGGCGGCAGGTCGTCCTGGGCCAGGAGCCGCACCATCGAGCGGTAGTGGCTCATCGCGACGGCCGCCTCGACACCGTGCCCCATCACATCGCCCATGACCTTCAGATGGCGGGCGTCCGACAGGGGTACGACGTCGAACCAGTCGCCGCCGACCTCCGCCCCTTGGCCGACCGGCAGGTAGCGGGTGGCGACCTCGACGTGCGGATGCGGTTTGCGCGGCTCGGAGAGCAGGGCGCGCTGGAGCTCCAGCGCGATGCCGTGCTCACGCGTGTAGCGGCGGGCGTGGTCCAGATCGACGGCGGCCCGGACCGCCAGTTCCCTGGCGACCACCACGTCCTGCTCGGTGAAGGCGGGCGAGTCACCGGCCCGTACGAGCGCCAGGCAGCCCAGCGGGCGCCCCCGGGCGGTCAGCGGCACCACACAAGTGGAGTGGAAGCCGAGCGCGCGGTAGACCGCGACCCGCTCGGGGGTGGGGGCGGACGCGCTCAGCTGGTCGTCGGTGGTGAGGTTCTGCAGCACCGGCTGGTTCGTCGCCAGGCAGTGCGCGATGTTTCCGTCCTCCTGGTAATCGGCGTAGTACCCCGGTTCCCCGAACTGCCGTACCGCCTCCGCGAGATCGGGTACGGCCGCCATACCGGCCCGGCGCAGCCGGACCACCCCGGCGGGCGCGGGCCGTACCCGGGTGCCGATGTCCGGTGCGAATACCTCGACGCTCGCCACATCGGCGAGTTCGGGGACCACGAAGTCGGCCAGCTCACTGCAGGTGGTGTTCAGGTCAAGCGTGGTGCCGATCAGGTTCGCCGCCGTGTCCAGCATCGACAGATGCCTGCTGACCCTCTCGTACTCCGCGTGCCTGCGGCGCGGCGCCGGCACCTCCACCATGATCAGCACGAGCCCCCGGACCTCGCCGTCCTGCTCGACGCGGTGGCAGGCGCCCTGCCAGAACCGCGGTCCCGGATGGTCCGACGACGGCGTACGGCCGCTGGACGTCGGCTCACGGGGCCGGCCGTCGGCCAGCACCTCACGCAGGATGTCCGTCGGTACGTTCAGCTCCGGAAGCAGTTCGGTGACGGTACGGCCGAGATGGTCCGCGGCCGGGATGCCGTTCATCCGTTCGAGCGCCGGGTTGACGTACAGATAGCGCAGCTCCGTGTCGAGTACGCAGATACCCGCTGGGGTGCCCGCGAACAGCGGTCCGAGGCCATCAAGGCCCGGCGGGAGCGGAACATCCGGCGCATCGGCGCACACAGGTCCTCCAGGGGCGGGACGGCGATCGCCCTGCCTCCATGGTCGGCCGCCCGGGCCCCGCCCGCATCCGCCGGGACCCGACGGCCCTGCCGGAAGGGGGCGGCCGGGCCGTCCCGGACGACGGAGCGGCCGGGTCCCTGAGGGCGGGAGGCGCGGCCGGGGCGGCCGGGGCCCTCGGCGGGCCGGTCGGGCCGACCGGGTCCGCTCAGGCCGGTTCCACCGCGAACAGCGCCGCGCGCACCGCACGGACCTCCGCCCCGCCATCCGACAGGCCCGGATCCGACAGGTCCGGATCCGACAGCCCCGGATCCGACAGGTCCGGGGCATCCCAGCCGCGCACCCCGATGGTGGCGCTCTCACCCGGCAGCAGGGTCAGCAGGCCGCGGTCGGCGACGGCCGCGGGAGCCAGCCGGTCGGCCTGGAGCAGCAGATCGCGCAGCAGGGTCCGCGCGGTGACCACGACGTCCACCCGGCCGCCTCCCTCCCGCCGGACCACCTCCACGTCGAACTCGGGCGCCGGATAGGCGAAGGCCATGTCACGTACGGGAAAGTGCCACGCCCGTACGCCACCGGAACCAGAACCGGAACCGGAACCAACAAGGCCAGCACCATCACCATCGGCATCGGCATCGGCATCGGCGACCAGGAACTCCTCCGCCGCCCCCGTCCCCGTCCCCGCGTCGGGGACCAGCGCGGCGGGCACCGCCGTGTGGCCGACCGCGCGGGCCGGGGCCGAAAGCTCCAGTACGGCCTCGGCCAGCACCTTCCCGCCCGCCGTCATCCGGCGCACCCGCAGCCCGGTGCACCACGGCCGGGCGGACTGGTTGACGGCGGCGATCCGCAGGCCGCCGTCCCCGGTCTGCACGGTCAGCAGCCGGTCGGCGTAGACCCGACGCAGCTCGTGGAAGAGCGGCTTGTACCGCCCGTCGCCGTCGATCGCGGACCAGGAGGTCACCGGCCAGCAGTCGTTGAGCTGCCAGACGACGGTGCCCGCGCAGACCGGCCACTGGGCGCGCCAGTGCTCGATCCCGGTGGCGATGGCGCGGGCCTGGTTGACCTGGGTGAGGTAGTGCCAGCGGTCGAAGTCCGCCGGCACGGCGAAGTGCCGGGCCAGTCCGCGCTCCAGTTTGCCGTTGCCGCCGGCCGCCTTCTGGTGGTGGACCATCCCGGGTGAGTCCGCCGCGAGTTGCTCGCCGGGCAGCGCGCGGCGCAGGGTCGCGTACGCGGGCGGTGCCTGCCAGCCGAACTCGGCCGCGAACCGGGGCGACTGGTCCAGATAGTCGGTGTAGTCGGTGCGGTTCCAGACCTCCCAGGAGTGCGAGGTGCCGTGCGCGGGGTCGTTGGGGTGGTGGTCCCAGGAGCCCGACCAGGGGCTGCCCGCCGTGTAGGGCCGGGTCGGGTCGGTCTCGGCGACGATGCGCGGCAGCAGCCCGAGGTAGTACCCCTCGCCCCAGGAGTCACCCGCCAGTTCCTCCTCCCACTGCCAGTCGCGGAAGCCCCAGAGGTTCTCGTTGTTTCCGTTCCACAGGACCAGCGAGGCGTGCGGCATCAGCCGGGTGACGTTCTCCCTGGCCTCGGCCTCCACCTCGGAGCGCAGCGGCTGCTCCTCGGGGTAGGCGGCACAGGCGAAGAGGAAGTCCTGCCAGACCATCAGGCCCAGCTCGTCGCAGATGTCGTAGAAGGCGTCCGACTCGTATATCCCGCCGCCCCAGACTCTGACCAGGTCGACGCCCGCCTCGGTGGCCTGGGTGAGGCGGGTGCGGTACCGCTCGGGGGTGATGCGGGAAGGGAACACGTCGTCGGGGATCCAGTTGACGCCGCGCGCGAAGATCCGCTCGCCGTTGACGACCAGGGTGAATCCGGTGCCGTGCTCGTCGGCGGAGGTGTCGAGGGCGACGGTACGGAAACCGATCCGGCGCGACCAGTTGTCGAGTGCGGCGCCGCTCTCGTCGCGCAGCACCACCTCGCAGTCGTACAACGGCTGTCCGCCGTATCCGCGCGGCCACCAGAGCGCGGCGCCGGGCACCTCGGCCGTGACCGTGGCGCGCGTACCGTCGAAGGTGACGGACGCACGGGCGGGCGCGGCAGCGTCGGCGGAGGCAGAGGCAGAGGCAGCGTCGGCGGAGGCAGTGTCGGCGGAGGCAGAGGCAGAAACGGAGGCAGAGGCGGAGGCGAAGGGGCCGCCGGTGACGCGCAGTTCAGCGGTGAGCGGCCGGCCGGTGCCGGACGCCGTGCGCTCCACCTGGATCCGCGCCTCGACCCGGCCGGTGCCCGTGTCGACGGTGACCAGCGGGCGTACGTCCGAGAGACGGGCGGTCGACCAGCGCTCGACGCGCACCGGCTTCCAGATGCCCGCGGTGACGAGCGTCGGCCCCCAGTCCCAGCCGAAGGAGCAGGCCATCTTACGGATGTACTGGAAGGGCTCCGGATACGAGTTGGGGCGCTCCCCCACCTGCGCGCGGACCGCTTCGGCCTCGGTGTAGGCGGAGGTGAAGAGCACGGAGAGCGGGATTCCGCCGCCGTCGGCACCACCGCTGTCATCGCTGTCATCGCTGTCACCGGCACCACCGAGGACGGCATCACCCCCGGCGGCACCGCTAATGGCATCCCTGGCGGGACCGCTGACGTCGAAGCGGTACCCGCGATGCATGTTGCGGGTCCGGCCGACGACCTCGCCACCGAGCGTGACCGTGGCCGCCGTGTCGAGCCCGTCGAAGACCAGATCGGTACGTTCATGGGCGGCGCCGCACGGCGGAAGCGGCGGGAGCACCGTGTCGTACTGCCAGTCGGCCCGGCCCACCCACGCCACGTCCTCCTCGTTACGGGAGAGGAACGGGTCCGGGATCACCCCGGCGGCCAGCAGATCGGTGTGCACACAGCCGGGCACCCGGGCGGGAAGCGCGGCCGACTCGTGCCGCAGTGTCCAGCCGGCGGTCAGGGGGACGACGTCCTTCATACGGGAAGCTCCGTTCGCGGCAATCCAGGACCTGATCCAGACAACGTTGTCCAGCCTATGCGGAGCGGCGCGCGGCCCCGCTGGAGAGCATCGGCCGGAAGCCGAGAGCAGCGGTGAGGACGCGGTGATCACGGCCGTACCGGAAGCCCCGAGCAAGGCGGCTGGGCCCCGTCCCAGCCCAATGCCGTTGCTTTTACCTGAGGTGACGCACGGGGAAGCGACGGAGGCCCGGTTGGGCGTCCCCAACCGGGCCTCCGTGGCCCCGGTGTCCTAGCGCAGCCGCCAGCTGCAAAGTAGGTCGGCCCGGACAAGGAGCACACCCCTGCACCTGCTCCAGTCCGCGCTCGTGCACGTCAACACCCTGCTGGTGCAGCAGGGTGTGGCCGAAGCCGAACCGGTCTGGGCGAAGCCGCTGAGCGACGAGGACCGGTGCGGCCTGACCGCGCTCTTCTGGTCGAACGTCAACCCGTACAGCACATTCCGGCTGGACATGGACCAGCACCTCGACCTGGGCGCACTCACTCACCCCGCAGAAAGCCGATCCCCGGCAGCTCCTTCAGAAGCGAGCCCCGATGACCGTGAGCCAGCTGCGGTCGGTTTCGCAGTCGCGGTCGCCTCGCCCGAAGCATTGATTGCGCTCAAGGTTTCGGAGCTGCACCTGCTGTTTCCCGTCCACGTCTCGCGTGGTGACCTCCCACCGCTGCGCGAGGGTGTCGTCACATACCTCGGTGACGAAGTCGCCGCTGGATGTCTCCATAAGGCACGAATCGTCCAGGACGCTCTGCAGCCGCATGTCTGACAGATCGTCGCCCTGCGCCTTCCACAGCTGCCAGGGAGCTTCGAACGACTCGCAGTCATCCAAGTCGAGCGGGTAGCCGTAGCCATTGGATTGGATGCACTGGCCTGAGTCGACTGCAAGCTGGAAGTTCCCCTCGGGGGGCGCCTTGGCGGACGCCATCGAAGGTGCCGCGCCCAGTAGCAGGGCGCTGGTTGCCGCTGCTGCGATGATGAGAGGAGATCGCTTCACGCCCTGGCCCCCTCACTGGAGATCCTGTTCCCGGATGAGCCGACCACACCCCAGACGGTTGCTGCCACGATTGACCTCTCTGTTCTTGCACACCAGTCGCCTACAGAGCGGTGACTCCCCGTATTCATCTCTGGCATGTGTATGAGGCATCGCAACCATTCAAACGGGTGAAGGACGCCCCCGATGAGCGGCCGGTCGAGGGGCTGTGTCGCCCGCCCGACGGCGAGCACCTGCTGGACATCAGGAGGCACCTGACGTCGCAAGCTGGTCCGTTTTCGCGTGTCAGAGCCCGAGCAGAATCTGATCCTGGTCCCGCAATGATGCCGGCGAACGTTCGTGAGGTGTCCGGACCCGTCACTCAGGGCGGTGCCGGAGTGAGCACGGGTCTTCCTGCTCGTCGATGGATCTTGGCTTTGGGCCTGGTTGAGGACCCGGCGGCCCGGCTTGACCGGCCCCCGCTCGGCGCGGGTCCGCTGCACGGGCCACCGGTTGGGTTTCTTGATCGCGCGTGGGCAGTTCCTGTTTCGGCGTGCGGGGAGTAGGCGGCTGTGTGCCTCCCTGCTCGGCCGCAGTGAGGGAACTCGTGAGCTTGGCTCGGCCTTCCCGGGCGGCTCGGAGCCGGACGTCCTCGACTGGACGAGACATCGACAAGCACGAGCCGTCGAGAAGGTCCTCCTGGAGAGTGCCGAGGTGGTCGGACTGGAGCCGCACCACCACAGATCCGCGCCCGCCGTGGAGAAGGCGTGTGCGAAACCGGGCTACCGACTACGTCAGGCCCCCCGGTCGGCCCCGTCCCCCTCCTCAACCCCCGTGACGATCCCGCGGATCGTCTCCAGCGGCAGTTTGGGGGTGCCGTCCGGGAAGAGCAGGCCGTTCGTCTCCTGGGCCGTGTCCATGAACTGCGTGTAGCAGAACCCCGCGACCAGCGGGCTCCGTCGCAGCTCGCCGAAGAGTGTGCCGAGCAGTTCCGCGTACTGGGTGTCGGAGCTGGTCTGCGTGTAGAAGAAGTCGTTGTCGCCGCCCGCCAGCGAGAGGCCGCCGAACTCGGTGATCATCAGAGGCGCCGCGCCCGCTTCGTAGCGCTCGTTCTGCCGCTCGGAGAGCGAGATCACCCGGCCCTGCGGTCCCCCGCCCGCCAGCACCGCGGCGAACCCGGCGGCGTCTCCGTACCGCTCCCTCAGCAGGGCCGCGTCGCCGGTGTAGTCGTGCACTCCCAGGATGTCGCTGTCGGTGTGCTCCCAGCCCTCGTTGGACAGCACCGGACGTGTCGGGTCCACGGCCCGGGTCAGGGCGGCCAGGGCCATCGAGTACTGCTGCTGCGCCGGGTCGTGTGCGACATCGGACAGGCCCCAGCTCTCGTTGACCGGCACCCAGGTGACGATCGACGGGTGGCTGCGGTCCCGGCGGACCAGGTCCAGCCACTCACGGGTGAGCAGTTCGACGGCCTCCGTGCCGTACTCGTACGCGGCGCCGGTCTCACCCCAGACGAGCAGGCCGAGCCGGTCGGCCCAGTACAGGAACCTCGGGTCCTCGGCCTTCTGGTGGATACGGACCGCGTTGAAGCCCATCTCCTTGATCAGTTCGACCTCGCGGCGCAGTTCCGCGGTACCGCTGTTGGCGAGCAGGGTGCGGGGACGGTACCCCTGGTTGAGTACGGAACGTACGTAGTACGGGCGGTCGTTGAGCAGGAACGCGCCGCCTCCGACGCCTGCGCTGCGCAGGCCCAGATAGCTGTCCACCACGTCCAGCACGTCCAGCGCCTCCGCGGTGCCGGCGGCCGTCCCGGATGCTCCCGGGTCGCGCACGGTGACCCGGGCGTCCACCAGCGTGGGTGAGTCGGGGCTCCACCACAGGGCTTCCCGGTCGATGCCGTTGCGCAGGGCGGCTATCGCGATGTCGATCCGGGTGCGGCGGCCGGTGGTCACGGTGGAGGTCTCGGCCAGCACCCGGCCCCCGACGCTGAGCACGATGTCGACGGTGAGCGGCCGGAGCAGTGGCCGGGCCAGGGCGATCTCGGCCACGACCCCGTGCTGGGGGTCGGGGATCCAGGCGAGGTCGGTGATGTGCTGGGCGGGGACCGTCTCGGTCCAGACGCTCTGCCAGATGCCGGTGGTCCGCTCGTACCAGACGGCGTGCGGCCGCTCCTGCCAGTCCTGCTTGCCCCGGGGTACGGAGAGGTCGGCCGGGTCGTCCTCGGCCCGTACGACGAGTATGTGCTCGGCGGCGCCCGGCCGCATCGCGTCGGTCACATCGGCGGTGAACGGCGTCTGGCCGCCGGTGTGTTCGGCCACGAGCCGGCCGTCCAGCCAGACCCGGGCGCGGTGGTCGACCGCACCGAAGTGGATCAGCGTCCGGCCGCCGGGGGCAGACACCGCACCCGAGGACGGCGCCGCACCAGCGGCAGATATCGCGTCGGAGGCAGACAGCGCGCCGGCCGCCGGTGCGGTGTCTACTTCCGGGGCCAGCGTCTCGTGGGCGATGCGGCGGCGGTACCAGACGATCGGGTGCGGGGCGGTCTCGCCTATCCCTGAGGCGGGCGACTCGGGCGGGAAGGGGACCGTGATCTCGCGGTCGAATCCGCCGCCCGAGTGCCCGGAGAACCATGACTCACGCTCGCCCGCGTCGGCGTCGTCGTATCCGAACTCCCAGGTGCCGTCCAGGCTGTGCCACTGCTCACGGCACATGAGCGGCCTCGGATACGTGCCCTCCTGTTCACTCGCCCTCACGGCGCTCCTCCTTCTGCCTCACCGGCCACCGGGTTTCGTACAATCGAATTCCGCTCATCATGAGTGAACCTTTGCAACGATGCAAGGAATGCTCGGGCAGGGCTGCCCGGGGCGGGAGTGACGGAACGCAGGACTGTCCGCCGGCCGCCGCCGGCGGGCGACCGACCGAGAGGGAAGCGCCGGTGGGCAGGGTACGGATGCGGGACGTGGCCGAGCACGCCGGCGTGTCGGTGCGGACCGTGTCCAACGTGGTCAGCGGCTACACACACGTCAGCCCGGAGATGCGCGCCCGCGTGCAGCACTCCCTCGACGCGCTCGGCTACAAGATGGACTACCTGGCCCGCGGCCTGCGTTCGGGCCGCACCGGGTTCGTCGCGCTGGCCGTGCCCTATCTCGCCGAGCCCTACTTCGCCGAGCTCGCCCAGGCCGTCATCCGGGCCGCGGCCCGGCGCGGCATCACGGTGCTCGTCGAGTCGACGGAGGGCGACAGCGAGACGGAACGGCGCATCCTCTCGGGCGGACTGACCAATGTGGCCGACGGCGTCCTGTTCAGCGCCCTGACCCTGCCGGCCGCCGACGTGGCGGCCACCCCGCCGGACTTTCCGCTGGTCATGCTCGGTGAGCACGACGTCGGCGACCGCTTCCCGCGCGTCGGGATCGACAACGTGGCCGCCGCCCGCACCGCCGTCGAGCACCTCCTGGAACAGGGCTGCCGCCGTATCGTCGCGCTCGGCCGCAACGGCAGCGAGAACGGCCGCCAGCGCGCCGAAGGCTACCGGCAGGCCCTCTCGGCGGCCGGGGTGCGGCGGGTGAACTGGCTGGTCGCGCCCGTGAAGGACTGGAACAGGGCCCAGGGCCACGAGGCCGTGCGGCAGCTCCTGGAAGGCAGCGGCCCACTGCCGGACGCGATCTTCGCCTTCAACGACGCACTGGCCGTCGGCGCCCTGCACGCGCTGAACGCCTCCGGCGTCCGGGTGCCCGACGACGTCGCGCTGGCGAGCATCGACAACGTCCCGGAGTCGGCGTACACGCACCCGCCGCTCACCTCGGTCGCGCCCGACCTGGACGTGATCGCGGAACGCGCCCTCACCCTGCTCGACGAGCAGACCGGCCGGCAGCCGGCCGGCGAGAGCGCGGGGCCCGTGGTGGCACGGCGGGAGTCGACCCCCTTCCGGCTCGTCGTCCGCGCCTCCTCGCGGCGGCAGCACACCGACTGACCAGCGCCGCCCGATCCCGGCACCGAGCCGGGCGCGCCCACGCCGCTGGGCCCCGGCGCGGA
>NZ_JAAGLN010000167.1 GCF_010548145.1 Streptomyces sp. SID10853
ACCCGGGAGCACCGGTGCCCGCGCAGGCCACCGGCCCCGGCACCGCGCCCGCGGCCCGCGCGTCCGACACCGGACGGGCCCGTCCGACCGGGGGTGTCACCCCCACCGGCGGTCCGGTCACGGTCAGCGGTGCGGTGCGGTGCGACGACCATCCGGTCGACTGCGACGCGTGGATCACGGTGGTCAACGCCCGCGGCAAGCGCCGGGCAGGGGTCCGGGCGGTCGGCGGCCGCTACCGGATCACCGGTCTTGAGCCCGGTACGTACACGCTCATCGCGGCGGGCTCGTCCCACGCTCCGCGCGCCGAGTTCCTCTCGGTGATCCGCACGGAGGGCGAGATGCACCACGACCTCCGGCTCCACCCGGCCTCCGGGCAGTAGCGAACACACCGCCGGCCGGACGCCGGGGCCGGTGCGGGCCACTCGCCCGCACCGGCCCGGTCCGGCCGGCGGTGTTCTTCACGGCGCCGTGGAGTGCACGCGCGCGGCGGATCCGGTGGCGTCGGTGGCGTCTCCAGGACCCGTCGTACGGTCCCGGACCGCCCCCACGCCCCTGCCGAGCGCGCCGATGGCGAGCAGGAGCAGCACCGTGCCGAGTGTGAACGCCTCGAAGGTGGTGCGGCTGACTCCCCAGGTGTGCCGGAAGTCGTAGCCGGCCCCGATGACCGCCTCCAGGGTGCCGGGGAAGAGCGCGACCCAGGAGCCCAGCAGGATCCACACATAGACCAGGGCCGCGCAGATCCGGAAGCCCGCGGTGCCGAAGGGCACGGTGTACGGGCGGGGCGCGTCGCGGTGACGGTGGCGCAGCGTGACGAGCGCCGGGACGACCACCAGATAGGACAGCAGCAGGGTCGTGATGGCGACGGTGAGGACGACGCCGAACACCGCCGCGCTGTCACCCCGTACGAGGTTCGTCGCCGCGATCATGAAGAAGGTGGCGGTGATCCCCGACAGCAGATTCATCCGGACCGGGGTGCCGAGCCCGCGGTGGAACGCACCGAGCGAGCGGCCGAAGAACCCGCCGTCGGCCGCCGCCATGGCCTGCATACGGTCGCTGACGATCATCCAGGCGCTGCCCTGGGTGAGCAGCGCGAAGGCGAACATCACTCCGGCCGCCGTCAGCAGCGGGCCGCTCCACGAGCCGTACACGCCGAAGACCAGGGCCGCCGCCTCCATGAACCCGCCGATGCCGGTGACCTTGTCCGCAGGTGCCACGGACAGGATGGCGATGACCGGCAGCAGATAGCAGCAGGCGGCGACGGAAGCGGAGACCGCGATGGAGACGGGGACGTCGCGCCTGGCGTCGTGCATCTCGTCACCGGCCGCGTTCGGCGCCTCGAAGCCCACATAGGCGAAGAGCAGGACGGGGACCAGGGCGAGGAAGCCCGCGGCGGTCGGGGTGAAGTGCGCGTGGTGCAGGCCGGCGAAGCCGTGCCGCAGCCCGTAGGCCAGGGCGGTGCCGGTGAACAGGAGTACACAGCCCACCTTGACGACCGCGCCGGCCGTGGTGATCCATTTGCCGCGGCGCAGCGAGACGACAGCGGTCAGGATCGAGGCCCAGATGAAGACGAGCTTGAAGGCGTAGTCGGCGAAGGTGCCGCTGCCCAGGTGCGACACGTAGCTGTTCCAGGCGTCGGAAGCGGCGAAGACCAGCGAACCGCCCAGCCACACCGGGTTGGTGACCCAGTAGAAGAGGGTGGTGAACGCGGCCGTCGCCTTGCCGTAGGCCAGCTTGACCCACACATAGGGGCCGCCCTCCTGCGGGAAGGCGGCGCCCGTCTCCGCGAAGAGCAGGGCGTACGGGACGAGGAAGAAGAGCGCGATGACGGCGGTCCAGGTGACGGCCTCACCGCCGCCGGTGGCGATCTGGCCGACCACGTCGAAGGAGATGACGGCTGCGATGCCCATCGCCATGATGTCGAAGCGGCGCAGGCTCCGGGAGAGGTGGGGCGGCGGGGGCGCCGCGGCCGGCGCGGGTGAGGCCGGTGGTGCGGGTGGAACTGGTGGTGGGGACGCTGGGGACACGGGGTCCTCCGGTGCAGACACGGGGTCCTCCTGCTGGCACGCGCCGCGGGAGGCACGTGAGGAACGGTTGCGGTCGGCTGATGTCATACAAGCCCGGGTGCCGGGCGGGGCCGGGCGCTCCGGTGGCCCCGCCCGGCTGCCCTGACCGGTGGTTCAGGCCCGGACCTCGCCGGTCGGGAGGGTGCGCTCCAGGACCGAACGCAGCGCCACCGCGGCCTCCTTGGCCTCGGCATCCGTCATGATCAGCGGCGGTGACAGGACCAGGCTGTGGGCGGAGTCGCGGACGATGACACCGGTCTCGCGCCGGATGACGTCGTGCGGCATCCGGGCCGGGTCCAGGGGGAGCGGGGTACGGGACGCGCGGTCGGCGACGAGTTCGACGGCGAGCATCATGCCGACCGACCTGATCTCCCCGACGACGGGCAGCTCACCCAGCTCGGCCTCCAGTTCGGCGTGCAGTTTGGCCCCCATGGTGACGGCGCGGCCGAGCAGCCCCTCGCGTTCGATGATGTCGAGGTTGGCCAGGGCGACGGCGGCCGCGACCGGGTGCCCGTTGTACGTGTACCCCATCGGGAAGCCGTGGTCGCGCAGCAGCACCTCGGCGACCCGGTCGGCGACGAGCAGCGCGCCGAGCGGGATGTATCCGGAGGTGATGCCCTTGGCGGTGACGATGATGTCGGGGGTGACACCGAAGTGCTGCGCGGCGAACCACTCGCCGACCCGTCCGTAGGCGGTGACGACCTCGTCGAAGACGAGCAGGATCCCGTGCCGGTCGAGGACTTCGCGCACCCGCGGCCAGTAGTCGGCCGGCGGTACGAGCATGCCGCCCACCCCCATGATGGGTTCGCCGATCATGGCGGCGATGTTGCCGGCCCCGATGTCCGCGATCCTGGCCTCGAGTTCGGCGATCAGGAAGTCGGTGGGGTCCTGGCCGCCGTACAGCTCGGTGCGGTAGGGCCACGGCGGGGTGAGGTGCGAGACGTGCGGCATCATCGGGGCGAACCCCTCGTGGTAGACGGGGAATCCGGTGGCGGATCCGCTGCCGTAGCCGATGCCGTGGTACGCCTTGTCGCGGGCCAGGATCCAGGTGCGGTCGGTGTCGCCGCGCCGGTGGTGGTAGTAGCGGGCCATCTTGATGGCGGCCTCGTTGCCCTCGGAGCCGCCCGAGGTGAAGTAGACGTGGTCCAGGCCCGCGGGGGCGAGCGAGGCCAGCCGGGCGGCGAGCGCGACGGCCTTGTCGTTGGAGAACTCCCAGAAGCTGGTGAAGTACTCCAGCTGCTTCATCTGGTCGAAGGCGACCTGGGCGACCTCCTCACGGCCGTGGCCGATCTGAGCGAGCCAGAGCCCGCCGGTCGCGTCCAGGTACGAGCGTCCCTCGGCGTCGGTGAGGCGGCAGCCGGAGCCGCCGGTCATCACGACACGTTCCTCGGCGGTCCCGGGGAGATAGGGGTGGATGATGTGCGCCCGGTCGGTGGCGGCGAGTTCGGCATGGCTCAGGGGCATGGTGGTGCGTCCTTTCCTTCAGGTGTTCCGGGGCGGTGGCGTGCGGGTCGCGGGCGCGGATCAGGCGGGGCCGGTCAGTTCGACGGCGGCCAGCGCCAGCGCCTTCGCGGTGTCGACGAGATCGCTGACCTCGATGTACTCGTCGATGGTGTGGAGGGTGGGGGAGCCGTCCGGGCGGGTCGCGGTGGGGCCCAGACAGACGGCGGGGGTGCGCCCGTAGCGGGTCAGGGTCGCCGCGTCGGTCCAGGACGGCTCGCCGAGCACCCGGGGGGTGCGGCCCAGCGCGGTGGCGCAGGCGGCGAGCCGGCCGGCCAGTGGGTGCCCGGATCCGACCTCGGCGGGCGGCAGTTCGGTGTCCCAGGCGAACCGGGGCGGATGCGCGGTGAGCCACTCGTCCGCCGCGCAGGCCGCCCGTACCGTCCGCTCGATGTCGTCACGCACCCGGCTCGCCCAGCCGCCTTCGTCGGCCTGGACCGGCAGATAGGTGATGTCCAGGGCGACTTCGCAGGACGCCGGGTAGGTCACCCACCACTCGCCGCCCCTGATGATGGTCGGCACGATCGACGGCGGCGGCAGCAGCGGGTGCCGGTGCGCGGGGTCGGCCGCCCAGCGCTCACGCAGCCGCTGGAGGGCGGCGAGCACCGGCAGGGTCTTCTCGATCGCGTTGACTGCGCCCCCGGCCCGCCAGTCTCCCGGCGGGTGTTCGGCGTGCCCGGGGCGGCCCGCCACGGTGACGGTGCCGCCGAGAATGCCCCGCTGCGCGGTGACGACATCCAGGTCGGTCGGCTCCGGGACGATCGCCGCGTCCGCGCGTACGCCGTGGTGGACCGAGGCGAGGGTGCCCGCGCCGTTCCACTCCTCGTCGGTCGCGGTGTTGATCAGCAGATCGCCCGGCAGCCGGACACCGAGGGCGGCGAGCGCCTCGGCGGCGACGACCGCCGCGGCTATCCCGCCCTTCATGTCGCAGGTGCCGCGCCCGTACAGCCGCCCGCCGCGGACCTCGGCGCGGAACGGATCACTGCTCCAGGCGGCCATCGGCTCGGCGGACACCACGTCGATATGGCCGTTGAACAGCAGCGACCTGCCGCCACCCGTACCGGGGAAACGGGCGATCAGCTGCGGGCGGCCGTCGAAGCCGAGCCCCGCCGGTGTCTGCGGCGATACGGGCAGGCTGCCGGGGGCCGGGGTGAAGACATCGGCGGTGGCACCGGCCGCGCGCAGCCGGTGCGCCAGATACTCCTGCAGATCGGCCTCGTCGCGCGCCGGTTCGCCCGCGCTGCCGCGCACCGTGGTGTCGAAGGCCACCAGGTCGCAGGTGAGGCTGACCAGGTCGTCGGCGCGCCGGTCGATCTCGGCCAGGACGGAGGTGTTCGTCATGCGTATGCGATCCATGTCGTCTTCAGACCCGTGTACTTGTCGAAGGAGTGCAGGGACAGATCGCGCCCGAAGCCCGACTGCTTGAACCCGCCGAACGGGGTGGCGGGGCTCAGCGCGTCGACGGTGTTCACCGAGACCGTCCCGGCGTGCAGCGCGTCGGCCACCCTGTGGGCGCGGGAGAGATCGCGGGTCCAGAGCGACGCCGCGAGCCCGTACGGGGAGTCGTTGGCGATCCGTACCGCGTCCGCCTCATCGGTGAACGGCAGCACGGTCAGCACCGGTCCGAACAGCTCGTCGCGGGCCAGCGGCGCGTCCGGGGCGAGACCGGTGACCACGGTCGGGTCCAGATAGGCGCCGGGCCGGTCGGGCCGGGTGCCGCCGCAGGCCAGGCGGCCGCCCGAGCCGGTGACCGTACCGAGGATCCGGGCGGCCTGCTGCTCGTCGACCAGCGGGCCGAGCCGGGTGGCCGGATCGAGCGGATCGCCCGGCACATAGGCGGCGGTGTGCTTGACGACCCGTTCGGTGAACTCTTCGGCGATCGAAGCGTCCACCAGCAGCCGGGTGTTGGCGGAGCAGACCTGACCCGCGTTGTAGAGGAAGCCCCACGCCGCGCGCTCCGCAGCGGCGTCCAGATCGGCGTCGGCGAAGACCAGACAGGGGCTCTTGCCGCCGGCCTCCAGCCACACCTGCTTCATGTTGGAGTCGGCCGCGTACGAAAGGAACTGCTTGCCGACGGCGGTGGAACCGGTGAAGACCAGGGTGTCCACGTCCGGATGGAGCCCCAGCGCGCGCCCGGCCGCGGGGCCGGGGCCCGGCACCACATTGAGCACCCCGTCCGGCAGCCCGGCCTCCGCGGCCAGTTCGGCCAGCCGCAGCGCCGACAGCGGGGACTGCTCGGCGGGCTTGAGGACGACGCTGTTGCCGGCGGCCAGCGCGGGCGCCAGCTTCCAGACGGCGATGTCCAGCGGGAAGTTCCACGGCACCACAGCGCCGACGACCCCGAGCGGTGCGCGCCGCACCAGCGCGAGACTGCCCGGCGGCGTGGGGGCGACCTCGTCGTACAGCTTGTCCGCCGCCTCCGCGTACCAGGCGAAGCAGCCTGCGGCGCCGGGCACGTCGGTGCCGTACGACTCGGTGATCGGCTTGCCCATGTCGAGGGTGTCGAGGAGCGCCAGCTCCTGGCCGTTCTCCTCGATGAGTGCGGCCAGGCGCAGCAGGACCCTCTTACGGACGGCGGGGTCGGCGCGGGACCAGCGGCCGTCGTCGAAGGCGGTGCGGGCGGCCCGGACCGCCGCGTCGATCTCGGGTGCGCCGCCCAGGGCCACTTGCGCGACCGTACGGCCGGTGGCTGGGTCGACCGTGGCGAAGGTGGCTCCGTCGGCGGCCCCGGTCCAGCGGCCGTCGATGAAGGCGTCGGTACGGAAGGTGAGTTCTGCGGCGCGTCGGCGCCACTCGGCGTGGGTGTTCATACGGTCGGGGCTCCGGAGGTCGGTGCGGGTGAGACGGGCGGTGCGGTGCTGTCGGGGGAGGGGGCGCCGGGGGCCGGGCGGCGCCTGCGCTCGGCCTTCCGGGCGGCCAGCAGATAGACGGGGACGGTGACCACGAGCCCGGCGATCCAGCCGAGGTCGGTGTCGCCGAGTGCGTGGGCGACGGGCCCGGTGTAGAGGGACTGCGCCATGAAGGGGATCTCGGCGAGGATGCCGAGGACGTAGACCCCCAGCGCGACCGGGTTCCAGCGGCCGTAGATCCCGCCGTCCCGGGCGAAGAACGACGCGACGTCGTAACTGCCGTGCCGGATCAGATAGAAGTCGACGAGGTTGATCGCCGTCCACGGGATCAGGACGTACTGCAGGACGTAGATCAGATCGAGGTAGCTGCTCATGAAGGAGCCGGCGAGCACCAGGGCCAGTGCGACGGAGAGCAGGGTCAGGACGGTTCCGATGACGGCGCGGCCGGTGGCGCGGGGCAGCCAGCGGTGGGCGAAGGTCTGCACGGCGGTGACCGCGCACAGCACAGCCCCGTACAGGTTCATGGCGTTGGTGAGCATCGTGACCAGGGCGAAGCTCCACAGGGTGAGCTGTCCGAGCGTGCTGCCGAGCAGCTGGTCCAGGGCCGCGATCGGGTTGTCGCCGCCGGCGAGGCCGATGGCCGCGCCGACCACCATGGGGAGGAGGCTGCCGATGACGCACCCGGCGTAGGTGCACCAGAGCGTCGAGCGGACCCCGGCGCGGCCGGCCGGCATGTAGCGCGAGTAGTCCGAGACGTACGGCGCGTAGGCGATCTGCCAGAGCGCTCCGACGGAGACCACCCCGAGGAACCCGCCGACGCCGAAGCCGCCCCCGGTCAGGAAGCCGTCGGGCAGACCTTCGGTGAACAGCCAGACAGCGCCCGCGAGTTGGACTGCGCCGAACACCCAGCTGGTGAGCGTCCCGATCCGGTGCATCAGCCGGTATCCCACGACGGCGACGGCCAGGCTGACCACCGCGCCGATGAGCACGCCCGTGTGCTGGCCGACCGGGGTCACCTCGCTCAGCGACTGGGCGCCGACGACCAGATTGGAGGCGAAGAAGCCCTGGTACATGACGATGACGACGAGGACGACGGCGAGTGCGCCCACCGAACCGAACTGGCCGCGGCTCTGGATCATCTGCGGTACGCCGAGCTGCGGGCCCTGCGCCGAGTGCAGCGCCATCAGGAAACCACCGCCGAGATGCCCGGCCAGCAGGGCGGCCAGGCTCCACCAGAAGGAGAGCCCGAAAGCGGTGGGCGCCAGGGCGCCGGTGACGACGGTCAGCGGGCCCAGGTTGGCGCTGAACCAGATGGTGAACAGATCGCGGGTGCGGCCGTGCCGTTCAGCGGTGGGGACGGCGTCGATGGTGCGGCGTTCTACGACGCCGGGGGCGGGCGACGAGTGGTGTTCCATGCTGCCTCCTCGGCGCGGTTCGGAGCGCGCCCTGCAAGGCCGGGTTCTTTGATGCGAGATTCAAACAATGGTGGAAGGCGTCGTCAATAGCAATGGCACGGTGACATCAGGTAAATTGAACTGACGGACGGAGAATGACTTCATGGCGCGACCCAAGAACCAGGGAGCCCGGCGCGAGGCGCTCATCGACGCGGCCGGCCGGGCGATTTCCGAACGGGGCATCGCCGGCCTGCGGATCAAGGACATCGCGGCCGAGGCGGGAGTCTCCGCGGGTTCGGTCCTCTACTACTACCCGGACCTGGACGATCTCGTCTTCGAGGTCCATCAGGGCGCCGTCGAGCGCTTCCTCGCCGACCGGCACAGCCGTACGGACGGCATCCCCGACCCCGTGGCACGGCTGCGCGAAGCCATCGCGTCCGGTCTGCCCGCCGACGCCGATGACGCCGCGCACCGGCTGCTGTACGAGCTGCACAGCAGGGCCGACCGCAGCGCCTCGCACGCCGCGCTCATGGGTTCGCTCTTCGCGCGGGAGACCGCGCTGTACGCGACGGTCCTCGAACTCGGCTCGGCATCGGGCGACTTCACGCTGACCGAGCCCCTCCAGGACACCGCCCGCAATCTGGTGACCCTGGAGGACGGCTACGGCCTGCACATCGTCAGCCGCAACACCGCCGTCGACCGCACGGCGGCGCTGCGGATGATCGCCGGTTACGCGCGCACGGCCACCGGCTGCCCGGACCTGTGAACCGGCGCGCTGCCGGGAGCGTGGCCCGGCCGCCGCGTCGGGCGGGCCCAGGCCGCAGGACGGCCCCTATGCCATCAGGGAGTTGATCTCACCGTGCCGCACGCCCTCGATGGACTCGATACGCGCGGCCTGCTCATCGGTGAGCACATCGCAGACCCAGTCCCAGTGCAGCGCCACCCGGTCACCGGGGGAGACCCCGGCGATCAGCGACCTGCCGCCGGTGGACCACCGGACCTGCTCCCGCCGCGGCGGCCCCGGTACGAGCACCTTCCCGTCCCAGCTCAGCGGGCGGGACTCCACGGTCGCCGACTCACCGTCGACGCCTAGGACCACCCCGGTACGGATCCGGCACCGGTCGAGCACGGTCAGCGCGGCCGGGTTGCCGCCGGCGCGCAGCAGGGCCGCCCACGGGTACACGTCGTACACCTGGAAGCTGTGGTGCGGGACGGCCCGGTGCGCGGCCTCCCGCCAGGTGCCGCCCGGCTGCCCGCGGAACCGGTCGAGCAGCCGCTCCACCAGCGCCCCCGAGTCGGCCAGGCCGAGCAGTTCGTTGCCGATCCAGTACGCCTCCACCACCCGCGCGTCGAGCGGATCGGAGATGCCCGCCGACTCCGCGAGGAATTCGAGATAGCACCAGGCGCCGTCGAACTGCCGGGCCCGCGCCTCCATCCCGGACGCCGCACCGGGGCGCAGCAGCGCCGCCGCGTCGTCAGGGCCGCAGTAGCCGAGTTCGTTGGGGGGATAGGCGTAACGCGCGAACAACAGCGCGCCCTCGGCGCTCACTCAGCAGATCCGCGGCAGCTGCTCGCCGATCGGCAGCCCGACCACCCGGCTGCCGCCGAGCCCGGTCCTCGCCACCACCATCCCGGTGTGGTCGGGGACGCAGGTGCCGATCCGGCGGGCCGAGCGGCCGAGCGGGTGCGCCCGGAGCGCGGCGAGGACCTCGTCGGCGCTCTCGGCCGGCACCACCGCGACCAGCTTGCCCTCATTGGCCACCTGGAGTGGGTCGAGCCCCAGCAGACTGCACGCGTCGCGCACCGTCTCCGGGACCGGCAACTCCCGTTCCACCAGCTCGATCCCGACATCGGCCGCGCGCGCGATCTCGTTCAGCGAGGCCGCGACCCCGCCACGGGTCGGGTCCCGCAGCACATGCAGATCGGCGCCGGTCGCGATCATTCCGGCGACGAGACCGTGCAGCGCGGCCGTGTCGCTCTCGACCGTGGTGCCGAACTCAAGACCGTCCCGGCAGCTCAGCACCGCCACCCCGTGCACCCCGATGTCGCCGCTGATGAGGACGGCGTCCCCGGGGCGCGCCCGGCGCGGGCCGATGTCGACGCCGTCGGGCACCACACCGATCCCCGAGGTGTTGATGAAGACGCCGTCACCACTGGCGCTGTCGACGACCTTGGTGTCCCCGGTGACCAGCTGGACGCCCGCGGACCGCGCCGCGGCGCCCAACGCCTCGGCGATACGGCCGAGTTCATCGAGTGCGGTGCCCTCCTGGAGGATGAAGGCCGTCGAGAGGAACAGCGGGACCGCGCCCGACATCGCGAGGTCGTTCACCGTCCCGTTCACGGCCAGGTCGCCGATCGACCCGCCGGGGAAGAACATCGGCTTCACCACATAGGAGTCGGTGGAGAAGGCGAGACGGGAGCCGCCGCCGGCCGACAGCACGGCCGAGTCACCCAGTTCGGCCGCCGCGGCCGAGCCGTAGGCGGGCAGGAACAGATGCTCGATCAGTTCGCCCGACATCGCGCCGCCGCCCCCGTGGCCCATCACCACGGACGGCGTCTCGCGCAGCGGTACCGGACAGACCCAGCTCTCGAAATCCAGCTCGGCGGGGGACTGCATCGCTTCGGTCACTTGGCTTCGACCAGTTCCAGTCGGCGGTATGTGTGGTAGGCGGCGCAGGCGCCCTCGGACGACACCATGGTGGCGCCCAGTGGATTGCGCGGGGTGCACTCCTTGCCGAAGGCGGCGCACTCATGCGGCTTGATCAGCCCCTGGAGGACCTCGCCCGAGCGGCAGAGCGCCGACTCGGCGGTGTGGATACCGGTCACGTCGAACCGCTGCTCCGCGTCGAACTCCGCGTAACCGGGCGCCAGGCGCCAGCCGCTGCGCGGGATCATCCCGATGCCGCGCCAGGTCCGGTCGGTCACCTCGAAGACGTCCCGCAGCATCTCCATCGCCGGCAGGTTGCCCTCCGCGCGTACGGCCCTGGAGTAGGCGTTCTCCACTTCGTGGCGGCCCTCCTCCAGCTGGACGACCGTGCGCCGGATGCCTTCGAGGATGTCCAGCGGCTCGAAGCCGGTGACGACGATCGGCACCCGGTACTTCTCGGCGAGCGGCGGGTACTCCGCCGTTCCCATCACGCTGCACACATGCCCGGCGGCGAGGAAGCCCTGCACCCGGCAGGTGGCGGACTCCATGATCGCCGAGATCGCGGGCGGCACCAGCACGTGCGAGACCAGCAGGGAGAAGTTCCGTACGCCCAGCCGCCCGGCCTGGTACACGGTCATCGCGTTCGCCGGGGCCGTGGTCTCGAAGCCGATCCCGAAGAAGACGACCTCCCGGTCCGGGTTCTCCCGGGCCAGCTTCAGCGCGTCGAGCGGCGAGTACACCACCCGGACGTCCCCTCCGGCGCTCTTCACGGAGAACAGGTCCTGGCTGCTGCCCGGCACCCGCAGCATGTCACCGAACGAGCAGAAGATGACCCCCGGCCGGGCCGCGATGGCGAGCGCCCGGTCGATGATCTCCAGCGGGGTCACACAGACCGGGCAGCCGGGCCCGTGGATCAGCTCGACGCCGTCGGGCAGCAGCTGGTCGATGCCGTGCCGGATGATCGAGTGGGTCTGGCCGCCGCACACCTCCATCAGGGCCCACGGCCGGGTGGTCGCCGCATGGATCTGGTCGAGCAGCTTCTTCGCCAGCTCGGGGTCGCTGAACTCGTCGAGGTACTTCACCGGACCACTCCTTCGGGGAACTCCTGCTGCGCGGCCCGTGCGGCGAGTTCGAAGCCGTCGCCGAACTCCTCCTCCAGGATGCCGAGCCGGTCGAAATCGGCCAGCGTCCGCCGGGCCGACTCCTCGTCGAGCCGCTGGATGGCGAACCCGACGTGCACGACGACGTACTCACCGGCCGTCACATCGGGGATGTACTGGAGGCACACCTCTTTGCGCACCCCGCCGAAGTCGACGTCGGCCATCAGCGTGCCGTCGACCTCGGCGGTGCTGAGGACGCGCCCCGGAACTGCCAGACACATGGTCCCTCTTCTCTGTGGATCCCGGTGGATCCCGTGGATCTCTGCGGATGTCCCGGCGTACGGGGGTCAGCCCGACGCGGCGATCAGGAGCTGCCCGAAGGCGATGCCGCCGTCGTTCGGGGGCAGCAGTCTCGGCCGGAGCACGGTGAAGTCCGCAGCCTCCAGGCCGCGTTGGGCGGCCTCCAGGAGCACGGCGTTCTGGAAGACGCCGCCGCCGAGTGCCACCACCCCGAGCCCGGTCCTCTCGCGTGCGAGCTGGGCCAGGGTGACCGTCAGGGCGGCGACACCGGCGTGGAACCGGGCCGCGATCAGTCCGGCCGGCGCTCCCGCCCGTACGTCCGCCACCACCGCGCGCACCACAGGCCCCGGATCGGCGACGACGGGCCCGCCGCCCACCGCCTCCCGGATCCCGAAGGAGTACGCGTCGGTTGGATCCGGCCCGGCGGCCCTGGCCAGCGCCTCAAGACCGATCGCGGCCTCGGCCTCGTACTCCACCTCGTGGCGGACCCCGGCGAGCGAGGCCACCGCGTCGAAGAGCCGGCCCATGCTCGACGTCGGCACACAGCCGAGCCCGGTGGCGAACTGATGGGCCAGCACGTCCCGTTCCCTCGGCGGGCAGGCCCGCACGCACGGCAGCAGCTCGTCCCGCTCGACACCGGCCGCGTGCAGGTGGGCCAGCGCCATCCGGTAGGGCCGCAGCACACTCGCGTCGCCACCGGCCAGCGGTACGTACCCCAGGTGCGCGGCCCGCTCGTACGACTTGTAGCCGGCGATCAGCACCTCGCCGCCCCATGCGGCCCCGTCCGTGCCGGCGCCGGTGCCGTCGAAGGCGACCCCGATCACGCTCTCGCCCGCTCCGACGCCGTGCTCGCCCATGACCGACGCGATATGGGCGTGGTGGTGCTGCACCCGCCGCACCGGCCGGGACCCGGCGTGCGCCACCGCCCAGGCGCCCGACCGGTATCCGGGGTGCAGATCGGCCACCAGCTGCCCCGGCTCGACGCCGGTGAGCCGCTCAAGCTGCCGCTCGGCCCGGGTCAGTGCGTCGGCCGTGGCCAGGGTGTCCATGTCACCGATGTGCTGGCTCACCCAGGCGTAACGGCCCTCGCCCAGCGCGCAGGTGTTCTTGAGGTCCGCGCCGGCCGCGAGGAGCGGTGGTACGCCGAAGGGCAGCGCCAGCGGCAGCGGGGCGTAACCGCGGGAGCGGCGCAGCGGAAGCTCGGCACCCGCCACGAACCTGCTGACCGAGTCGTCGCACGGCACCTCGATGCGGCGGTCGTGCCGCAGCCAGGCGTCGGCCAGCGGCGCGAGCCCGGTGAGAGCCACCGCGTCATCGGTGACGATCGGCTCACCCGAGAGATTGGCCGAGGTCATCACCAGCGCGTCGGGCCCCGGCCGGTCGTCGCCGATGCCGAACAGCAGGACGTGCAGCGGGGTGTAAGGGAGCAGCAGCCCCAGATCCGGGCTGCCCGGCGCCACCGAGGCGGCGAGCCCGGCTCCCTGCGGCGTCCCGCGCCCGGGCAGCAGCACGATCGGTCTGCGGACACCGGTCAGCAGGCGCTCCTCGTCCGCGGTGAGCGTCACCAGCTCCGCCGCGACGCCGGTGTCCGCGACCATCACCGCGAAGGGCTTGCCACCGCGCCGCTTGCGCCGCCGCAGCTCGGCCACCGCCGCCTCGTTGCGGGCGTCGCACGCGAGGTGGTAGCCGCCGAGCCCCTTCACCGCGACGATCCGGCCGTCGGCCAGCAGCTCCCGGGCGCCGCGCAGCGCGTCATCGCCGCTCGCCGGTGCCCCGTCCTTGCGGACCAGTTCGAGCGTCGGCCCGCACGCGTGGCAGGCGATCGGCTGGGCGTGGAAGCGGCGGTCACCCGGATCGCCGTACTCCGCCCGGCAGTCGCCGCACATCTCGAAGGCGGCCATGGTGGTGGCCGCCCGGTCGTACGGCACACCCGTGACGATGGTGAACCGGGGACCGCAGTGGGTGCAGGTGATGAAGGGATGGCGGTAGCGGCGGTTCGCCGGATCGCGCATCTCTTCCAGGCACTCCCGGCACGTCGCGACGTCGGGCGAGACCAGGGTGCGGGCCGGTCCGGAGCCGTCGGACTCCCCGATGGTGAACTCCGTGCCGCCCAGGGGTTCCAGGTCCGACGCATGGACGGTCTCGACCACGGCCAGCGGCGGCGCGTCCGTGCGCAGCCTGCGGCCGAACTCGGCCACCGCCCCCGCATCGCCCTCCACTTCGGCGACCACACCGGCCCCGGTGTTCACCACCGAGCCGCTGAGGGCGAGTTCACGGGCACCGGCATAGACGAAGGGGCGGAACCCGACCCCCTGGACCACCCCGTGCACCTCGAACCGCCGCCGCACCCGGTCCGGTCTGTCAGTCCGGTCAGCTCTGTCAGCCCTGTCAGCCCTGTCAGCTCTGTCAGTCCGGTCCGCCCTGTCAGCCCGGACCGCGGGGGCGGTATCGCCGAGTGCGGACTCCCCGCCGCGGCCGCTGCCCATCATCTCCAGGCCGGAGAGCGCCTCCCCGGCCTTCGCCGCGTCGATGACCTCCAGCGCGAACCCCATGTGGAGCAGCACCCAGTCGCCGTCCGCCGGAGGGGAGTCGAGCATCCCGACGTTGACCCGCCGCCGCGCGCCCTCGACATCGACGAGGGCGAGCTGACCGGCGTATCCGTCGACGAGCTCCACCACCCGCCCCGGAATGCCAAGGCACATGTTCAGGACCTCCTGGTCGGGGCGGGCTCGGCGGGCAGCAGCCGGTCCACCAGAATCCGTACGGCGTCCATGGCCGCGGGCACCGCCGCGAGGACCGCGCGGCTGAGCCCGATGCCTTCACCGACGTCGGCGGGGGTGCACCCCACCACGTAGGTGGACGGAAGGGTACCGCCCAGTTGCTCCAGATTCGCCAGGACTGCGACCGGATTCATGCCGTGTGCGTCGAATTCACCCGAACCGAGATCGTCAGGACCGACTTCGAGCACGGTCACCTCGCCGGGCGGTCCGCCGCCGGGGCAGGCGTCGACCAGCACCAGCGCGTCGTACCCGGCCAGCAGGTCGTACGCGAGGTGCATGCCCCGGATTCCGTAGTCCACGACGCGGACACTGGGCGGCAGGGTGTCCGAACCGGCGAGCGCGCGGACCACCTCGGGGCCGAAACCGTCGTCGCTCAGAAAGAGGTTGCCGACCCCGGCGACCAGTACGCGTTCCGTCACCGGCGCCACACCCCGGCGCCTGCCGGGCCGGGTGCCGGGGCCGACACCGCGCTCACATCGAACGCATTCGCAGATACCGGCGGATGTCCGGGATCGACTGCACCCCCACGGCCACAGCGGCTGCCACCAGAACCGCGCCCGCGACTGCGGTCATCACACCAAGGGTCTTCACGATGAGCTCTCCTCCCGGTTTTCGGGGGTCGTCCCGGCGGGCAGGGGCTCCAGCTCGTCGGGGGCGAAATAGAAATAGCGGCCGTACCAGTCGTGCATGTCCGCCGCCGGATCGTCGACGAGGACCAGGGCGACATGCGTCCCGCCGTCGACGTCCGAGAGCACCGCGGTCACCCGCGCCACCTGCCCGGCGAAGAAGAGGTCCTGGGCGTCCGCCCGGCGCGCGGGATGCACCCGCACCAGGCTGCCCTGGGACACGCTGACCCCGTCGATCACGACCGCGTCGGACGACGGACGCACGCTCGCGTCAGCGGCGGGGTCCCACCAGGGCGCACCGCCGGTGTCGAACGCGGGAGGTGCGGCGTCCCGGAGGCCGGCGCCGGGGGCC
>NZ_JAAGLN010000168.1 GCF_010548145.1 Streptomyces sp. SID10853
CGGGATGCCGGCCGGGGCGGCCTGGGTGCGGACGGCGGACCGGGCGGCCGCCGGGGGCCGCCGGTCCGCCGGATGTCAGCCGAGCGTCGCGATGGCCTGGTTGAAGGTCGCCGACGGGCGCATGACGGCGGACGCCTTCTCCGGGTCGGGCTGGTAGTAGCTGCCGATGTCGGCCGGGGAACCCTGGACCGCGATCAGCTCGCCGACGATGGTCTGCTCCTGCTCACCGAGCGTCTTGGCAAGCGCCGCGAACGCGGCGGCGAGCTGGGCGTCGTCGGTCTGCGCCGCCAGCTCCCGGGCCCAGTAGAGGGCCAGGTAGAAGTGGCTGCCACGGTTGTCGATGCCACCGAGCTTGCGGCTCGGCGACTTGTCCTCGTTGAGGAACGTGCCGGTCGCACGGTCGAGCGTGTCCGCGAGGATCTGGGCGCGTGCGTTGCCCGTCGTCTGCGCGAGGTGCTCGAAGCTGACCGCCAGCGCGAGGAACTCGCCCAGGCTGTCCCAGCGCAGGTAGTTCTCCTTGACGAGCTGCTGCACGTGCTTCGGCGCGGAACCGCCGGCGCCGGTCTCGAACAGGCCGCCGCCGTTCATGAGCGGGACGACGGAGAGCATCTTCGCGCTCGTGCCCAGCTCCAGGATCGGGAACAGGTCGGTCAGGTAGTCGCGCAGCACGTTGCCGGTGACGGAGATGGTGTCCTCGCCGCGGCGGATGCGCTCCAGCGAGAACGCGATGGCGTCCTCGGGCGTCATGATCTCGATCTGCAGACCGTCGGTGTCGTGCTCCGGGAGGTACGCCTTGACCTTGGCGATCAGGGCGGCGTCGTGCGCGCGGCCCTCGTCCAGCCAGAACACGGCCGGGGTGCCGGTCGCGCGGGCGCGGGTGACGGCGAGCTTGACCCAGTCCTGGATGGGCAGGTCCTTGGTCTGGCACATGCGCCAGATGTCACCGGCGCTGACCGCGTGCTCGAGGACGGCGTTGCCCTGGCCGTCGAGGACCCGCACCGTGCCGGTGACGGGGATCTCGAAGGTCTTGTCGTGGCTGCCGTACTCCTCGGCCTTCTGCGCCATCAGACCGACGTTGGGCACGGAGCCCATCGTCGACGGGTCGTAGGCGCCGTTGGCGCGGCAGTCGTCGATGACGACCTGGTAGATCCCGGCGTAGCTGCTGTCCGGGATCGTCGCCAGGGTGTCGGCCTCGCCGCCGTCCGGGCCCCACATGTGGCCGGAGGTGCGGATCATGGCCGGCATGGACGCGTCGACGATGACATCGCTCGGCACGTGCAGGTTGGAGATGCCGCGGTCGGAGTCGACCATCGCCAGGGAGGGGCCTTCGGCCAGCTCGGCCTCGAAGGACTCCTTGATCTTGGCGCCCTCGGGCAGCGAGTCCAGGCCCTTGAGGATGCCGCCGAGGCCGTCGTTCGGGGTCAGCCCGGCGGCGGCGAGCGCAGCGCCGTGCTCGGCGAAGGTCTTCGGGAAGAAGGCCCGCACCACATGGCCGAAGATGATCGGGTCGGAGACCTTCATCATCGTGGCCTTCAGGTGCACCGAGAAGAGGACGTCGTCGGCCTTGGCGCGGGCGATCTGCTCCGTGAAGAACTCACGGAGCGCGGCGACGCGCATCACCGATGCGTCGACGACCTCGCCGGCCAGTACGGGTACCGACTCGCGCAGGACGGTGGTGGTGCCGTCGTCCCCGGCCAGCTCGATACGGAGGGTGCCGGGCTCGTCGATGACGACGGACTTCTCGGTGGAGCGGAAGTCGTCGCCGTCCATGTGGGCGACGTTCGTCTTCGACTCGGACGACCAGGCGCCCATGCGGTGCGGGTGTGCCTTGGCGTAGTTCTTCACCGACGCCGGCGCGCGGCGGTCGGAGTTGCCCTCGCGCAGCACCGGGTTGACGGCGCTGCCCTTGACCTTGTCGTACCGCGCGCGGACGTCCTTGTCCTCGTCGGTCTGCGGGTCGTCCGGGTAGTCCGGGAGCGCGTAGCCCAGCTTCTGCAGCTCCGCGATGGCGGCCTTCAGCTGGGGGATGGACGCCGAGATGTTCGGCAGCTTGATGATGTTCGCGCCGGGCGTCTTGGCCAGCTCGCCGAGCTCGGCGAGTGCGTCCTCGACCCGTCGGCTCTCGTCAAGACGATCGGGGAAACTGGCGATGATCCGCCCCGCGAGAGAGATGTCACGGCTCTCCACGCTCACACCGGCCGTCGAGGCGTACGCCTGGATCACCGGCAGGAACGAGTACGTCGCCAGGGCCGGGGCCTCGTCGGTATGTGTATAGATGATGGTCGAGTCAGTCACCGGGTGCTCCGCTCCACGTCTGCAACATTGCTCGACATCAAGATATCTCCTGAGCGGCCCCCTCTCGACAGGGCCCCGCCCCGGGGGCCGCCGAGCCGTACGCATCCGGCCGGACCGCCCGGCACCGCGCCCTCAGCCGGGAGAGTCGCACCGCCGGTCCACATGGCCCGGAGTTCCCGCCGGGCTCACCTCACGATCACGCAGCGTGACCGACAGCTTCCCGCCCCAGGACCGGCAGGCACGGGCGAAGTCCTTGGCGCCGTACTCGATGTCGAAGACCCTGCCCCGGTAGGCGGTGGCGAACCCGGCGCACTCCTGGAAGCGGCCGCACTCCTCGACGACGGCGAAGTCGAACCCGATGCGGCTGCGCTCGCCCAGCAGGTCGGTGGTGTTCTTCTGGGCGATGGCGAGTCCCCTCCGGTGCGCACGCGCGGCCAGCAGCCGGGCGAAGGACGCCGCGTCGTCGGCGGTCAGCAGGCCGTGGGAGCGCTCGTACGAGTCGAGGTTGTCCGGCTCGACCGCGTCGAAGCCGGCGTCGGCGCAGCCGTCGATCCAGCGGCCGACGATAGCGGCGAGCGCCTTGCGCCCGGCCGCTCCCGAGATGTCGAGGAGGGGCTCCTGCCAGTCCTCGTCGACGACCTGCCTGCCGTGGCGGTCGCGCAGCAGCAGGCCGGGGTGGTGCTTCTGCCACCAGTCGACCGCGCCACCGGGCTGCGACTGGAAGGCGTTGACGTAACAGATGTTGTAGAGCCCCGGTACGGGGTCCGCGGTGCGGTCCCGGGAGACCGCGCGCACCCCGGCCGGCGGCCGGTACGCCCCGCCGAGCTGGTAGTCGAAGGATGCCGCGACCGGGGGCTCGCGGACGACGCCGTCCCGGGCGGAGGCCGAGGCGGATGCGGATGCGGATGGGGCCGAGGAGGCCGGGCCGCCGATGGAGTCGCTGTCGGGGTCACTGCTGGGATCGCCGGACGAGCATCCGGCCACGAGGACCATCAGGGCCGGGGCGAGGAGTCGGGCGGCGCGGCGGAACACTGGGGGCACGTCGGGGCTTTCGCGGCGGGAGCGGGGGAAGGTGATTGGATCATGGGAGCCGCCCCCGCGGCGAACCCTGCCCCGCCCGGCACCACCGCGCACACCCCGGCGGCGCCGATGAGCGGGCCACCAACAGCCCTACGCGGGAAGGGAGTTGGCTCCGGCCGTCGCTCGCCGCTCCGTCGCCTCCAGCACCTTGTCGGGGCTGAGCGGCAGCGAGCGCAGCCGGACGCCGGTGGCATGGCGGAAGGCGTTGCCGACCGCGGCGGCCGCACCGACGATGCCGATCTCGCCGATGCCCTTGCTGCCCATCGGGTTGAGGTGCGCGTCCTCTTCCTCGATCCAGTGCGCGTCGACGGAGCGGACGTCCGCGCAGACCGGGACGTGGTACGACGCGAGGTCGCTCTCCACGAAGGCGCCGGAGGCGGGGTCGACGGTGCTGCCCTCGGTGAGCGCCATCCCGATGCCCATCACCATGCCGCCGATGAACTGCGCCTTCGCCGTACGGGAGTTGAGGATGTGTCCGGCCGCGAACACCCCCAGCATCCGCCGGACACGCACCTCCCCGGTCACCTCGTCCACCTCCACCTCGGCGAAATGCGCGCCGAAGGCGTGCCGGGCGTAGGGCACCGGCTCTCCGGCCCGCCCGGTGGTGTCGGCTGCGGTGTGCAGACCTCCGGGCGGGACCGCTCCCCCGTGTTCGGCGAGCAGTGCCCTGAGCGAGGTGCACGCCTCGTGGACGGCCCAGCCCCAGGAGGCGGTGCCCGATGAGCCGCCCGCGAGGGAGGCGCTGGGCAGATCACTGCTGCCGATGTCGGCCGCCACACGGTCCACCGGTACACCGATCGCGTCGGCGGCGATCTGGGCCAGCACGGTACGGGCGCCCGTACCGATGTCGGTGGCGTTGATCCGTACCAGGAAGGTGCCGTCGGGCGCCGCGTGCGCGGTCGCCTCGGACGGGGAGACGAGAACGGGATAGGTCGCCGCGGCGACACCGGTCCCGACGAGGAGCGTGCCCTCGCGCCGGACACCGGGGCGCGGGTCCCGGCCGCTCCAGCCGAAGCGCCGGGCGCCCTCCTTCAGGCAGTCGGTGAGGTGACGGCTGCTGAACGGCAGACCGCTGTCCGGCTCGGTGTCCGGTTCGTTGCGCAGCCGCAGCTCCACCGGGTCGAGGCCGGTGGCGACGGCGAGTTCGTCCATCGCGGACTCCAGCGCGTACATACCGGGGGCCTCGCCCGGGGCGCGCATCCAGGAGGGGCTGGGGACATCGAGGGCCGCGACCCGATGGGTCGTCAGGCTGTGCGGCGAGTGGTACATGACGCGTGCGGGGACGGCGGCCTGCTCCACGAATTCCTTGACGCGTGAGGTGTGGGTGAGCACTTCGTGCGCCAGAGCGGTGATGACACCGTCCTCACCCGCCCCCAGCCGGACGTGGTGCAGCGTGGGCGCGCGGTGTCCGACGACCGCGGGCATCTGGCGCCGTGGCAGCGCGAGCGTCACGGGCCGTCCGGTGTGCAGGGCCGCCATGACGGCCAGTACGAGCTGGGGGCGGGGAGTGCCCTTGGAGCCGAACCCGCCACCGACGTGTTCCGAGATGACGGTGATGTCGTTCTCCGCCATGTCGAAGAGCGCGGCGAGGGCCTGGCGGACGGCCGTCGCACCCTGGCTGGAGTCGTACACGGTCAGCTGTCCGCCGGTCCACTCTGCGGTGCTTGCATGGGGCTCCATCGGGTGGTTGTGCAGCGGCGGCACGGCGTACGAGACGTCGACGCGGGCGGGGGCCGTGCCGTACGCGGTGGCGAAGTCACCGCGTACCCGGTCGGCCGGGTGGCCGCCGTTGGCCGTCTCCGGCGCGTAGATGGCGGGGTCGCCGGGTGTCAGGACGGAGTCGTGGGGGTCGCTCTCGTACTCGACGCGCACGGCCTGGGCCGCGGCGCGGGCCGCTTCGAGGGTCTCGGCCACGGCGAGGGCGACATGCCAGCCGTGGTGCGGCACCCGGTCGTTCTGCAGGACTTGCAGGGTCGGGTCGTCGGCGGTGGCGAGCCGGGGCGCGTTGTCCGGGGTGAGTACGGCGACGGTGCCGGGCAGCGCGAGCGCCTCCGCGGTGTGTACGGCACGGACCCGGCCCGACGCGATCGCGGCGGGGACCGGCCAGGCGTGGACGCGGCCGGCCGGGGCGTGTTCGGCGGCGTAGGCGGCAGCGCCGGTGACTTTCGCCCGGCCTTCCCGGCGGCTGACGGGGGCACCGGTCGCGGACGGTTGCTGGTTCACGGGAGTGCTCTCTTCCTCAGCGTCGGTCCGCGAGCCCGGCCAGGGTGTCGACGGCCAGATTGCGGGCGAGCTTTACCTTGAACGCGTTGCCGGACAGCGGTTCCGCGGCCGCCAGTTCGGCCTCGGCCGCCCGCAGATAGGTGCTCTCGCCGGCGGGCGCCCCGACGAGCAGCGCCTCGGCGGTGACCGCGCGCCAGGGCCGGTGCGCGACCCCGCCGAAGCAGAGACGCGCGTACCGGATCAGGCCGTCGTCCCCGACCGCGAGGACGGCGGCGACGGAGACGAGTGCGAAGGCGTACGAGGCGCGGTCGCGGGCCTTGCGGTATGCGGAGGGCAGCCCGGCGGACGAAGCGGGAAGCACGACCGAAGTGATCAGCTCGCCCGGCCTGATGACGGTGTCCTGCTCGGGGCGGTCTCCCGGGAGCCGGTGGAAGTCGGCCACGGGCACGGTCCGTCCGCCGCCGGGGCCGATGAGTTCGACCTCGGCGTCGAGCGCCGCGAGGGCGACCGCCATGTCGGAGGGGTGGGTGGCCACACAGTGCGCGGAGTGCCCCAGGACCGCGTGGTCGCGGTTGACCCCTCCGACGGCCGCGCAGCCGGAGCCGGGTTCGCGCTTGTTGCAGGGCTGCCGGGTGTCCTGGAAGTACGGGCAGCGGGTCCGCTGGAGCAGGTTGCCCCCGGTGGTGGCCACATTGCGGAGCTGGCCCGACGCACCCGCCAGCAGGGCCTGCGCCAGTACGGGCCGGCCCCTGCGTACGGCGGGGTGCGCCGCGAGGTCGCTGTTGCGTACGGTCGCCCCGACCCGGAGCCCGCCACCGGGCAGTTCGCTGACGGTGTCGAGGGGCAGTCCGCTGATGTCGATGAGGGTGCCGGGGGATTCCACACCGAGCTTCATCAGGTCGACGAGGTTGGTGCCGCCTCCGAGGAACCGGGCGTCGGGCAGCGAGACGAAGCTGTGCAGGGCGTCGTCGGTGGTCCGGGCCCTGACGTATCCGAAGGGCTTCACGCGATCACGTCCCCCACGGCTTCGACGATGCGGGGGTAGGCGCCGCACCGGCACAGATTGCCGCTCATCCGCTCACGGATCTCGGCCGGGGTCAGCTCGGCGGGGCCTTCGTCGGCGAGAGCATCCGCGGCCGTGGCGTGGGAGGGGTGTCCCGCGGCGGCTTCGGCCAGCACGCCGACGGCCGAGCAGATCTGTCCGGGAGTGCAGTAGCCGCACTGGAATCCGTCGCGGTCGAGGAAGGCCTTCTGGACCGGATGCGGGGCTTCGGCGTCGCCGAGCCCCTCGATGGTGGTGATGCGGACGTCCTGGTGGGCAACGGCCAGCAGGAGGCAGCTGTTGACCCGGCGTCCGTCGGCCAGGACCGTGCACGCGCCGCACTGACCGTGGTCGCAGCCCTTCTTCGCGCCCGTGAGGCCGATCCGCTCGCGCAGTGCGTCCAGGACCGTGGTGCGGTGGTCGAGGTCCGTGAGGGTGTGGGTGGTGCCGTTGACCCGCAGGGTGACGGTCGACCACGCGGGTGCCTTCCCCGACAGGTTCCGCAGCCCGGTGCCCGACGGGGGCCGGGGCCCGGTGTCCGGCGGGGGTGGGGCCTCGGTGGTCGACGGGGTCCGCCACCCGGTCCGTCCGCTGGTCGGCTGCATCCGTCCTTCACGCCCTTTCCGGGGAGAGTCGCCGCTCCCACTTGATGCCACGCGGGCCCCGTATGCCACTGGGCGGAGGCCGTGCGGGGCACGGGCCCGGGATCGCGGGCCGCGTCCGGGGCGCGCCGCGCCCGGATACCCCTGGGCAGCGCACGGGTCCACCGCTAAGCTGCCGTGTTGGCATGTACACCACCGGCCAGTTACGCGACCGCCGACTACACCACTGGCCGGACACACCACTGACGGGTCCGCGCCCTCTGCCGCGCGGGGCCGCCGATCCTCGGGGGGATTCGGGTGAAGCGTCCGACCACATGGCTGCGGGGAAAAGTCTTCGCGGCCCTTCTCTGTCTCGTCGCCGGGCTGCTCGGTGTGGGCATGGCACCGAGTACGGCCTACGCCGCGACGTCCAACCCGAACCCGGTCGACTGGACGGTGGAGAAGCTCTTCTACGACCAGTACGGTCACGACGTCCCGCTCCGCACCGGCCAGGAGGACTACAACGACCCGTCCGACCCGCCGCCGCTCGACGGCTTCGGGCGGGTGCACATCGAGGCGTCCGACGGCGGCCACGGCGCGGTCCCGCCCTCCACGGACATCCAGGACACCATCGGCAACCCGGCGAACTGCCTGCCGGGAGCCGACGCCCGGGTGCGCTGCCTGAACCCGGAGACCAACCTCTTCGTGGTGTACAGCCCGGTCCTCGACCCGCGCTCCGACGACCCGTACGCCTTCGGCATCATCACCGCCTACTACACGCTGCCGTGCATCGCGCCGTCGGACGGCCCCCGGCCGACGTGCGGCGGGACCCCGCCGGTACCGGCCGTCCGCACCACCCTCACGTACACCGGGCCGCGCCACGGCACCAACGGCGGCCCGCTGACGCTCTCCGCCTTCCTCGGTGACGACCTCGGCATCCCGGTCACGGGCAAGACCCTGCACTTCCGGGTCGGGTCGGGCGACGGCGCGCAGTCCTGCGACGGCACGACCGGCTCGGCGGGCACGGCCCGCTGCACCGTCGGCCGACTGCACCAGCCCACCGGATCGGTGACAGTGGCGGTGAGTTTCGCCGGCGACGACGGGTTCAAGGCATCGTCGGCCTCCTCCACGGTGACGCCCATCTCACCCACGAAGCTGTCGTACACCGGCCCCGCGCACGGCATCAACGGCAGCCCGCTGGAGCTGTCCGCCTCGCTCGCCGACTACACGGGCGGCCCCGTCACCGGCAGGACCGTCCACTTCCGGATCGGCTCGGGCGACGCCGCCCAGTCCTGCGACGGCACGACGAGTACGAAGGGTGACGCCCACTGCACCGTCAACCCGCTCCGCCAGCCGCCCACTTCGGTCCCGGTCGCGGTGAGCTTCGCGGGTGACTCCGCGTACGAGGCGTCATCGGCCGCCGCCACGGTGGCGGTCCAGTCGCCGACGACACTCACGTACACCGGGCCCGCCCGTATCGCCAACGGCAAGGACGTCCGGCTCTCGGGCGAACTCGACGACTACCTCGGTGCACCGGTCACCGGCAGGTCCGTGCACTTCGCCCTCGGTACGGGGTCCACCGCGCAGTCCTGCGACGCCACCACGGACAGCACGGGCACCGCGCGCTGCACCATCGGTGTGCAGGGCCAGCCGCTCAACGCCGCGGCGACCGTGCCGCTGCAAGCGTCGTTCGCCGGTGACGCCAACTACCTGAAGTCGAGCGCCGACGCCTCCCTGCTCCTCCAGTACTACACCGGCCGCGCCTTCGGCCTGTCGGCCCAGCTGAACCTGCCGCTCCTGCCGCCGGTCCACCTGCCGGCCCAGCCGGACACCGGCCAGGTGCGGACAGCGGACGCGACCGGCGTGACACCGCCCTGCACGGCCGCCGTGTCAGCGGTCGTCCTCGACGTCAAGGCGCTGTGCGCCGGCGTACGGACCACACTCGGCCCGGGAACGGCCACCGCCACCACCCGGGTCGATTCGGCCTCGATCGGCCTCCCCGGAGTCCCCGTGATCGGCATCTCCGGGCTGAGCACCGGGGCGACCGCCCGCTGCGACGGCGCGACGGGCAGCACCACGCTGACGGCGCTCACGATCGGCGGCACGGCCGTCACCGTACCGACGGCGCCCAACAGCACGATCAGCCTGCCCGGCGGCAACCGGCTCGTGGTCAATGAGCAGACACCGGTCGCCGGGGCCGACCACGGGCTCACGGTCAACGCCGTCCATCTCGTGGTCGCCGGGGGGCTCGGCGATATCGTCATCGGATCGAGCACCAGCGCCGTCCACAACTGCGCCGAGTGAGAGCGGGAGGAAACGGGACCATGGAGGCCGAGGAGACACGGCATGCCTACGTGGAGCGCTTCCGCGTCCTCGCGCACGGGGAAATCGCCGGACTCTTCGTGCCGGGAAGCATCGCCGGCCTGACAGGCGGGCACCTGGACCGCTTCGCGCTGACGGAGAAGGGCGAGGAGGTACACGCCGAAACGGCCTTCTCCTACGGCGGCCTGCGCTTCCGCTACGTACGCCGGATCTGGCCCCCGGACTTCCCCCTGGAGATCAAGGTCTCGCTCTATGTCGAGCACTTGCGGGAACGCGTCCTGACCCGCCGCTACACAGCGGAAGCGGACGGCGGGACCACCGTCGACCTGTAGCGGCGGGGGTTCACCACTGCGGCTCGAACCACTCCGGATCGAACCACTCCGGCGGATCCGGCCCCGTCACATGCCGGTGGGCCATGTCTCCTCCTCTCCGGTGCCCGGCGGGGCCCCGTGGAGCGGGGTGAGGGCCTGGCTGCGGTCGAGGAAGACGAAGGCGTCGTAGCGTTCGCCGAGCACGGTGGGGACGTAGTTTCCCCGCCGTTCGGCATCCGGCCGGTAGACCACTCCGATGGCTCGGTGGTCCCGCTCCTCGTCGAACCAGTCCGGACCGGCGCCGGCCCGGAGCCCGTGGTGGACGCCCTCGGGGAAGACGAACAGGGCGGCGTCGCCGGGAAGTGCCCGGTGCAGCAGTTCCTCCACGCTGCCCGTCAGTGCCGGAGGTACCCGGATCATGCCCGGGGCATCCCCCCAGTGGCCGGCGGCGGTCACCGTGCCGTCGTACGAGCCGAAACCGACCAGGACGACGCCTTCAGCGGCGTGCCCCTCGCGAACGAGCTGCCCGAGACTGACCAGTCCGGCCTCAGTCATGTCGGTGGCCCGTGCGTCTCCGACATGGGTGTTGTGCGCCCACACCACGGCCTTCGCACCGGGGCCGTGGTGTTCCATGAGCCGGTCGAGGGTGTCGGCCATGTGGTGGTCACGGATGTTCCAGGACTCGTTCCCCGCGTGCGGGCCGCCGCCCGCCATGGTCCGGTAGTAGCGTTCGGCGCCCGCCAGCACCTCCGCGTTCTGCCGTGCGGCGAACCGCGCGAAGCTGCCGCCGGCCGCCTCGGCCCCCTCGGTGCAGTGCCGCATCCTCGTCAGCAGGGCGAGCACCTCCTGTGCGCACCCCGAGGGCGCGAACCGGGTGGCGCTCGCGTAGCACCGCGGGTCCTCGGCGTACGGCTCGAAGCAGCGGTGGGCGTCCAGCGCGCGCGGCAGCTCGGCCGGGGCGTGTGCGCCGAGGTAGCCGATGACCGCGTCCAGCGACTCCCACAGGGAGTAGACGTCGAGGCCGAAGAAGCCCACGGACGAACTGCCCTGCGGCAGGCCGACGTTGTACGCGCGCAGCCACCGGGCGAACCGCAGGACGTTGGTGTTGGCCCACATCCACGTCGGCCAGCGGGCGAACTCCATCAGTACGTCGAGCGGGTCGTCGGGGGCGCCCGGCGCCGCGGTGACCGAGCGGTGCACGGCCTCGCAGTCCGGCCAGTCGCCCTCCACCGCGACGAAGGAGAAGCCCTTCTCCTCGATGAGCCGGCGCGTCAGCGCCGCCCGCCAGCGGTAGTAGTCGGTGCTGCCGTGGGACGCCTCCCCCAGCAGCACATACCGTGCGTCGCCGATCCGCTCCAGCAGCGGGTCGAAGGACCTGGGGCCGGTCAGGGGCTGTGCGCTCGCACGGACCGGGTCCGCCCGGGCCCGCGTCCTCGTACAGGACAGCCTGGAGGCCATGGCCGTTCCCTTTCGCACTGACATCGTGCCGGGTACCACCCAGTCTGACGCCGCCAGGGACGCGGAGTCCAGCGCTCCGGACTCTGCGCCGGACCCTGTGCCGGACTCTGCGTACGGGCGGGCCGCTCCCCTCGGGCGTCAGCGGCCCTGGAGGGACTTGACGTTGTCGCCGAACGTCCAGTCCTTGGCGCCGTCCCAGTTGAGCGACCAGGTCATGAGCCCCTTGAGACTGTCGCCGTAGGTGTTCCACGCCTGTGCGACCTGGGCGGTCGGCAGATAGCCGCCGCCCGCGCCGGGCTGGGCGGGCAGTCCCGGCACCTGCTTGTCGTAGGGGACCTTGACCGTGGTGCCCTGGACCGTGAGTCCCTTGTCCAGGCAGTCCGTCTGCGCGGTGAAGCCTTCGACCGTCCCGGCCTCGTACGAGTCGCCGGAGCAGCCGTACATGCTGCCGTTGTAGTACTGCATGTTCAGCCACCAGAGCCGGCCGTTGTCCGCGTACTTCTTCACGATGGGCAGATACGCGCCCCAGATCGAGCCGTAGGTGACGCTGCCGCCGGTGACGTATGCCGTCTCGGGGGCCATCGTCAGACCGAAGTTCGACGGCATCCGGGCGAGAATGCCGTCGATGATGCGGATGAGGTTGGACTGGGAGGCCGAGAGCTGGTTGATGTCGCCGCTGCCGCTGAGGCCGGTCTCGATGTCGATGTCGATGCCGTCGAAGTTGTACTTCTGGAGGAGAGGCACCACGGTGTCGACGAAGCGGTCGGCGACCGCGGTGGAACTGAGATCGATGCCCGCGGTCGCGCCGCCGATGGACATCAGTGTGGTGAGGCCGGAGGCTTTCGCCTGGCACATCTCGGCCGGGGTCGGGACCTTCACCGTCGAGTCCATCCCGTCCTCCCACAGGGCGGTGCCGTCCGAGCGGATGACAGGGAAGGCCGCGTTGATCACGTTGTAACCGTGGGCGGGGATACGGGAGTCGGTGATCGGGATCCAGCCGAGCGGCGGATGCACACCGTTGGCGGCCCCGTCCCAGTTCTCCCAGTACCCCTGGAGCACCTTGCCCGCGGGCTTCGACTTGACCGCGCAGGTGTCTGCGGCCTGCGCGGTGCCGGGCGCGGCGGCGACCAGCAGCTGAACGACGGCAGCCGCCGCGAGACCGGCTCCCAGAAGACGTGCCGTCCGACGGATCATGGCGAGTCCCTTCCTGGCCCGGCGCGCGGAGGAGCGTGAGGGTCACACACCTGCCGCGAAGCCCGGGATGTCACGGACCTGTCAATTTAAAGTGGTCCAGACCTGCGGTCAATAGGTCTGGACCAAGCCGCGGGTCAACGGTACGGGAGACCGCCCGGCACCTCACCCGTCGGCCGGGAGCCGTTCGATGGCGACCATCGCCGCGTCGTCGCCCAGGCTGCCTCCGGCATGGCGCAACAGGTCCGCGCTGAGGCGCTGGAGCAGCGCCTCAGGACCGCCGGTGCCCCAGGAGGCGATCCGGTCGGGCAGCGGATAGAACCGGCCGGCGGCGTCCCGGGCCTCGATGACCCCGTCGGTGTAGAGAAGCAGGACATCGCCCACGCCGAAGGTGAACGTCTCCGCCGCGAACACGCCGCCGATCAGCCGGCCGAGGCCCAGGGGCGGGGCGGGCTCCCGTACCGCGAGCGTGTCCACCAGGCCCGCGCGCACGACCAGCGGCGGCGGGTGGCCCCGGCTCACCAGCCGGAGTTCCGGGCCCGCGTCCGGGATGTCCAGCACGGCCGCGGTGACAAAGGCTTCGCCGCTGTCCTCGCGGTCCCCCTCCGCGTCCAGCGGACCGCTCCGGTCGGAGGCGATGCCGGCCTCCAGCTGGTCCACGGCCGCGGAGAGTTCCGGATCGCGGTGGGCCAGTGCCCGGAAGGCACCGAGGACACCGGCCGCCTCGCCCATGGCATCGAGCCCCTTGCCGCGTACATCACCGATGATCACGCGGGTGCCGGCCGCCGTGCGCGTGAGCGCGTACAGATCTCCGCCGAGCTGCGCCTCCCGCTCAGCGGCCAGATAGACCGAGGCGATCCGCAGCGGCCCGACCCGCTCGGGCAGCGGTCTCATCACCACCCGCTGCACCGCGCGGGCCACCCAGCGCAGATGCGTCATCTCGCGTTCGTGCCGCGCTCTCAGATACGCGAAGAAGGTGACGAAGACCGAGATCAGGAAGAGCGCGGCGAGCTGGTAGGTGTGGTTGAGGTCGGTGACGCTGGCCCGGGTTCCGGCCACGAACGCGTCGGCCGCGAGGGCGACCGCACCGACGAACGCGGTGCTGCGGGGACCGGCGAACGACGCCGTCACGGCCGGCGCCGCCACCAGGAAGGGCCCGACATGCACGGCGGGCGGGGTGAGGAGGTCCACCACCGTCACCGCGGTGATCAGGGCGAACGGCACGACCATGAGCGCTTTCGGATGCCGTCGCGGCTCCTGGAGCGAGGACAGAAAGCGCAGCGAACTCATACCTCTGCCTACCTCACCGCGCCCGCGCCCGCGCTTCGGCCCCGGACTCCCCCGGCCGCCGCTCAGCTCTGCTTGATCGCCGAGACGTCGAACTCCAGCACCACCCGGTCGCCGACGAGCACGCCGCCTCCTTCGAGTGCGGCGTTCCACGTCATGCCGTACTCCTTGCGGCTGATGGCGACCTCGCCCTCGAACCCCACCCGCTGGTTGCCGAAGGGGTCCTGGGCGGTGCCGGTGAACTCGAAGTCGATACTGATCGGCTTGCTGGTGTCCTTGATCGTCAGGTCGCCGGACAGCCGGAAGCGGCTGTCGTCCAGCTGCTCGGCCCCGGTCGACGTGAAGGTGATCCGCGGGTAGGCGGGGGCGTCGAGAAAGTCGTTGGTCCGCAGGTGGACGTCGCGCTGCTCATTGCCCGTATCGATGCTCTCGGTCTTGATCGTGACCGCGACGCGTGACTTGGACGGGTCCGCACCGTCCAGCTGGAGCGTGCCGTCGAACTCGCCGAACGAGCCGCGGACCTTGGTGATCATCGCGTGCCTGGCCACGAAACCGATACGGGTGTGGGCCGGGTCGAGCGCATAGGTGCCGGTCAGGTCGGTGAGAGCGGGCATCGTCATGGCGTACTCCAGGGGGTCGCGTGAGAAGGGCACCTCACGCTAGACAGACCGGACAGTACGGGGGCCGGGCCGCGCCCTCGTGCCCGCTCCGGTCACCCCGATGGGCCAAGGGCGTGAAGCACCCGGATCCCCGCTTCCGGGCCCCGTCCACGGGCGTACGGCCCGGCCCCGGGGTGCCGGAACCGGCGGCCGGACGCACTCTGAGGTCATGGACAGCACACCGATAGTGGTGCATCCGCCCTCCGCGAGCGGAGGACGACGGGTGACGATCCAGGGAGAGATCGCGGGTCTGGCCCATGAGGACGCGGACGTCGTCGAGTTCCTGCGGCGGGCCGGCCTGCTGGACGCGGACACCCTGCTGGACGACGAGGCATGGGTGAAGTGGCGGGGCGGGCGCGCCCACCAGTACGCGGCGGCCTGACCAGGCCCCGCGCCGCGGGTCCTTACCGCTCAGCCGCCGGGTCCCTACCGCTCAGCCCTCCTACGCCGTACCGCTCAGCCGCCGGCCCCGTACCGCTCAGGGGAACAGCGGACGCCACGCGATCCGCCAGTGCGGCCCGACCCCGGGTGCGAACAGCTCACCCGTCGGGGACGCGCGCCTGGCGTCCTCGGAGAGCAGAAAGGGCCTGGGCCGGTAGGACCGTCCGTCCTTGGGCTGGCGGACCCGGGTCTGCTCCGTGTATCCGGCCGAGTCCTCCGGGTGGACATAGACGACGTCGTACGGCTCGCCCTCGCCCCGGTGGATGGCGGCCTCCTCCGCCCGGGTCGGGAGCGGCGCACCGGCACTGCTGAACGCCGCACCGGCCAGCGCCTCGTACCCGTCCGCCAGGACGTTCGCGACCAGATCCAGCCCGTCGGGGCCGCCGTCCACCGCGTCCTGGGCCGCCCCGGCCGCGTCCTTGGCGGTGGCCGCGAACGCGTCGCGCCGGGCGGACGTGTCGTTGACGGCGGTCCCGAGGGCGAGTTGCGCCGCGTCCCGGGCGAGCA
>NZ_JAAGLN010000169.1 GCF_010548145.1 Streptomyces sp. SID10853
GGACCGGGGCGGTGCGGGCGCTGCCCGTACCGGCCGCCCCGTCGTCGCCGTCGCGGGCGGGGCCGCGTTCTCCTTCTCGTACGCCGAGCACACCGAGCTGCTCACCGCGGCGGGCGCCGATGTCGTCGGCTTCGACCCGCTGCACGACGAGCGGCTCCCCGACGGCACCGCCGCGCTCGTCATAGGCGGCGGTTTCCCCGAGGTGTACGGGCCCGAGCTGTCCGCCAACGAGCCGCTGCGCCGGGCCGTCGCGGAGCTGGCGGTGTCCGGCGCGCCGGTCGCCGCCGAGTGCGCCGGGCTGCTCTATCTGTCGCGCTCGCTCGACGGGCACCCGATGTGCGGTGTGCTGGACGCCGAGGCCCGGATGTCGGAGCGGCTGACGCTGGGCTACCGGGACGCGGTGGCCGTGTCGGACAGCTCGCTGGCGCGGGCCGGGACCCGGCTGCGCGCCCATGAGTTCCACCGCACGGTGCTCGAACCCGGGGCGGGGGCCACGCCCGCGTGGGGTGTGCACCAGCCGGAGCGCCGGGTCGAGGGTTTTGTCCAGCAGGGTGTGCACGCGAGCTATCTGCACACGCACTGGGCCGCGCGGCCCGAGGTCGCCCGCAGGTTCACCGACGGGTGCGCGGGGTGAACAACGGGCCGGGGCGGGGAGCGGGGCGGTCGTGGAGGCCGGTTCCCGGTCCGCGGGCGGTTCCCGGTCTGCCGGCGGTCCCCGGGCGGTCAGCCCGCGATGCCCACCACCAGCCAGATGAACGCGACCCCGGCCACGGTGCAGAGCAGCGTGGAGCGGGCCGGGTGCTCGTGGTGCGCCTCGGGGAGGATCTCGGCGGCGGCGAGATAGAGCAGAACGCCGCCGAAGAAGCCGAGATAGCAGCCGAGCGGCTGCTCCGGAAGAGTGAACAGCAGGGTCGAAGCGGCGCCCACCACGGGAGCCAGCGCGTCGGCGACCAGCATGGCGATCGCCTTGCGGCGCGCGTTCCCGTACAGGCTGGTCAGTGTGTACGTGTTGAAGCCGTCCGCGAAGTCATGGGTGACCACCGCGATGGCCACGGCCGCGCCCATCCCGTCGCCCACCTGGAAGGCGGCGCCGATCGCGACACCGTCCATCAGGCTGTGGCCGACCATCGCGGCCGCCGCCGTCAGCCCGACCTGGGGGACCCGCTCCTCCGCCGCCCCGTGCGCCGCCTGGCGCACCGCGAGCAGCCGCTCCACCAGGTGGGCGACGAGGAACCCGCCGACGAACAGCAGCAGGGCCGCGGGCACACCGAAGATCTCGCCGCCCGCCGCGCGCAGCGCCTCGGGCAGCAGGTCGAGACCGACCACGCCGAGCATCAGGCCGCCCGCCAGGCCCAGCACCAGATGGCGCTTGTCGGTGACCCGCTGAGCGGTCCAGCCACCGACCAGCGTCATCAGGAACGCGCCGAGCGCGACGAAGACCGCCATGGGCTCTGCCTAGCCCATGACACCGGGGTCCCGCATGTCAACGTCTGAATCAGCCGGAGCCGATCCCGATCCCACTCCCGATCCCGATCCCGAGGCCACGACCACGACCACGACCACAGCCACAGCCACAGCCACAGCCACAGCGCGCAACGGCCCGGCGGGCCCGCTCGTCGTGGGTGTCGGGGCCTCCCCCGGGGTCGGCGCCGACGAGGTGCTCGGGCTGATCGGGGAGGTCCTGCGCGCCGCCGGTCTCTCGCCGCTCGATGTCGCCGAGCTGACGACCGTGGACGTCAGAGCCGGCGAACCGGGGCTGGTCGCCGCGGCCGTACGGCTCGGGGTGCCGCTGCATCCGTACAACGCGGCCACGCTCGCCCTGATCGAGGTGCCGCATCCGTCGGACACCGCGCGGGCCGCGGTCGGCACCGCGTCGGTCGCGGAGGCGGCCGCGCTCGCGGGCGGCGGCGAACTGCTCGTACCGAAGCGGAAGTCGGCGCCGCACGGCCGGCCCGCGATGGCGACCTGCGCGGTGGTGCGCCGGCGCGCACCGGAGCCGCCTTGACCCGACCGCGGACACCTGACGGCGGACACCGGCAGCCCGGCGGATCCGGGACCTCCACAACAGTCCCACTTTCACCCTGATGACGGCGAGGACCACCTTCACCACCATGGCAGTCATGCGCACACACACTGACGTCCACGATCTGCGGCACCACGGCGACGCGGAGGTACGGGACTGCGGTCCCGGCGGCCTCACCGACCTCGCGGTCAATGTCAGGGCGGGTACTCCCCCGCCCTGGCTCAGGGACCACATAGCGGGGTCGCTCGGCGGCCTGGCCGCGTATCCCGACGGGCGGGCCGCGAGAGCCGCGGTGGCCGCCAGACACGGGCTGCCGGTCGAACGGGTCCTGCTGACGGCGGGCGCCGCCGAGGCGTTCGTACTGATCGCCCGCGCCCTTCCGGTTCGCAGACCCGTGGTCGTGCATCCGCAGTTCACCGAACCGGAGGCGGCGCTGCGCGACGCCGGGCACACGGTGCGGCGGGTGCTGCTGCGCGCGGACGACGGTTTCCGGCTGGATCCGGCGGCCGTCCCCGAGACCGCGGACCTGGTGGTGGCCGGCAATCCGACCAACCCGACGTCCGTGCTGCATCCGGCCGGGACGCTCGCCTCGCTGGCGGCGCCGGGACGGCTGCTCGTGGTCGACGAGGCGTTCATGGACGCGGTGCCCGACGAGCGCGAGTCGCTGGCTGACCGTACGGATGTCCCCGGCCTGATCGTCCTGCGCAGCCTCACCAAGACCTGGGGGCTGGCGGGGCTGCGGATCGGCTATGTGCTGGCCGAGCCGGAGACCGTGGAACTGCTGGAGCGTGCGCAGCCGTTGTGGCCGGTGTCCACTCCGGCGCTGGCCGCGGCGGAGGCGTGTTCGGCGGCGCCCGCGCTCGCCGAGGCCGCGCTCGCCGCGCACGCCATCGCCGCGGACCGGGCCCATCTGCTGGCCGGTCTCGCGGAGTTCGACGAGGTACGGGCGGTGGAGCCGGCCGCGGGTCCGTTCGTACTGATCCGGATGGAGCGTGCCGACGAGGTACGGGAGCGGCTGCGCCGGCTGGGCTTCGCGGCCCGCCGCGGTGACACCTTTCCGGGGCTCGGGCCCGAGTGGCTGCGCCTCGCGGTGCGGGACCGTGCGACCACCAACCGGTTCCTGCAGGCGCTCGACCAGGCACTGAGCGGAGTCACCGGCTGACGTCGGCGCCGGGCCGGACATGGGCCGGAGGCCGCACCCTTCGTCCGGTGCGGCCCCCTCCCCCCCCCTCTGCCCCGCGTCAGCCCTTGTTGCGGCTCCGTCCGCGGGCCAGCGCGAGCGCGCCGCCGCCTGCCAGGACCAGCGCCGCCGCGCCGCCCGCGATGTACGGAGTCGCCGAACTGCCCCCGGTCTCCGCGAGGTTCTCCTTCTCCGGGGCTGCCGCGGGCTTGGGGTGCGCCACGGTCTGCTCCTCGACCCCGGTCGCGGGCGTGGGCTTCGCCGGGCTCCCGCCCTGGTGGCTCGGCGGCGCGGCCTTCGGCGACTCACAGGTCGCCTGCGCGAGGGTGACCTCGCCCTGGACATCCGCGACGTTCAGCTTCAGCGGGTTCACGGACACCTTGAGCTGGAGCGCGGTGGCGGCGGCCGTACGGGATGTGGTGCTGGTCTTCGACAGGTTGAGCGTGACATCGCCGACGGCCGGCACATGGACCTGGGTCGTGCCACCGGCGGTGAGCGTGATCCGCTTGCCGAGCACGGTCACATGGCCGAGTACGTTCGACTCGGCGTGCGGCCGCTCACCGGCCTCGCAGACCGCCTTCGACGTCACCTTCTCGACCTCGATCAGCGACAGCAGCGGCAGCCCGGGGACATGGACGGCCGCGCGGGCGACGTTGGCGTACCCCTCCGCCTTGTGCCGGTCGGCCGTCGCCCTGGCCGTGGCGACGTCGGCGCGCAGCAGACTGAACGGACGGCCCTTGTCGACCCCGTCCAGCTTCGCGGTCAGCGCGGTCTTGTCCGCGCTTGCCGGGGCCTGTACCTCGTTGAGCGCGACCGTGAGTGGCACATCGACGGTCTTGTTGAGCAGCGAGACATCGAGCCCGGTACGGAGCACGACAGCCGTCGCCTTTCCGGCACTGCCGGTGGTCGCCTGCGCGGGTGCGGCGGCGAGGAGCGCCGCGGGGCCCGCGGTCAGCCCGGCGGCCACGAGGACGGCGGCCGTACGGCGTGCGGGCATGCGGAAGGTGTTGCTGTTCAAGACGGTGGAACCCCCACAAGAGACATGACGTCGCCCGGGACGCGTCCCACGGGGACTTCGTGGGTGCGCCGGCGACCGAGACACCGGAATCTTTACGCACTGTGGGTGAACGGTCAGCGACCTGACGTGAGTTCACTCCAAAGTGGCGTTTCCGCGTCTGCATTCGAATCCTGAGGCACGCGCGTTCCTCTGGACACCCTGTTTCACCGCTCAGGGGTGGTACGCCGGTGCCTCCGCGGGGCGCACACCAGGGGCCTCAACGAGCGCCGGCCCCCACACGTCACGCCCGGTCAACCGGGCGCCCCGCGGACCGTCAACCGGTGCCCGCGGCCCGGTCACACCGCCGTCGCCCCGGACCACCGCCCCCTCAGGCCACCGCACGGCCGTCGATGACCACCCGGTGCGGCGCCCCCAGCACCCGTACGTCCTCCCGCGGGTCCTGCGCGTACACCACGAGGTCTCCCGGCGCCCCTTCGGTGAGCCCCGGCCTGCCCAGCCACTGTCTGGCACCCCAGGACGCCGCCGACAGCACGTCGGACACCGGGATGCCCGCCTTCACCAGCTCCGCCGCCTCCTCGGCGACCAGACCGTGCGGCAGCGAGCCGCCCGCGTCCGTGCCGACATAGACCGGGATCCCCGCATCGTAGGCGGACCGCACGGTGTCGTAGCGGCGCTCGTGCAGTCGCCTCATATGGGCCGACCAGCGCGGATACTTGGCGTCGCCGCCCGCGGCGAGCTTCGGGAAGGTCGCGATGTTCACCAGCGTCGGCACGATCGCGACGCCCCGCTCGGCGAAGAGCGGCACGGTCTCATCGGTCAGCCCGGTGGCGTGCTCGATGCAGTCGATCCCGGCCTCCACGAGGTCGCGCAGCGAGTCCTCGGCGAAGCAGTGCGCGGTGACCCTGGCGCCGAGCCGGTGCGCCTCGGTGATCGCCGCCTCCACCTCTCCGCGCGGCCAGCAGGCGGACAGGTCCCCGGTGTCCCGGTCGATCCAGTCGCCGACGAGTTTGACCCAGCCGTCGCCGTTGCGGGCCTCCCTGGCCACGTACTCGACGAGGTCCCCGGGCTCGATCTCATGCGCGTAGTTCCGGATGTACCGGCGGGTGCGCGCGATGTGCCGGCCCGCCCGGATGATCTTCGGGAGGTCGGGGCGGCCGTCGATCCACCGGGTGTCGGACGGGGATCCCGCGTCACGCAGCAGCAGCGCCCCCGCCTCCCGTTCGCCGAGCGCCTGCTGCTCGCTGGTCGCCCGGTCGACCGCACCGTGCGCGTCGAGCCCGATGTGGCAGTGCGCGTCGACCAGCCCGGGCAGCACCCAGCCCCGCACGGTGACGGCCTCAGCGGCGGGGCGTACGTAGGTGATCCGCCCGCCGACCACCCACAGCTCGTCCCTGACGTCGTCGGGCCCGACCAGCACCCGCCCCTTCACATGCAGCACCGTGTGATCGCCGTGATCGCTCATACGGCGAGCCTAACGACGGGACGGCGCCGGGCGGGAGGGGCCGGGGCCCCGCTCAGTACCATCGGACCGGCAGCCCGAACGAACTCGCGAAGAGAGCACCACCGTGACGCACCCCTTCCTGGACCTCGCCCCGCTCACCCCCGCGCACTTCGCCGCGATCGAGCGGCAGACGACCTCGCTGCTCTCCACCCGGCAGGACGTCGTGATCACCCAGGGGGAGGCGCTGCTGCCGCTGGAGGGGTGTATCCGCTCCGGTGCCCGGCCGGGCTCCACCGCGCTCAATGTGATCACCGGCCCCTACGGCCAGACCTTCGGCAACTGGCTGCGCGACTGCGGGGTCACCGTGGTCGACCTGGCCGTGCCGTTCCACACGGCGGTCACCGCTGCCCAGGTGCGCGACGCGCTCGCCGCCCGCCCGGAGATCGACTTCGTCTCGCTGGTCCACGCGGAGGCGGCGACCGGCAACACCAACCCGGTCGCGGAGATCGGCGAGGTGGTGCGGGCGCACGGCGCGCTCTTCATGCTGGACGCGGTCGCATCGGTGGGCGCCGAGCCGCTGCTGCCTGACGTCTGGGGCGTGGACCTCTGTGTGATCGGCGCGCAGAAGGCGATGGGCGGCCCCGCCGGGGTGTCCGCGGTGTCCGTGAGTGAGCGGGCCTGGCAGCGGTTCGCGGAGAACCCGCAGGCCCCGCGCCGTTCGTACCTCTCGCTCCTCGACTGGAAGGAGCGCTGGATCGACACCGGCCGCACCGCGCTGCCGCACGCGCCCGCCCAGCTGGAGATGCTGGCGCTCGGCGCCTGTCTGGAGCGGATCGAGTCGGAGGGCCTCCCCGCGGTGATGGACCGGCACGCGCGGGCCGCGGCGGCGACCCGGGCCGGTGCGCTCGCCCTGGGTGGCGGGCTGACGCCCTTCGTGCACGAGGCACGGGACGCGGCTCCGGTGGCCACCACGCTCCGTACCCCGGCCGGGGTCGACGCGTCGGAGCTGGTCGCGAAGGCGCTGGCGGGCGACCCGACGCTGCCGCTGATCGCGGGCGGCGGGGCGCTGGCCGGGGAGATGGTGCGGATCAACCACTACGGCCCCGACGCCACTCAGGGCGTGGTCCACTCCTCGCTGGCGGCACTGGGTGCCGCGCTGGGCGATGCGGCGAGCGGTACGGCCGCAGCCGTGGACCTGGAGGCCGCACGGGCCGCGGTGTCGGAGGCCTGGCAGCGGGGCTGAGCCCTGGGCGGCTCCGGGCCTGGACGCTCCGGACACTGGACTCCAGGCCTGGACTCCGGGTCCGGGGCTACCGGCCACAGCGCAGCAAGGTACGGCGCAGCACAATTGTGTGCGTCCGGTAACGGCTCGCACACAAGCGGTCGCGCACAGCTGTGCATTCAAGAATTGCAGAATGCAGAATTCCGGCTTTTACCAGTACAGCGCTCTGTATTCTTCTGCCCGCTTTCCCGGACCCTAAACGCAGGATTTTCAACTGGTCTCACCAGCGGTTTTCGGACACCCCTCAGGAAGGTTACGCACATGTGACCGACCCCACAAGGCGGTCGCTTTGCCCGATAATTCCGGGACAAATCATCCATATTCGCGACCGCGTGAGCTTCGGTCCGCGCCCGCGCGATAGCATGGACAGCACTTTTGGCCAACCCTGCGCCAGAATGCATTTTTTGAATTTGCTGGGTAAATTTCCCTTACATGACCGCCGCGCAAGAAGACCTTGTACGTGCCCGTAGTGAATTCCAGGAGATAGACACCCCACGAGTGGAGGACGGGGCCGCGATCTGGCGTATCGCCCGCGACTCCGAGGTGCTGGACCTCAACTCCTCGTACAGCTACCTGCTGTGGTGTCGTGACTTCGCAGCGACCTCCGTAGTGGCGCGCGACACGGCCGGTGACCCCATCGGCTTCGTCACCGGATACGTCCGTCCCGACCGTCCCGAAGCCCTCGTCGTCTGGCAGGTGGCCGTCGACCAGGCGCACCGCGGCCAGGGCCTCGCCGGTGTCCTGCTGGACGCGCTGATCGCCAAGGTCACCGCCAGGGGAGTGGTCCGGGAGCTCGAAACCACCATTTCTCCGGACAACACCGCGTCCGACCGCCTGTTCCGCTCGTTCGCAGAGCGTCACGGGGCGGCAGTGGAACGTGAAGTGCTCTTCGACGGCGGGCTGTTCCCCGAAGGGACGCACCAGCCGGAAGTGCTGTACCGCATCAGCCCCGTCTCGGCCTGACTGACATCCCTCACCCCAGGAGACTTGCTGTGACCATCACCCCGCCCGCCCTGAGCGTCTTCGAGACCCTTGAGTCGGAGGTACGCAGTTACTGCCGCAGCTGGCCGGCCGTGTTCGACCGGGCCCAGGGCAGCTACCTCCACGACGAGGACGGCCACACCTACCTCGACTTCTTCGCCGGAGCCGGATCGCTCAACTACGGCCACAACAACCCGGTGATCAAACGCGCGCTGATCGACTACATCGAGCGCGACGGCATCACCCACGGCCTGGACATGGCCACCACGGCCAAACGCGCCTTCCTGGAGTCCTTCCAGAATGTGATCCTGCGCCCGCGTGACCTGCCGTACAAGGTGATGTTCCCGGGCCCGACTGGCACCAACGCCGTCGAGTCGGCGCTGAAGCTGGCCCGTAAGGTCAAGGGCCGCGAGTCCGTCGTCTCGTTCACCAACGCCTTCCACGGCATGTCGCTCGGCGCGCTGGCCGTGACCGGCAACGCCTTCAAGCGGGCCGGCGCCGGTATCCCGCTGGTGCACGGCACCCCGATGCCGTTCGACAACTACTTCGACGGCCAGATCCCGGACTTCCTGTGGTTCGAGCGCCTGCTGGAGGACCAGGGGTCGGGCCTCAACAAGCCCGCCGCCGTGATCGTCGAGACGGTCCAGGGCGAGGGCGGCATCAACGTCGCACGCGCCGAGTGGCTCCGCGCGCTGCAGGAGCTCTGCCACCGCCAGGACATGCTGCTGATCGTCGACGACATCCAGATGGGCTGCGGCCGCACGGGCGGCTTCTTCTCCTTCGAGGAAGCGGGCATCACGCCCGACATCGTCACCCTGTCGAAGTCCATCAGCGGCTACGGGCTGCCCATGTCGCTCTGCCTCTTCAAGGGCGAGCTGGACGTGTGGGAGCCGGGCGAGCACAACGGCACCTTCCGTGGCAACAACCCGGCGTTCGTCACCGCCACCGCCACGCTGGAGACCTACTGGGCCGACGGCCAGATGGAGAAGCAGACGCTGGCCCGCGGCGAGCAGGTCGAGCGCGCGCTCCTGGCCCTCGTCGAGGAGAATGACGGCACGGGCGTGAGCTTCCGTGGCCGCGGTCTCGTCTGGGGCATCGAGTTCGAGGACAAGCCGCGTGCCACGGCCGTCTGCCGCCGCGCCTTCGAGCTGGGGCTCCTCCTGGAGACCTCGGGTCCGGAGAGCGAGGTCGTCAAACTCCTGCCGCCGCTGACCGTCTCCACCGAAGAACTGGACGAGGGCCTGAGCATCCTGGCCCGCGCCGTCCGCGAGACCGCCTGACACGCAGCGCATTCTCCGCGCAGCGACCGCTACACAGAAAGGCTCACGCACAGTGATTGTCCGTTCATTCAAGGATGTCGAGGGAACCGACCGGCACATCAAGTCCGCGTCGGGGACCTGGGAGAGCAAGCGCATCGTGCTGGCCAAGGAGAAGGTCGGCTTCTCCCTGCACGAGACGATTCTCTACGCGGGAACCGAGACGTCGATGTGGTACGCCAACCACATCGAGGCCGTGCTCTGCACCAAGGGCGAGGCCGAGCTCACCAACGACGACACGGGCGAGGTCCACTGGATCGAGCCCGGCACCATGTACCTGCTCAACGGGCACGAGAAGCACACTCTGCGCCCGAAGACCGATTTCCACTGTGTCTGTGTCTTCAACCCTCCGGTCACCGGACGGGAGGACCACGATGAGAACGGCGTTTACCCGCTGCTGACCGAGGAGGTCTGAAGAGCCATGACCGAAGTACTGTCCAACATCCGGGCGGATCTCTACCCCACCCGTGGTGCGAGTGAAGTGACCACCCCCCGCCAGGACCCGGTGGTCTGGTCGCAGCCCGGCGCGACGGGCCCCATCTCCCAGCCGGAGCTCCAGGGCTTCGAACGGGACGGGTTCCTCACCGTGGGCGAGCTGCTCACGGACGACGAAGTTGCTCTCTACCGCGCGGAACTGGACCGGCTGATCGCCGACCCGGGCGTCCGCGCCGACGAGCGCTCCATCATCGAGCCGAAGTCTCAGGACGTACGGTCGGTATTCGAGGTACACAAGCTCAGCGAGGTCTTCGCACAGCTGGTGCGGGACGAGCGGCTGCTGGACCGGGCCCGGCAGATCCTGGGATCGGACGTCTATGTCCACCAGTCCCGGATCAACGTCAAGCCGGGGTTCGGCGCCAGCGGCTTCTACTGGCACTCGGACTTCGAGACGTGGCACGCGGAGGACGGTCTCGCGAACATGCGGACCGTCTCGGTCTCGATCGCGCTGACCGAGAACTTCGACACCAACGGCGGCTTGATGATCATGCCGGGTTCGCACCAGCACTTCCTGGGGTGCGCGGGCGAGACGCCGAAGGACAACTACAAGCGGTCGCTCCAGATGCAGGACGCGGGCATCCCGTCGGACGAGGCGCTGACGCGGATGGCGGACGCGCACGGCATCAAGCTCTTCACGGGCCGTGCCGGTTCGGCCACCTGGTTCGACTGCAACTGCATGCACGGTTCGGGTGACAACATCACTCCGTACGCCCGCAGCAATGTCTTCATCGTGTTCAACAGCGTGGACAACGCCGCGGTGGAGCCCTTCTCGGCTCCGATCCGGCGCCCCGAGTTCATCGGGGCACGGGACTTCACTCCGGTGAAGTGATCTGAGGTACGCGGGAGGGGGACGGTACACGGTGCCGTCCCCCTCCCGCGTATCACCCGGAGAGCGCGTCGAGGAGCCGGTCGACGTCGGCCGGTGAGTTGTAGAGGTGGAAGGCGGCGCGCAGATTGCCCGCGCGGTCGGAGAGTTCGACGCCCGCCCGGCTCAGCTCGTCACGCCGGTGGCCGAGCCCAGGGGCCGAGACGATCGCCGACCCGGGAGCGGCGATCAGCCGCTGCCCGATCCGGTCGAGCCCCGCCCTGAAGCGGTCGGCGAGCGCGATGTCGTGGCGCCCGATCTCCGCGGGCCCCAGCTCCTCGATCAGGGCGAGGGAGTGCCGCGCCCCTGCGTACGAGAACAGGCTGGGGCTCTCGTCGAACCGCCGTGCGGAGTGGGCGAGTTCGGCCACCGGCCCGTAGCAGCTGGCCCAGGGCTCCTCCCCCGCGACCCAGCCGGCGAGTACGGGTGTCACCCCGCCCAGGCCCTCGGGGACCACCAGGAAGCCGACACCGCGTGGGCAGCACAGCCATTTGAAGGCGACGGCCACGGTGAAGTCGTCCTGTGTCGCGTCGAGCGGGAGCCAGCCCACCGACTGCGAGGCGTCCACCAGGGTGCGGGCGCCGTGCGCACGGGCCGCGGTCCTGATCGCCGCGAGGTCGGCCATCCGGCCGTCGGCCGACTGCACCGCGCTCACCGCGACGAGCGCGGTGCCCGGACGTACCGATTCCGCCAGCGCCTCCAGCGGCACGAAGCGCACCTTGAGGTCACCGCGTACCACGAAGGGGGTCACCAGTGAGCTGAACTCCCCCTCGGCGGCCAGGACTTCGGCCCCCGCGGGCAGCGAGCCGGCGATCAGTCCGCAGTAGACGGCGACGGAAGCCCCGGCCGCGACACGGGCGGCCGGGACTCCGGCGAGCCGGGCGAAGGAGGCCCGGGACGCCTCCACGTCGGCGAACATGTCGGTCGGCCTGCCCGCGGCCGCCCGCGTCACCGCGGTGTGCATCGCGGCGACCGTGCGGGCCGGCAGCAGACCGCTGCTCGCAGTGTTCAGATACGTCATCTCGGGCGCGAACTCGGCGCCTGCCAGAGTCTCCATGCACCCCACTCTGCGGCCCCGGCCGCGCACCGTCCATGGCGCGACCACGCCGACTGCCGCCAAGTGGTCCTTATGGAACGGCCCTGGCCTGCACGTTCGGACGGAACCGCCGTCCCGGGCGCGCGGCGGCCTCAGTTCCCGGCCCGGGCCACCACGTCGATCTCGACCAGGATGTCCATCAGCTCGGAGCCCACCGTGGTGCGCACCGGGCAGGGCGCTGTGAAGAACTCCCCGTACGCGGCGTCGAAGGCGGCGAAGTCCCGGTGGAGGTGGGCCAGATGCACGGTCACCTTGACCACGTCGTCCAGGGTGAGCGCGCGTTCGGCCAGCACCGAACGGATATTGCGCAGCACCTGCGCCGTCTGTTCCCCGACGGTGCCCGGCACTTCTCCGGTCACCGGGTCCTGCGGGCCGAAGCCCGCCGTGTACAGGAACCCTCCGGCCAGTACGCCCTGGCTGTAGGCGCCGGCGGGACGCGGCGCGTGCGCGCTGTGCACGGCCTCCTTGCCGGGCCGGACCTCGTGCTGCTCGTGTGCCGGGCTCATCCGGTCAGGTCTCCTTCGCGCTCGTTGACCCCGGCGAAGTGGCGCAGCTTCTCCTCGTCGACGCTCACCCCGAGGCCGGGTCCTGTGGGCACCCGCAGCCGGCCGCCTTCGAGGTGCAGCGGCTCGATGATGTCGTCGGCGTGCAGGTAGTACATGCTGTCGATGGCCCGGGAGAGGACCGGGGTGCTGGACACGACGGCCAGATGGGCGGCGGTCGCGATGCCCAGTTCACCGCCGCTGTGCAGGTTCATCCCCAGCCCGAACGTCTCGCAGTGGGCGGCGAGCGCCTTCGTCGCGGCGATGCCGCCCCATTTGTAGACGTCGCCGTGGATCACGTCGACGGCGTTCAGCCGGATCGCCGGGGCGAACTCCTCGAACCGGACGACGCACATATTGGTGCAGAGCGGGATGCGGACCTTGGCGTGCACCTGGCTCATGCCCTCGATGCCGACGCAGGGGTCCTCCAGATACTCCAGGTCGAGCTCCTCCAGGGCGATTCCGGCGCGTACCGAGTCGGGGACCGACCAGGCCGCGTTCGGGTCGACCCGCAGGTTCACCCGGGGCAGGGCCGTGCGGATCGCCCGCAGGATGGCCACGTCACCCGCGACGTCCCTGGTGCCCTTGAGCTTGACCGCGTCGAAGCCGCCTTCGGCGACGACCCGTGCGGTGTGCTCGGCCAGCGCTTCCGGCAGCCCGTCGGCGCCCACGCCCGGCGCGTCGGCGCGGGTCACCAGGGCGGTGATGGGGACCTCGTCGCGTACCGGGCCGCCCAGCAGATCGGTGACGGACTGCCCGGTGGCCTTGCCCATCGCGTCCCAGCAGGCCACGTCGAGGGCGGCGATGGCCGCGTAACCCAGGTAACCGTGGAAGAACGGCACCATGTGCTGCTTGCGGTGGAAGCTCTCCAGCGCGAAGGGACTGGTGCCGATCAGGTCGGCGGCGAGGGCTTCGACGATCGCCGCGACGGGGCGGCCCCACATCGTCTCGCCCCAGCCGTCCACACCCGAGTCGGTCCGGATCCGGACGACCGTGCGGGTCTCCCCCGTCTTGGTCTCGAAGGAGCTGGTGAACGGATTGACCAGTGGAAGGTTGACAACCCACACGTCGACATCGGTGATCTTCATAGCTCTCTCTGTCTCTCCTCGGGTCTGCTGGTCTGCGGGTCTGTGGATCTGCTGGTCTGCGGGTCTGCCTGGTTCAGCGGGATGCCACGTCGAAGGCGCGGACCGCGCGGGCCAGCCCGGTGGCCCGGTCGTCGAGCAGCCGGGCGCCGTGCTCCGCGTCGGCGCCGGACGCGTCGTCGGTCGCGCCGCCCACCCGCTCCCACTCGCCGTGCCGTTCCACGGTCAGCCCCGGGTACGGCGGGCTGTCGAAGAGCGGCGGGGGCTCGACGGGGGCGCGGGCCGGTACCGGCGTACGGACCAGGTCCGGGTGGGCCGCCAGCATCAGCGAGGTCTCGAACCACCCGGCGTGGCCGGGGGTGACCTCGGGCCTGCCCCCGTCGTCGGCGCCCGATGTGACGGTCCAGTACGAGCAGGCGGCGACGGTCACGGCGGAGCGCAGCGCGAACCGCTTCACGGCGAGGCGCATGATCTCGTCGTTGCCGCCGTGCCCGTTCACCACCATGATCCGGCGGTATCCGCTGGTCACGAGGGAGTCCAGGATGTCGTCCAGTACGGCGCCGAGGGTGGCAGCAGAGAGCGAGACGGCGGCGGCGAACAGATGGTGCGGGCTGTGCCCGAAGGGCAGGGTCGGCAGCCGTACCAGTTCCGGTGCGTCCGGTTCGCGGGCGAGCAGGGCGGTGGCCCGGTCGACCACCGCGTCGGCGAGCAGGGTGTCGGTGCCCATCGGCAGATGTCCCGCGTGCTGCTCCTGGGATCCGATGGGCAGCAGGGCGATGCCGTGCGCACCGGCCGCGCGCACCTCGCCCCAGGTCAGTTCGGTCAGCCGGGCCGGCCCGCCCGGTTGCCGGTGGCTGGGTTGCAGTTGGCTCACAGTGCTACCTCCTCGAAACTCCGCCGTGGCAGAGTCGGCGCATGGTGCAGAGACGTTCTCCGTTGCGGTTGGTGCCCGAGCCCGCTCCGGCCCCCTTCGCGCCCGGCGCCCGGCGGACGCTCGGCGCGGTCGAGCTGGTGCCCGGCCGGATCACCGCGGCCGTCCTGACGCTGTCGGGCGCCGTGCTGGAACGGGCGGAGACCGCGTACGACGCGGGTACCGCGACGCCGGGTGACATCGACGCCGCGCTCGCCGTGGCGGCGCGGGTCTTCGCCGGTCACGATCCGGACGGGGTCGGCGTGGCCGCCGCCGGTCTGGTCGATCCGGACGCTGGCCTGATCACCGAGGTCAACGACGTCCCCGCGCTGCACGGCTACCCGGTGGCCGCGCGGCTGGGCGCGCTGACCGGGCTGCGGGTGCGGGTGGAGCACCGGGCCAGGCTCCAGGTGCTCGGTGACCGCTGGTTCGGCGCGGGGCGCGGGCGGCGTACCTTCGCGTCGGTCTCGACCGGCGAGGTGCTGGGCGTGGGCATCCTCTACGACGGTGAGGTGCTGGCCCCGCCCGGCGGCCGCAGCGGTGCCCATATGACGGTGTCGGCCAGCGGCGCCCCGTGCACGTGCGGGCGCCGCGGCTGCTGGAAGACCGTGGCCACGACCCGCTGGCTGCGGGAGCGCTCGCGGGCGGCCGGTCTCGGCGACGGGGTCTCGCTGGCCGAGCTGGTGGAGCGGACGGACGAGCCGGCCCGCCGGGTGACCGAGGAGTACGCGCGGAACGTGGCCCTGGGCCTGGTCAATGTGCAGCAGCTCTTCGCTCCGGGGCTGTTCGTGCTGCACGGCGAGGCCCGGGAGGGCGGCGAGCGGTTCCGTACGCTGATCGAGGAGCGGCTGCGCGCCGACAGCGCCGACGGGGCCTCGGGCGCCGCCGAACAGCCGAGAGTGCTGGTCAGTGCGGCTGCCGTGGACGATGTGGCCCTGCTCGGCGGGGCCGGTCTCGTGCTGTCGCATCTGTAGGGAGCAGGGCCGCGGGGC
>NZ_JAAGLN010000016.1 GCF_010548145.1 Streptomyces sp. SID10853
CGCCGCGCGCCAGTGCTGCTCCTCGGCCAGGGTGCGCCGTACGGCCGGCCACACCGGCAGCAGCCCCCGCCGGTACGGCCGGGACGGGGCGGGCGCCAGCGGGCAGTCGCCCTCCAGGCGCAGCTGGTCCAGGTGGACGGTTCCGGACAGCAGACAGCCGGAGAGGTCGATGTCCTGGAGCATGAGGTGCGCGGCGTCCGCACCTCGCAGGGATGCCATGCGTACACCCGGATCCGCGTCGCCCAGGACCGGCTCCGCCCCATCCGTCTCCCCGGCGCCCGCGAAGGGCCGCGCCTGCGCTGTGATGCTCACCGGGTGGTCGATGACCGCGTCACTCAGGTCGACGGTGGCGTAGCGCAGCCGCAGTGCCGCGGTGGATTCCCAGCGGGTCCGTCCGCAGGCGAGGCGGGTGGTGGCGGCCTCGATGGTGACGGGGCCCCCGAACCGTACGCCGGACAGGTCGAGAACTCCCCGGCAGGTCAGCGGGCCCAGCCGGGCAGCGGTCTCGAAGACCGCGCCGGAGAAGCCGGCTTCGGCGGCGAACACCGCCGCGTCGAACCCGGCCCGGCCGGAGAACACCGCCCCGTCGAACCCGGCCCGCCCGGAGAACACCGCGCGGTCGAACCCGGCACAGCCCTCGAAGCCCGCCGCGGAGAATCCGGCGCGAGCGCCGAACGCCGCCCCGGTGAACGCGCCGTCTGCGGAGAACACCACACGGTCGAACCCGGCGTCGGCGGCGAACACCGCCTCCTCGAAGTCCGCTCGCGCGGCGAACCGCGAACCCGCGAACGAGGCGACACCGGCGAACGCCGCCCCGCGGAACATGGCGCGGTCGAGCACAGCCCGGCCGAACTCGGCGCGGGCCGCGAACACCGCGCCGTCGTAGGCGGCTTCGCCGGAGACCACGGCCTCGTCGAACACCGCGTTGCCGCGGAACCTCGTCTGCCGGAACCCGGCGTGCGCCGTGAAGCGCGTCCGCCGGAACACCGCCTCCTGCGAGAACTCCGCTTCGTCGAACACCGCGCCGCCGGAGAACGTCACTTCGCCGAATCCGGCACCGGCCGAGAACGCCGCCCCGCCGAACCCGGCGTAGGAGGAGAACGCCGCCCCGCCGAAGTCGGCCTCGGCCGAGAACACGGCCCCGTCGAACACGGTCCGCGCCGAGAACACAGCGCCGTTGAACACGGCCCGGGTGGAGAAGACCGCGTCCTTGAAGAAGGCGGCCCCGAGGCGCGGCTCCCCCGTCGCCCGGTCGCGCAGCCGGTCCAGCAACCGCCACAGCGTGTCGCCGGTGAACGGTGTGCCGCGGTGGTCGAGCCTGCTGCCGGGCACCAGTCCGTCGAGGTACGCGGCCCGGTCGGCGTCCGCGAGGTGCGCCAGGCACTCCCCGTACGGGTCCACCCGACGGCCGCGGCATCCGACCGGGTCCCGGACCTCAACCGCTCCTGACCCGCAGTACGGCCAGAGCGGCGGCTCGGGTGAGGAGGCGGGGGCGACGTGGATCGGCATACTGTGAGGACGCGCAGCCGGGGCGGCCGGTTGCGCGAGTCCACACCCTGAGCCGAGTCAGGACAGCCCCTGGCCCGGCCTCCCCGCCCGGACTCGGGTCCGGCCGATCAGCCATCCCAGCAGCGCGCCGGCCGCGATGCCCAGCGTGTTGTTCGCCCAGTCGAGCGGCTGGCAGGACCGTACGGGATCGAGTGTCTGCAGCAGTTCCACCACCACCCACGCCGCCGATCCCGTGAGCGTCACGAGCAGCGGCCGGCGCGAGGCCAGGGTGCCCAGCAGCCCCATGGGCACCCACAGCACCACATTGACCGCGTTGTGCGCGAAGCCGCCCGTGAGCGTACGGACCGAATCACCGGTCACACACGCCCCGAGCCGCCCGGCCGTCCCGCCGACGATCTGGTCGGGGAGCGTGATCCCCAGACACACCGTCACCGCGAGCAGCACCCCCAGGGTGACCCCTGCCGACCAGCCGGTTCTCCGCGCGGCCGGCCGGTGCGCCACGACCGCGACCACGGCAAGGACCAGGGTGAGCGCCGCCATCACGGCACTGTGCATCGAGGAGGCCATGGGGCAGAACCTACCGCTCAAATGGCACACCATGCCAGGTCTGCACGTGATGCCGAAGATGAGAACTACATGAGCCCGCCGGGGTCAGCCGCCGGAAGGTGCCTGCCGGCTGCCCCACCGCGGGTGCCCCTCGAAGGGCGGGGGCGGCCACGCTCCTGGTCGATGAACGCGGTCAACGCCTCAACAGTCGCGTCGGGCTGCTCGTCGGGAATGAAGTGCCCTGCTTCCGGGATGAAGGCGCCGGTCGCGTTCTCCGCCCACGGGCGGATGGAGGCGGCCATGTCGGGGATCGAGCCGTGGGAACTGGAGATGCCCAGGACCGGGATGCTCAAGTGCCCTCGTTCGAGAGCCTCATGGTTGCTGCGGGCCGATTCCGCGGCGTCGCGATAGTAGGCGAGAGACGCCCGGAGCCCGCCCTCGGCCGCTAGGGCGGCGGCGTAATGGTCGATCTCGGCGTCGTCGAACGCGTCCGGTGAGAGCGCTTTGGCCTTCAGGAACCAGCCGACGTAGTCACGCTCACGCCCGGTGAGCAGAGTCTCGGGCAGTTCGGGCACCAGATGGAACGCGAAGTGCCAGGTCTTCCAGGCCCGGTCGGGGTCCGTCGGGATGGAGTCCGGGAGGGTGATTCCGGGAATGCCGGCATCCAGCAGGGCGACACCGTGCAGGCGCTCTTCGTACTTCAGGGCCATCGAGAAGGCCACCCAGGCCCCGATGTCGTGGGCGACGAGCCAGTACTCCGGCACCTTGAGCGCGGCCAGCGCGGCCTGGACGCGCGAAGCGACGGTGTGCGTGTCGTAGCCGCCCTGAGGGCGGTCGGAGTGGCCCTGCCCCGGCAGGTCGATCGCGATCACATGGAATCGCTCGGCAAGCCCTGGCATCACCTTTCGCCAGGCCCACCAGGTCTGCGGGAATCCGGCGAGCAGAACGACGGTGGGGCCGTTTGGCAATCCGCCTTCCACGGCATGAAGCCGGATTCCTTCCGCATCGGCCCAGCGGTGAGCGAAACCCGCGAGGTCGTGCAGCGGCAGCCCGGGGAAGGGGTTCTTCTGGTCACGGGAGTGGTTCGGGGCCATGGCGTCATCGGACATACCTCAGAGCCTAACCCATCTTGGACTGACTAGTTCAAGATGGGTAGGATGGGCAGATCAGCAGCGGCTGGTCCAGGAGCGAGGTGCACACGTGATGGCCGGGAAGAAGCAGTTCGACATGGGCGTCGCGCTCGACGCGGCGATGGTCCAGTTCTGGCGGTCCGGATACGCCGACACGTCTCTCGACGACCTCTCCAGGGCGACCGGACTGAACCGAAGTTCCATCTACTCCTCGCTCGGCGACAAGGACTCGCTCTATCTGCGCTGCCTCGACCGCTACGCCGCGCGGTACGGGAGCAGGTACGACCAGGCGCTCTCCGGTGCGTCCGAGGAACCGCTCCAGGCGGTACGGGCGTTCTTCGACGTCACCCTGCGGCGCATCGCCGACCCCGACGTACCTGATGGATGCCTGATCGCCCAGACCGCGATGGCGACACCGGTACTCAGCCCCGCCATCGCCGCACGGGCGGTCGAAGCTCTGGGCTTTCAGCGCACACGGCTGCGGACCGCCCTGGAAGCCGCGCGGCTGACCGAGAGCGATGCCGACGACTTCGCGGTTCACATCACAGGGGTCAACCAGGCACTGGCCGTGATGAGCAGGACCGGGGCGGGCCGGCAGCAGCTCCGCACGGTCGTCGACATCAGCATGAGCGCGCTCTCGCACGCCTTGCACGCCCGGAGTTAGTGCCCGGGTGGCCGGGTCTACGCCTGCCGTGGGGTCGCGGCCAGCCGGAACTCCTCCCCGGCGGGCGGGGCGAAGTAACGCGCCACCTCGGTGTCGGTGACCTCCGCCAGGGTGGCCGGTTTCCAGAGGGGACTGCGGTCCTTGTCGATGACCTGGGCGCGGATCCCCTCGGCCAGGTCGTGCGAGGCGAGCGCGGCGCAGCAACTCCGGTAATCCTGCTCCAGGACACGCTCCAGCGAGCCGAGCCTGCGGGCCCTGCGCATCGCGGCGAGCGTGACCTTGAGGGCAGTGGGCGACCTGCCGGCCAGGGTGTCGGCCGTCGCCCGGGCGGCGGCCGAACCGTGGCCGCGCAGCCGGACGACGATCTCCTCGACGGTGTCGGCGCCGTAGCAGTCGTCGATCCACGCCCGGTCCCCGGCCAGTTCTCCGGGCGACGGCTGACCCACGTACGGCCGGAGGGCGTCCCCGACCGGTTGCGTGGCGAGGCCGGCCAGCAGCCGGGGCAGGTCGTCGGATGGTACGAAGTGGTCGGCCAGCCCGCACAACAGGGCGTCGTCCGCACCGATCTGAGTGCCCGTCAAGGCGAGGTGGGTGCCGAGTTCACCGGGCGCGAGGGCGAGCAGATGCGCACCCCCCACATCAGGTGCGAAGCCGATACCCGTCTCGGGCATCGCGATCCGCGAGCGCTCGGTGACGATACGGACGCTGCCGTGCGCCGAGAGTCCGACGCCGCCGCCCATCACGATGCCGTCCATCACGGCGACGTACGGCTTGGGGTAGCGGGCGATACGGGCGTTGAGCCGGTACTCGTCCCGCCAGAATCCGTAGGAGGCAGTGCCTCCGGCGCGCGCGTCCTCGTAGATGGACCGGATGTCACCACCGGCGCACAGGCCACGGCCCCCGGCGCCGGTGGTGATCACCGTCTCCACGGCCGGGTCGCTCTCCCAGGCCGCCAGGGCCTCGTCGATGCGCCGCACCATCGCGTGGGTGAGGGCGTTGAGCGCCCGCGGCCGGTTGAGCGTGATGTGGGCCGCGCGGCCCTCGGTACGGAGCAGCACATGCTCCTCGCCGGCGGTCACGGGAACACCTGCCTCGGTCCACGGGCCACGGTGACGCGCATGATCTCGTTGGTTCCTTCCAGGATCCGGTGGACCCGCAGGTCACGGACGGTCTCCTCGCCACCGTACTCGTTCGCGAATCGGTGGCCTCAGGGGAGAGGGGTGGGCGGCTGGGGGCGGGTGGCCGTACGGAGGAACCGGCCTCCCCGTACACCACGCGCCCGGTACGCCGTCACCGCGCGCACCCCCACCCCGGACACCACCGCCCGGGTCTCAGGCCCCGGTACCGGCGACCACCTCACCGCCGACGACGACCAGCTCGGCCCGCGTGCCCGGGATGTCGTCCGGGCTGATCCGCAGGATGTCCCTGGACAGCACGGTGAAGTCGGCCAGCTTGCCGACGGTCAGCGAACCCCGTTCGTCCTCAAGGAAGTTGGCGTAGGCGGAGCCCATGGTGTAGCCGTGGACGGCCGTCTCGACGTCCACCGTCTCGCCGGGCTGCCACGGCTCGCCGCCGCCGAGCGGACGGCGGGTGACCGCGGTGTAGATACCGATGAGCGGGTCCATCTCGGCCACGTTCCAGTCGCTGGAGAAGGCCAGCACCGCGCCCGCCTCGTGCAGGCTGCGCATGGGCCATGCCTTGTGCCAGCGGTCCGAGCCGATGTTCTCGGCCCAGTCCTGGCCGGGTCCCGCGATCTCGGGGGCACAGTGCCTCGGCTGCATACAGGCGACGACGCCCAGCTCCGCGAAGCGCGCCGTGTCCTGCGGGTCGAGGCACTCGACATGGACGACCTGGTGGCGGGCATCGCGCCGTCCGTTGACCGCGGCGGCGTGCTCGACGGCGTCCAGTACGGTGCGGATGCCCCGGTCGCCGGTGGCGTGCACGAAGCACTGGAATCCCCGGGCGTCCAGCTTGGCGAGCAGCCCGGCGAACTCCTCCGCCGGGTAGAAGGTGTCGCCCCGGTGCCTGCCGCAGCCCGTGTACGGCTCCAGGAGGGCGGCGGTGCGCGGCTCGACCACGTCGTCGATGTAGAGCTTGAGCGGACCGACCCGCATCCGGTCGTCGTTGAAGCGGGCGGCGGTCGCGGCGAAGTCGTCCAGGTCGGCGTCGGTGGTGCCGCGCGGGTGGAAGAGCGCGGCCACGAGGCGCGAGCGGAGCCGGCCCTCGGTGCGGGCGCGGGTGAACAGCTCCAGGTCGTCCAGGGAGTTCTGCGGCTCGACCACGGTGGTGATCCCGAAGCGGATCGCGTCGTCGAGGCTCTTGACGAGCCGGCCGTACTGGCGGTCGGACGCGGCCCACGGCACCCCCAGCTCGCGCAGCGCCCGGTTTCCGTCGCGGGACAGCCCCTTGACCGCGAAGTCCTTGATGAATCCGGTGGGTTCGCCGGTCTCCGGGTCGGTCTCGGCGCGCCCGAACGGCAGCTCGGTGGTCACCCTGGTGACGCCGAGCCGGCGCAGGGCCGCGGTGTTGAGCCATGCGGTGTGGACGTCGTAGCTGAGGACGAAGGCCGGGGTGTCGCCGGTGACCCGGTCGAGGTCGGCCGCGTTCGGCATCCGGCCGTCCGGGATCGCGGAGTAGTCGAACGCCTCGGCCTCGATCCACTCGGCGTCCGGGTGTTCGGCGCACCAGGCGGTGATGCGGTGGTGGATCTCGGTGAGCGTACGGGCTCCGGCGAGCTGGACGCAGGCGTCGTCGGACCCGAGCCGTACGTGGTTGTGGGCGTCGATGAAACCGGGCAGCACCAGCCGGCCGGCCCCGTCGACGATCCGGGTGTCGTCGCCCGCCCAGGCCGCCGCCTCCGCGTCGGGGCCGAGCCAGACGATACGGCCGTCGCGTACGGCGAGCGCCTCGGCGGCGGGGAGCCGCGGGTCGACGGTGTGGATACGGGCGTTGCGCAGGACCAGATCGGCGGGCGCGGTGGTGCGGGTCATGAGGGACGGACTCCTGGGGTAGGACGGGTGGTACGGCGGTGCCAGTGGTGCGGGCCGTACGGGTAAGGCGGTTGGTGCGGGCAGTAAAGGCCGTACGCTTACCGGTCAGTTGTCGGCGGGAGCCGTTCGCAGCCTGCGGCGGGTCAGGGCCCAGTAGACGAGCCCGGAGACGACCGAGCCGAGCAGCGTGAGGTCGCCGCCGCCGAGTGGCGCGACCAACGGCCCGGTCCACAGTTCGGAGTTGCAGGTCAGCGCGGCGAAGGCCATACCGGAGACCAGGGCGGCCATCCCGGCGGGGTGGAATCCGCCGCGATACCAGTACGCCCCGCCGCGGCCCGCGTGCAGCGACCGGGTGTCGTAGTGGCAGCGGCGTATGAGCATGTCGGCGAGGAAGACCCCGCCCCACGGGGCGAACACGATGATCAGCAGGGAGAGGAAGCTCAGCAGCGACTCGGTGAAGTCCACCAGGAAGAGCGCGCCGAGCGAGCCGAGGGCGGTCACGGCGACGCTGACGATGATGGCTCTGGCCCTGCTCCACGGGATGCCGAGCACCTGGAGGTTCAGGCTGGACGAGTACAGCGTCAGGATGGAGTTGGTGACCGAACCGCCGAGTACGAGCAGCAGGAAGACCGGCTGGAACCAGCCCGGCAGCAGCTTCTCCACCCCGGCCACGGCGTCCGTCATATCGGCCTGGGTGGCGGCCGCGACACCGGCGACCCCGAGCGCGACGGAGGAAATGAGACCGCCGAGCGCGCCGCTCCAGGTGATGGAGCGCAGCGAGGTCTCGCGGGGCAGATAGCGGGTGTAGTCGGCGGGCATCGGCAGATACGAGAAGGGCCCCGCCAGCATGACGACGAAGGCGAGCGTCCAGCCGGAGAACCCGGGCGTACCGCCGGAGGCGGCGCCCGTCGTGGCGCCCGGCAGCAGGAAGACCAGCAGCACACCGAACCCGGCGGCGAGCACGTACGCCATCCAGCGCTCGGCGAACTGCACGGTGGCATGGCCCCACATGGCGACCGCGAACGTCACGGCGAGGGTGATCACCAGGGCGAGCGCCCTGGCGGCGTCACCGCCGTCGTGCCAGCCGAGGTCGGCGAAGAGCGCTTCGAGTGCGAGGGTGCCGACCACCGTGTTGACGATGGTGTAGCCGATGGAGACGACCCAGTTCAGCAGACCGGCGGGGAAGTTCCCGAGGACGCCGAAGGAGGCCCGGGAGATGACCAGGGTCGCGGTGCCGGTCCTGATGCCGCTCAGTCCGGCGGCGCTGATCACGAAGAAGGTCAGCCCGCCGAGCACCACGACGGCGGTGGCCTGCCAGAAGGAGAGCCCGAAACTGACGGCGAGGGCGCCGTTGATGACGTAGGTGAAGGTCAGGTTGGAGCCGAACCAGAGCCAGAAGAGGTCCTTCGCGCTGCCGTGCCGCTCCTCGTCGGGAATCGGGTCGATGCCGTGCGTCTCGACCTGGAAGACCTCGTCACTGCTGACGCCGGTCCCCCGGCCGGCCGGCCGCGCGGCACTCGACGGGGCGCCCGGCGGCGCGCTCCGGTCGGTGACGTCCGTCGCTTGTCGCGCCATACGAGCCTCCGTATTCCGCATCCACACTTTGAATGCCGTTCTAAGTGTTAGAACGGCATTCAAGATGCGCCCCGCACCGCCGGCACGTCAAGACCTCCGGCCGAATTGATCTCACAGGTCGGGGATAGGCTCGACAGCGTCCGGAGCAGACCAGCGTGAGCGGGGCGGAAGTGGCACATCGCAAGGACGGGAAGATCGCACGGGACCGGATGCTCGAAGAGGCCATGACGGCCATCGCCGAGAACGGGCTCGCGGCGCTCACCATGTCCGCACTCGCCGAGCGGCTGGGGACCAGCGGCGGCCACATCCTGTACTACTTCGGCAGCAAGGACCGGCTGCTGCTGGAGGCGCTGAGGTGGAGCGAGGACGCGCTCACCGTGGAGCGCCGGGCCCTGCTCGCGGGCCGGACGGCGGCCACGCGCCTGCTCGACCGCTTCCTCCAGCTGTATCTGCCTAACGGCCCGCGGGATCCGCGCTGGATGCTCTGGATCGAACTGTGGGCGCGCGCCGGGTCGAACGAACAGCTGCGCGCCGCCCAGGAGGAGCTGGACCGCGGCTGGCAGGAGGACCTCGAAGAGGTCCTGGCGAAGGGTGCGGTGCAGCAGCGCTTCGCGATCGACGACGTACCGGCGCGAGCCGGTGAACTCCTCGCGCTCCTCGACGGGTTGAGTACCCGGGTGGCACTGGGCCAGCGGGACGCGGACCGCAGGGCGGCCCTGGCGTCGGCCCGGTCGGCGGCGAACCGACTGCTCGGCGTCACGACACTGACGGACACCGCGGGCACCACGGACAGCCGGCCGGGCGGCACCGGCTGACATCGTTGCCGGGCAACACGGCCGACATGACCGAGGCGGCCGACATGACCAACACGGCCGTCAGCTCCGATACCTCTGTCCGCGCTCCGTCAGCCGGGGGCGAGGACGATCCAGGTCCGGCCGGGCCGCAGCGGCAGGGTCCGCCCCTGGTACGCGTAGGTGGTCCCGGCGTCCGCCGCGGGCCTGCTCCAGTGCACGTCGTACGACCGCCCGTCACGCAGCACGACGGCGGAGCCGCTCCCGACGGTCCGGGAGAACGGAACGTATCCCGTGCGGCTGTGGAAGCGTGACTCCTTGACCTTCACCCGCTGGATGATCACGTTGTCGGCCGTCCAGGGCGATGCCGCACCGTCCATGGCGACCCGGTAGCGCGGCGCGTCCCAGGTGAAGGTGAACCGGGCGGCGGGCATGGAGGCCGACGTGACAGCCGCCGGCCGCCCGCCGCCGGGGACCTCCGCGGCGAAGCGCAGCCCGATGTCCTTGGCCGTACCGGCGCCGTCGGTGAGCCCTTTCGTGTGCACGTACTCGTTGTGCGGGGCCGGCCGGTCCGGGTCGCGGAAGAACGCACTGGTGCCGGTTCTGGTGACGATGTCCGAGTTCTTGAGTACGGGGAGCAGCATGCTCTGGGCACCGGAGAAGGCGAGTGCGGGCTTGTCGTAAGCCTGGAGCAGCTGGAGGTCAGTCTCCCGCGCACTGCGGACGGGCCCGACGGTCGGCGGCAGACGGCTGCTGTCGTAGACGGCCATGAGGCGCGAGAGCCCGCCCTCGACCTCGATGGCGTACACGAGGTCCGCGTCGTTGAGCCCGGTCTGCGGCCGGGCGGCGCGTACGTTGTCGACCTTCACGGCGAGGACCCGGCCCGCGGCCCCGCTCTCCCCGGTCAGGACCGAGCGGCCCGAGCCACCACTCTTCGAGGCCGAACAGCCCACGGCCAGCCCCACGACGAGGGCCGCGACCGCGCCCGCCCGGAGTGCTTTCGACCCGTCCATCCGCGCTCCTCACGTCCGTACCGACCACAGGCCCCGCCAGCGGCGTACCATCCCGGCCCACTGGACGATACTCGGGCATAACGCTCACACGCAGCGAACTCACACCCAGAAGGCAACGGATCTCGGCGTCGTTGTCGTTCTCAGCAGACAGCGGACAGCAGATCAGGCTGTTCCGCAGCCGAGCAGCGCTCTGTGCGGCAGGGCGAGCCGGCCGTCAGGGCCGGTGAACTCCGAGCTGAGCAGGTCGAATTGCCGTTTGATCTCCGCCCTGGTCCCGGCCGGTTGGGCGGCGATGAGGTGACCGGTGAAGCCGACACCCGATGCCGCACCGTGCCACCACTCCTGCGCGGATGTTCGATGGTCCCAGGCGACGGTCCGGCAGGAGGGGCCGGAGAGCCCGGCTGCCAACATCACGTCTGCAAGCCCCTGTTCAGTGCGCGGGAAATCGGTCTCGGGCGCCGGCACGGGCCGGTGAGCCGGGCGCTCCACACCAGCGGCCTCCGTCGCCCGTACCAGCAGGTCCCGCCCGGCCCCGGCCGGCACGGACCACATGGTCACCGCGATCCGTCCGCCCGGCCTGGTCACCCGGCCCAACTCGGCCAGCGCGGCCCGCGGCCGGCCGACATGGTCCAGCACGAAGTTGGCGGTCACTCCGTCGAAGGCGTCGTCGTCGAAGGGCAGAACGGGCAGCTCGGCGACACGCACATCAGCGGCGGGCACAGCCTTGGCCGCGAACTCCACCATCCCCGGCTCGGCATCGACCGCGCTGACCCGGGCGCCCCGCGCGCACGCTCCCGCAGCGACGTTCCCCGACCCGGTGCCCACATCCAGCAGACGGACACCGGGACCGGCCCCGACGGCGTCCAGCAACTGCCCGATCGGATACGCGCACAACGCGGCGAAGGACTCCGCGTACGCAACAGCCCGCCCCGACCAGACGGAACGCGAACTCTCGTCGAACCCGTTCACGACACCACCAACCCCCTGGACCGAGCACATCATGGCCGCACCGGACAGTACCCAACCGTCCGGCCGGCAACCCCGCTCATGGCCGTTCGGGGCGCCGCTGTTCACCGGAGGCGGGTACGGCGAGGCCGGTCGACACCCTCAACGCCCGCCCGTACGACGTCGAACCGCGGCTCGCCCGGTCCCTCGAAGAGGCCCGCACCCCGAGCCCCGAAGAATTCGCCGCTCAACCAGGGCCGTCGGAGGCTGCCGTCTCGCCGAGCATCGTGATCGCCGCGGTCGGCCCAGAGGTCGGCTGCCGCTGGGGGCGGGATTGCCAGGCGGCAGCGATTTCCATGGGGAAGCGGCGGGCGCTGCGGGTGAGGTGGATACCTTCCGCCAGTTCGGCGGTGTCGCCCACGTGGAGGGTGACGTACTCCTCGTCCGTGAGCAGGGTGGGCTGCCTGGCGCCGTTGCGGCGGAGGCGGGTGCCGTTGACGCCGAGGTTGCGGAGGGCGAGGGACTGCGCCGAGACTTGGACCGACAGATGGGCGCGGCTGATGCGGCGCAGCCGCTCCGGGGCGACGTGGCCGTACAGGGAGATGCCGCCGGGGCCCGGGTCGCGGCCCAGGACCACGGTGGAGCCGACGTCCAGGGTGAAGCGGTGGAGGCAGTCACCGTCCACGAGGAGCTTCAGCTGCGCGACGCCGGTGCGCGGCCCGTCGTCGACGAGCGGGGTGCGGTGCAGCTCGCAGACGGGGACGCCGCGCTTCATGCGGGGCAGGCGTATGGCGCCGCCCCTGCGGCTGTCGTAAAGAGTGCAGCCGCGCTCGGGGCATCGCCAGTGGCGGCGTACGACCTCGGTGATCGGCCTGCGGTTGCGTCCGGCCAGCAGGCCGTGGGCCTTCAGGTCGGACTCCTCCAGCTTTCGGGAGATCTGCGCGGGGCTGCGGGTACCCATGTCCCGTTCGGCGAGCTTCACGGCCCGTACGGGGGTCGGGACAGGGGTGAGGAACTGTGTGGTGTTGCCCTGGATCCAGGGGTGGGTGAGGCGAAAGTCGGCAAAGCCGTCCCGGCTGATCACCGGCAGACCGAAGCCTTCGGCGAGGTCGAGGAGGCGCTCGTCGGCGTCGGGCAGCTCCTCGACGAGGCCGGCTTCGATCCACTCCACGAGACGGGCGGGTTGCGCACGGTCGGGGTATTCGTGGACGTTGTGGCGCAGGCTGCGGTCGGCCAGGGCGTAGGCCGTCGCGTTGCGGTCGCCTGTGCGGCGGGCGAGAGCGTCGAGGACGAGGCCGAGACGGTCGAGAGAGCGGGCGTGCGGGCCACCAATGGCGGTGTCGCGGACAACGTTGGAGAGGTCGATCAGGGCGTCGGCCTGTTCCGGGTCGCCGGTGAGGTGCGCCGCGATGTCGTCGAGGTCCATCGTCACTCTGCGCCCCACAGCGTCAGCTTTGTTTGGACATCCGGGAGGTCCGAGCCGCTGGACGGGGTGATCCGCTCGATCACGAGCATCGCGAGATTGCCCTCACTGGTCCTGGTACACAGCACCGTGCCCGCCTTGATGGTCCGCTGTCGCTTCAGCTCGGTGCTCTCGACGTTCCCCGAGAGCGCGTTGCTGCCCGGGGCCTGATTGCACTTCGCGTACGACGTTCCGCTGCTGATGCCCATGGGCGTTTCCAGCTCCCAGCGACCGCCGGATTCGGGGCTGCGCACTTCGCTCATCACCAGTTCCTCGTCGCCGTCCGCGGTCTCGTCGTGGCCGTAGATCCTGGGCTTGTCGAGATCGACCGGGACGACCTCGGGTTCGGCCGGTGCGCGGAGTGCGAACGGCTGCGCGGCGATGAGCTTTTCCGGCTCTCCGCCGTTGTTCTTTTCGTTGTGGGTCGGGCTCTGCACTGTCGGCCCCGGGCCGGGGCCGGGGTCGGGGGAACCGCCGTCCGGCCAGAGCCAGGCGATGAGAGCAATGAGCAGGGCGAGGAAGGCACCACCGACGGACAGGCAGGTGATCAGCACCGGGTTGCGTCTCTTACGGCTGCCGCCGCCGGCCGACCACTGCTGCTGCGCAGGGGTGAATGGCGGCGGCGACGGCTGTCGGGTCCCGGGGTCGCCTCCGTACGGACCTCCGAATCCAGGCTGCTGCGGTCCTTCGGTCCAGGGGTGGGTGGCGGTGTCGGCGAAGCGGTGGCTCCCGGCGGTGCCGGGCGGCGGTCCGTAAGGGCCTGCGGTACCGGACGGGCCTGAGCCGGCGGACGTGCCGCCGGACGTGCTCTGCTCCGTAGGCGCTCCCCCAGCCTCCCCACCCTGTCGGGGGGCCTCCTGCCCGGCCGCACGCGCCGCCTCGGCCCGGACAGCGACCCGGGCACTCAGCGGCCCCGGCAGCCATCCGGCGATGTCCCGCAGCGGCCGACCGCCGTACTCCTCGCAGAGCGCGGCCAGTTCGGCGGCCGGGATCCGGTCGGCCGGGTCCGCGGCCAGGCAGCGCTCCAGCAGCGGGCGGAGGATGCCCGGGTACTCCGACAGGTCCGGCGGGCGTGCCGCGGTATTGGCTATCTGGGTGGCGATGGTCAGGCCGCCGCCCTCGCCGTACGGGTGCCGGCCCGTGGCCGCCACCGCCGCGATCAGGCCGAGCGAGAACAGGTCGCTCGCCGGCCCGACGGGGTCACCGAGGGCGTGCTCGGGCGACATGTACTGCGGGGTACCGATGAACTTGCCGCTGGTGGTGAGCTTCGTGGCGTCGGCGGCGCGGGCGATGCCGAAGTCGATGACGTACGGGCCCGTCGCCGCGAGCATGAGGTTGCTGGGCTTGAGGTCGCGGTGCACGACGCCGGCGGCGTGGATCGCGGTGAGCGCCAGCGCGGTGCAGCCCACCAGCTGGAAGACGGTGGGCAGCGGTAGCGCGCCGTGGTCGTCCAGGGCTTCCTCCAGGGGAATGCCGGGGACGAACTCCGAGGCTACCCAGGGCATATCGCCCGTGGTGTAGTGGTCGACGACCGGCACCAGGTGGTAGCCCTGCACCCGGCGCGCGGCCCGTACCTCCTGCTCGAAGCGGCGCCTGAAGCCGTCGTCCTGGCTGAGCTCGCGTCTGATCAGCTTGAACGCGACCGGCTGGCTACCGCGGGTGTGGGAGAGGAAGACCGTGCCCATGCCGCCCTCACCCAGACGGGCCCGCAGCCGGTAGCCCGCCACCTCCTGCGGGTCGTCGGGGTGCAGCGCACCGAGGGTCATGTCGGCGTCCGTACTGATGGTGGCCTCCCAGATGAGCAAGTGGTACGAGAAAGCAGACGATCGCGGGCCAACGCAAGTACAGCGTAGAGGAGTTGGTAACCAAGCGTGGAGGAGTTGGTAACCAAGGGGAACGCCTCGGGAGCACGCGTCACAGGGCCTGGGACAGTGTCCTGTGTGGCGAGTCGGGACTCGGCGTCTCCGCGGCCCCGACGCCGACGGTCCGCCGAACTCCACAGCGGCGAAGGCTGCGACTACCTCCTCTTTACGAACGCAGCCCCGAGCACTTCCTCACCTTCACAGCCGTCACAGCCGAGGCGGCGACTCTCATACGCCATCGCCGCATCGCCAAATGAAATGACGTGGATGCCCACCGCCGTCCAACTCGGAGCCAACCAGCACCGCGAAGACATCTTCTCGGGAGCAGCGTCGCTCTTCGCAGACGGCTACGGGACGCGGAACTCGCCGCTCGGAACACGTCCGCACCATCACGTCGGCACGATCATCGCCGACCGTTGATCCGTCGCCCGGCCGGCCAATCGCACCGCACCTGTCTGCGGGCCCGACGCTCAGCCGCGCAGATACCGGGTCAGCATCGCCACCAGTTCGTTCTCCAGCCTGGTGGGGTCGACCGGGGCGGGCTCGGCGATGAGCGGGTGCACGATGAATTCGATCGCCGACACCGCGACCCGCGCCGCCGTCATGGTGTCGGCCACCCGGACCTCCGGGTGGGTCTCGAAGAGCTCCCGGATGTATTCGATGTCCGCCTGGTGGAGCCGGGCGACCTTCTGCACCAGCTCAGCCGACAGCGGCGGCTGTTCCATCATGACCCGCAGCAGATGCGGATCCCCGAGGTGGTTCTCGATCGACGTCCGTACGAACAGGCGGATGATCTCTTCCAACGACTCCGGCAGCGCGCCGCTGCGGCGGCGGCTCATGGCCGCGGCGCCGGCGTCCAGGTGCCGGGTGACCAGTTCGGCCAGGATCGCGTCCTTGTTCGGGTAGTACTGGTACAGCGAACCGATCGAGACTCCGGCCTGTTCGGCGATCCGGTTCGTGGTGCCCGCGGCATAGCCGTGTTCGGCGAAAACGTGAGCAGCCGCGGTGAGGATGCGCTGCCGTGTGAGCTCCGCGCGCACCTGTCGTGGCTCTTTACGTGGCTGAAGCCGTCGTTTCTCCGTCCCCATGGCACCCCCTTCGAAGCAGCGCCAAAGCGAGTAGCGCCGGTATTGAGTAATTGCTCATAATAGTGCCATGACCTGCTGCTCAGCAGACTTGGCCGCCGCGCCGGCTGCCGCAGGCGCACCCCACTGCGAACAAAACCGGAAGGAGCCCGTCATGACGCATGCCCGCGTCCGGCCGCGCAGGGTGGCACCCGCCGAGGTCCGTGCCCGGCTGGGCGAACCCGAAGCGATGCTCAAGGAGAAGAAACAGGACCGCATCGACGAGTTCTCCCGCCGCTTCATCGCGCATTCCCCGTTCCTGTCGCTGGCCACCTCCAGCGCGTCCGGTCAGCTGGACTGCTCGCCGCGGGGCGACTACCCGGGTTTCGTCAAAGTGCTCGACGAGCACACGCTCGCGATCCCCGACCGGCCCGGCAACAAGATCGCCGATTCCTTCACCAACCTCGCCGAGCACGACGGGGTCGGGCTGCTCTTCCTGATCCCCGGTGCCCGGGAGACGCTGCGCGTCAACGGACGCGGCTATCCCACCGACGAGCCCGACGTGCTCGCCCGGATGCAGACGGAGGCGCGCGAGCCCGTCCTTGCGATCGTCGTCGAGGTGACGGAGGCGTACTTCCACTGCGGTCGCGCGCTGATCCGGTCCCGGATGTGGGATCCAGCGAGCCAGGCGCTGGCCGATGAACTTCCGTCGGTGGGCGAGGTCGCGGCTGCCCAGTTCAACGTAGACATCGATCCGGCAATGGTCGAAGCGGGCCTCGAGGCCGGCTATCGCGAGCTGTACTGACAGGGGTTTCCCATGCAACACACGGTCATCGACCGGATCGAAGAGATCGCCGATGGTGTGGTCTCCGTGGACCTGCGCGGCGCCGCAGGGCCACTGGCGCCGTGGGAGGCGGGGGCGCACATCGACCTCGTCCTGCCGAACTGGCTGACGCGGCAGTATTCGTTGTGCGGCGACCCCGCGGAGCCCGAGTGGTACCGCATCGCGGTCCGCCATGAACCGCTCAGCCGGGGCGGCTCGGAGTACGTGCACCGTTTCCTGAGGCCCGGCCGGACACTCGAAGTCTCCCTGCCCCGCAATCACTTCCCGCTGGAACCCGCGCCGGAGTACCTCTTCGTGGCCGGTGGCATCGGCATCACGCCCATCCTGCCGATGCTGCGTACGGCGGTCGAGCGGGGTGCCGCGGCGAAACTCGTGTACGTGGGCCGGTCTCGCGCTTCCATGCCGTTCGCCGATGAGCTGCGGGCCGCGTACGGCGGCAGAGTGACCATCGTCGCGACCGACACACACGGCAGACCGGATTTCGTCGCGTCGGCAGCGGGGGTGGCTTCCGACGCCCTGGTCTACTGCTGCGGCCCGGGGCCGATGCTCGCCGCGCTCGAAGCGGCCTTCCCCGCCGGGCAGCTGCGCATCGAGAGGTTCCGGCCCGCCGCGCGGACGTTCGCACCGGAGAGGGCGTTCGAGGCGGTGTGCGCCCGAAGTGGACAGACGGTCCAGGTCGATGCCGGTAAGTCGTTGCTCGACGCGCTGAACCACGCCGGGCGGCCGGTCCCGTCCGGCTGCCGCGAAGGTGTCTGCGGCAGCTGCGAACTCACCGTCCTGGACGGCGAGCCCGAACACCGCGACGACATCGGCGCGCCCGAGGGCCGCATGTACCCGTGCGTGTCCCGCGCGCTTTCACCTCGCCTGGTTCTGGACCTGTAGAAGGACTCAAGGGGCCGTGCCGGATTGCTCCGGTACGTATCAACGGAGCGGCTGACCGACCGCAGGTGGACGAGGTCCGCCGAGGCCCGTCGTCGGCTGCGCTGCCGTGAGCGCGAGTACGTGGTGGCGGCCCGCTTCATGGGCGTCAGTCCGATGCACACCATCGTCCGTCACCTGGTACCGAACATCGGGTCCCTGCTCATCGTGACGTTCACCCTGGGTGTGGCCTCGACCGTGCAGGCCGAGACGGCACTCTCCTTCATCGGTTTCGGCGTCTCGCCAAAGCCGACGCCTTCAACAAGGCGTACGTGAGCAACCCCCACCCGGAGTGGGGCGCCGGCCCTTACACCATCTCCAAGTTCGACGCCAAGGGCGGCACCGTCTCCTACAAGCCCAACCCCAAGTGGTGGGGCGCCAAGCCGCATCTGGACGAGTTCACCTTCGTACAGATGGAAGAGAGCGCTTCCGTCAACGCCTTCAAGAACGGCCAGATCGACGCGGTAGAGGTGCAGGACGCAGAGCAGCTCAACCAGGTGAAGTCGGTGAAGGGGGCCGACCTTCGCCGCGGCACGACCACCTCCAACAACCCTCTGGTCTTCAACAGCACGTCGCCGCAGTTGAAGGACCCGGCGGTGCGCAAGGCTCTGATGGAGGGAATCGACCGTTCCCAGCTCGCGAAGATCACGTTCCAGGGGCTTGGCTACACCGAGCCCCTGCCGGGATCCTTCAATCTCTACCCCTTCCAGAAGGGTTACCAGGACAACTTCGGCAAGCTCGTGAAGTTCGATGCCGCCAAGGCGAAGAAGGACCTGGATGCCGCGGGCTGGAAGCCCGGCTCGGACGGTGTGCGGGCCAAGGGCGGCGAGAAGCTGGAACTGACCTTCCCCACCATCGGTGACAGGTCCACCACCAAGGCCCGTGCCACTGCCCTCGCCCAGATGATGAAGGACATCGGCGTCAAGCTGGACATCAAGGCGCACCCCTCCGCCGACTTCAACAAGGTGTTCACCCAGCGCGCCTTCGACATATTCGGTATGGGCTTCATTTCGAGCGACCCGAACGGGATGCTCTACATCTGCCAGATGTACTGCTCCGACTCCACTCTCAACGTCTCCCGCTCGGTGCCGAAGAGCATGGACAAGGAGACGAAGGCCGTCACCAACCTGCCGAGCCTGGACCGGCAGCTCGACGCCGGCAACAAGGTCGAGTTCAAAGCCATGAAGACCTACGGCGTCATGCCGACCTACAACGGCCCCACCATCTGGGCCGTCAAGAAGGGACTGGCCAACTACGGGGCCGCCCAGTTCTACGGCAACTACGGCGTCATGGGCCCGCCCGAGCTGATCGGCTGGCAGAAGAAGTAAGCCACCCTGCCGGGGGCTCCGCCACATCGATGCTGCGGCGGAGCCCCCGGCCAGTCGGGCACGCCGGCCCGTTGGATACGCCGGCCAGTAGCGGTCGGGGCTTTGCGTGCGGAGCAGTGAAGGTGACGAGTCCCGCCGTATGCAGCGCTCAGTCACACCGGCCGTCGTGCATCACCCCCGTAACGAAATGATCCACTTCCTTGTGCGGGCCGCGCCCACGCCCCTGGAGTGGGCTGATGCACTTTCCGACAGCAGGCGGCCGGTACCTCCGTCGCCTGCTCATATGGCACGCCGTGCCGGCCTCCCTCGTAGTGGTGGCGGTGGTGGCGTTTCTCGTCCTCCTCCCGTCCGGCGGCGCGCGCCCGGTGCCCAACAGCCCCTGCCGACCGGCCGATTCGGCGCGCGAGACCCCGGGGACGACCTCCGACGTCGACGGGGACGGCTTCGCCGATCCGGTGGACGAGATCTCCGACACGGAGACCTTCGACGTGCTCGTCGTGCCCGGCTCCGAGCACGGTCCGGACCATGACCGCGCGACCCTCCTCACCCGCGAGGACCTCGGTGTGCCGGACGACACCCAGACGGCGGACGAAACGTGGCGGCCCACGGTCGCCGACCTGGATGAGGACGGCCACGCCGACTTCGTCGTCAGCGGCGCCGCCAGTGTCCTGTGGGGAGGCCCCAAGGGCCCGCAGGCCGGCGGACCGCACAGGCGCGTCCTGCTACCGGGCAGCGAATACCACACCGCGCCGGTCGCCGGCGACTTCGACGGCGACGGCCGCGCGGAACTGGCCCTGCTCGGCGGGGGCAGCTGCTGGATCACCGACGGCGCCGGCCGCGACGAGGCATCCTTCAAGGTCGCCGGTTAGCGAGGAGCAAGGTCCGTAGCCACCTGCTCGTTGTGCCGGGTACGCGGTACGCGCCCCGGCAACGCGTGGCCCCGCGCCGGGCTTGAGCTCTGCCGCCGGGCGGGCCCGGGCCGAGGAACGGGCCCGCCCGCCCGCGCCCCGGCTTGCGGTCGCGGGATCCTCCGGCCCCCGAGGCCGCGAAAACAGTCCACCCACTCCGTCGGCGGACCGCCACAGGACTTCGACGCTAAAAGCAACAAAAAGTTGCTATAGTTGTCGGGGATGGTGAACCGTGAGTTCAAGGGAGAGGAGGCCGGGATGCGGATCCTGGTGAGTGGGGCAGGGGTGGCCGGCCTGAGCGCGGGCATCGATCTGGCGCGTGCCGGGCACACGGTCGAGATCGTCGAGCGTGCCGGACACCTGCGGATCAACGGTTCACCCATCGACGTGCGCGGTGACTCCGTCGGGGTGGTCGAGCGCATGGGGCTGCTGGACGAGGTGACCGGGCGTTCGATCACGATGACCGAGGGGGCGAAGTTCGTCGACGACAACGGCGATGTCATCGCTCCTCAGCCGATGTCGGAGACCAATGACTCCGACGACGACATCGAGATTCCACGCGAAGACCTGATGCGCGTGCTGCGGAAGGCTCTGCCGGAAGAGGCCCAGCTGCGTTTCGAGGACTCCGTGCGGACTCTGACCGACGACGGCGACCAGGTCACCGTCGTGTTCGAATCGGGGCGGGAGGGCCGGTACGACCTCGTGGTCGGTGCGGACGGCGCGCACTCGAACGTGCGGCGGCAGGCGTTCGGCCCGGAGCGGGAGTTCTCCCGGCATCTCGGCCTCTACGTCGCGATCGGCGCCGCGCCCGAGGAAGCAGCCCCGGAAAACACCGCGCATTCGGTGCACATCCTCAACCTGCCGGGGCGGATGGCTTGCATCGGCCGTTACCGGGATCAGGCACTCGCGATCTTCACCTTCCGCTCGGAGGAAATCGAGTACGACCACCACGACCTGGCCGCGCAGAAACGCATCCTCACCGACTTCTACGGCGAGGACCGACAGTGGAGGATTCCTCAACTGCTGTCCGCCGCCCAGGCGGACCCGGAGCTGTACTTCGACGCCATCGCCCAGATCCACATGCCGACGTGGCACCGGGGGCGCGTCGTCCTCATCGGCGACGCCGCGCACTGCGCGACTCCGATGGCCGGGCGCGGCACCTCGCTCGCGCTGACCGGGGCGTGGTTGCTGACCGAGGCCCTCACCCGCCACGACGGCGACCACACGGCGGCGTTCACCGAGTACGAGCGTCGCCAGCGGCCGTACTCGGACAAGGCACAGGAGTCCGCGAACGGTGGGGCTGATCTCATGGTCCCTGCCACGTGGGAGGACATCGAGCGGCGCAACGCGCGCCTGCTGCCCGCGCGGTAGAGGCGGTGCGGCATCATGCACAGGGGCCGGCCCGGCGGCACCGCCCCCTGTCCTCGAACGGCCGCTGAGCAGTGAGTCTTCAGGAGTGAGTGACGGTGGCCGACCACAGCAGTGCGAGCAAGGACGCCGGAAACGCGACGCCGGCCCGGCGGCCGGGTGGACGCAACGCCCGCCTGCGTGAGCGCGTGCTGGCCGCGGCCACCGAACTGGTCGCCAGGGACGGCATCGAGCGGTTCCGCTACGAGGAAGTGGCCGAACTCGCAGGGGTGAACAAGACCACCGTCTACCGGAACTGGCCGGACCACGCCGAGCTGGTGGTCGAAGCGCTGTCCTCGTTCGACGCGGACACCATCGCGGTGAAGGACTCCGGCGACCTCCGCGCGGACCTGGCCGACTTCCTCATGGCCCTCGCCGATTCCCTGTCCACTCCGCGAGGCCGCGCGCTGTCGAACGTCGCGGCGTTGGCCCCGGCGAACGAAGAAGTGATCGCGATCGTGGACGCCGCGCACGAGCGGCGGATGGCGACCATGCACCGGCGGCTGGAGAAGACGTTCGAACGCGGCGAGCTGCCGTCGGTGGACATCCATTTCCTCACCGAAATGCTGTCCGGCCCGGTACATCTGCTCCTCCGCCGGGGTCAGCGGTCATTCAGCCGCGCGGACGCGGAGCAGGTCGTCGACATCGTTCTGGCGGGTCTTCACGCGGTGCACGCCGGATAGGGCAGCGACGGGATGTCAGCACGGCCCGTCCACATCCCCTGTCCGTACTCGACTTGCCGAGCGGATCGCCGCCGCCCTGGAGCGGCGCGGCTCAGTGGCTGGACAGCATGCGCAGTACGTCGGCATGCTGCCCACGGGCCTCGGCGTACCTCAGGGGTTCGACGGCCTTGACGAGGATCTCGGCCGGCTGCTCGTCGGACCCGATGATGTCCAACACCTCGTCCAGGTAGGCATCCAGCGGCATGGCATTCTCTGCCTCCTCCTGCCCCATGAGAGTGGTGCGGACGGCCGGAGGCGCGAGCTCCAGGACTTCGATACTGGTGTCGGCGAGCTGGACACGCAGGCTCTGGGTGAAGGAGTGGACCGCGGCCTTGGTGGCGCAGTAGGTCGGCGTCATGGGCAAGGGGACGAAGGCCAGCCCGGAGGAGACCGTCATGATCGTCGCCTGCGGTCGGGTGGCGAGATGCTCGGTCAGAGCGGCCACGAGACGGATGGGGCCGAGCAGGTTGGTGGTCACGGTCGCCTCTGCCGTACTCAGGAAGTCGCCGCTGTGGAGGTCCTCCGGCAGCATGATGCCGGCCATCGCGACCAGGACGTCGAGGTCGGGGAAGCGCCTCACCAGCTGCGCCGTGACGTCCCGGACGGCGACCGGGTCGGTGGTGTCGAGCAGGACGGACTCGATGCCTGGGTTCTCCGCGACGATCTGCGCCAGCCTCTCCTCGCGGCGCCCGGAGACGATGACCCGGTTGCCTGCCGCGTGCAGGCTCAGCGCGAGGCCGAGGCCGATACCGGAGGTCGCCCCGGCGATGAAGACGGTGTTGCCGGTGAGCTTCATGGGTGTTCTCCGCTGTGGTCGGTTGGTGGGGAGAGCGACGTGTGCCGACAGCCGGTGCGGATGCACCTGTACCGGCACTCGGCGTGTACCGACCAGTCGACGTCATCCGGCGGCCCGGATGAAGGGCCCGCTCAGCCACTGATCGACGGTCAGTGGATAAGGCCCAGCACGGCTGCGACCATGGTGAACGTGAACGTGCCGGAGGAGCCCCATGGATGAGATGGCGGACCGCGCTTCGCTGGGCGCCTTCCTGCGTGCCCGGCGGGAGTCGCTGCAACCGGAGGACGTGGGACTGCGTCGTGGATCGCGCCGGCGCGCCCGTGGGCTGCGACGGGAGGAGGTGGCCGAGCTCTGTGACATGTCGGCCGACTACTTCGCCCGGCTGGAACGGGGCACCGGGCCGCAGCCCTCGCAGCAGATGGCGGCGGCCATCGCCCGCGGGCTGCGCCTCACCCCGTACGAGCGGGATCACCTGTTCCTGCTGTGCGGGCACCGCACACCGCACCGGCAATTGCGCAGCGAGCACGTCAGCCCCGGGCTGATGCGCATCCTGGACCGGCTGCAGGACACCCCGGCCCAGGTGATGGGCCCCCTCGGAGAGACGCTGCTCCAGACACCTCCGGCCGTGGCCCTGCTCGGCGAGCAGACCCACTACACCGGAGACGCGCGCAGCGCCCCGTACCGCTGGTTCACCGACGAGGTCGCGCGCAGCCGGTACCTTCCCGATGACCACGACCACTACAGCAGGGTGAACGTCTCGCTTCTGCGGGCGGTCTCCACGCGGGACGGACCCCATTCGCAGGCCTCCCGCCTTGCAGCCGGACTGCTGCGGGAGAGCGAGGAGTTCGCATCGCTGTGGGACCGGCAGGAGGTCGGCCTGCGCTGGAGCGACGCCAAACGCTTCGTCCACCCGCAGGTCGGGCGCATCGATCTGTTCTGCCAGAACCTGCAGGATCTCGACACCGCACAGACCCTGCTCGTCTTCACCGCGACGCCCGGCACCGACAGCTACGACAGGCTGAGCCTGCTGAACGTACTCGGCGCGGAGAGCTTCCCGAGCGGGTGACCCCGCGCTCGCCTTGGCCTCCGGTCTCGGACCGCACCGCGACCGTCGGTTTGCCGGCCTCAGCAGTCCGGACCGGGGACCAGTCACTGGCCCGTCCGTTCCGCATCCACAGACCGGCTACGGGGCGGGATCGTGGACGACGGTGGCACCGGCAGCTGTGCCCGTGTCAGCGTCGGGTTCACGCCCGAGCCCGAGTTCCCGCAGCTGGAGCCGGGTATGTGCGGCGTCCGCCGCCGGTGTCCGGCCGTAGAGGTGCCGGTAGTCGCGGGAGAAGTGGGATGCGCTTCGGTAGCCGACCGCGGACGCGGCCTTTGCCGCGGCTTCTTCGAGGACGATCATCCGGTGGCGGGCTTCTCCCAGCCGGAGCCGCTTGAGGTACTGCGTGGGTGTCATCGATGTCGCTTCTTTGAAATGTCTCAGGAGTGTGGGCCGGCTCGTTCGGGCCGCGGCAGCGAGCGCGTCGACCGTCCAGGGTTCAGCCATGCGGCTGGTCAGCAGGCTCACAACGCGCGGCACGACGGCATCTCCGTTCAGGGCCGCCGCGACGACTCTCGGTGCCTGGTCTGTCTGCATCAGGCGCAGGATGACCTCGCGCGACACCAGCGGCCCCAGGACGGCCATGTGCTCGGGCTCGTCCAGGAGGGCGACGAGGCGGGCGAATGCATCGGCGAGAGCCGGGGTCCAGGTGCCGAGCCGGTCCCCGGCCGCCGACAGCCGGTTGCCGCCCGGCATCGCGGCCGCCACTTCCGCGATGAGGGTCGGGGAGAGCCGCCAGCGCGCGGACAGGAAGCCGCGCTGTTCTTCCGTCTCCACCACGGCCGATACGACAGGGAGGTCGACCGGGGTGATGAAGAACCGGTCGCGTCCCCAGACCTGGTTGTCGTTGCCGACGACAGAGCGTTTACGTCCGGCTACCACGACGGACAGGGACGGGGGGTAGTGCTGGTAGCCCAGGCCCGTGGGGGCGGTGACATGGCTGAGCCGGAGCCCGAGCCTGTCCGCCCGTACCGGGTCACCTGACCGTCGCAGGATGACCTCGGCCATCCGGTCGAGACTTCCGGCGGTCGCTTCGTCCATACCGGACATCCAACCTCATCGGCCTGGTCGGGGCTCACACGTGGGAAATGAGCAAGAAGATGAGCGGTGCAGGCAATATTCCGGTCACCCAGGAGGTGATGATCGACTTATGCGAACGAACGAAGACCTCCTTTCCTCCCTCCCCGCCGATGGCACGCTCGCCGGCCGCACCGCCCTGGTCACCGGCTCGTCCGGCGGGATCGGCGAGGCCGTTGCCCGGGTCCTCGCCGCGTCTGGCGCCGACACCGTCGTCAGCGGCCGGAATCCGGAGCGGACCCAGGCCGTAGTGGACGCGATCACCGCATCCGGCGGAAGGGCACACGCTCTCACCGCCGACCTCGGGGCCGATCCCGCCGCCATCCGCGCTTTCGCGCAGGGGGCCGAGGACGCACTCGGTGGACGAGTCGACATTCTCGTCAACAATGCGGGCGTGTACCCGGGCTTCCGCACCGACGCCGTCACCGATGACGAGATGCAGGCCCTGTGGGCCACCAACATTCGTGCCCCGCACGTCCTCGTCGCGAGCCTGGCACCGCGCATGGCCGAACGAGGTTCCGGCGCTGTGGTGAACATCGGCTCCTGGATGGCACGCGTAGGCGTCCCGAACAAGGCCCTGTACCCGGCGACGAAGGCCGCCATCGAGCAGCTGACCCGCTCCTGGGCGGCGGAGTACGGACCGCGGGGCGTCCGCGTGAACACCGTGGCACCGGGAGCCACAGCGACACGGGGCACCGCGAAGAATGCGGACGCGCTCGCCGCGATGACGAAGGCGACGCCTGCCGGTACTCCTGTGCGCCCCATCGATATCGCCTACGCCGTCCGCTACCTCGCCTCCGACGAGGCGGCCTTCGTGCACGGGGCGACCCTCGATGTCGATGGCGGGATGGCGGCAACCCGGCTGCGCTGACCGACACGCGGTCAACGTGCTGAATCGCGCCTGCCCACCGCCGTGCTCAACACGTCACGCACCCGCGTTGGACGCAGGTGTCGGCAGGTCACAGCCCGGTGCCGCCCGATCACCATGGCTTCTTGACGCCGGGTCAAGGAGGCTGATCCCCCAACTGGTCCCCAAGAATGGCCAAGGGCCGGTTTCGGATTTCTCCGAAACCGGCCCTGACCTGCGACTGTCTCCAGTCGGGACGACAGGATTTGAACCTGCGACCCCTTGACCCCCAGTCAAGTGCGCTACCAAGCTGCGCCACGTCCCGATGCCCGTCTGACCTGGGGTTTCCCCTGGCCTGACCTGCAAGAGAACCATACCCCACTCCGGCCGTCCGACCGACTCCGCCATGGAGGGCCGTGCCGGCACGCAGGGCCACAACAGGGGGACAATCAGCGGATGGACGAGAAGAGCGACGGCTCGGACGGCACCGCCAGGGATCGCGACCCGGAGGGCCGGGCGCGCAACGCGCGGCCCAGGGACGGGCTCGGGCGCCCGCTCCCCTATGGGGCCGAGGGTGTGGAGCGGCAACCGGAGGGGGTGGTGCGCACTCCCGCCGAGACCGTGCGGGAGGCGCAGCGGCTGCTCGACGCCGGGATGCCCTTTCACGCGCATGAGGTGTTCGAGGACGCCTGGAAGTCGGGGCCCGAGTCGGAGCGAGCCCTGTGGCGCGGGCTCGCGCAGCTCGCCGTCGGGCTGACGCACGCCGCCCGCGGCAATACCGCCGGCGGTGCACGGCTGCTGCTCAGGGGCGCGGGCGGACTCACCGCGTACCCCGAGGCCATGCCGTACGGGATCGACATCGGCGGGCTGACGGCCTGGGCCGGGCACCTCGCGGGCGGGCTCCGCGGACCGGTCGATCCGCGGGCCTCGGCCCCGCGTCTCACCGGCGCCTGACCGCCCCCTCCCCCCTTGATGCCGCTCGCCGGCCGGAGACGCCCAGTGCATCGCACCTCCGCCGTGGAGAGGCGTACGGAGCTGATCCCGGGAGTCCGGCGAGCGTGCCGTGCGGTCAGTGACGCACTCCATTATGCAACTTGTTGCACAAAGGGGCCCGGCTGGTCTACAAAGAGCTGACCACCACTGCGCACCGGAGGCGCCGGATGAGCCCGTACCCCCACCTGCTGAGCCCCCTCGACCTCGGCTTCACGACGCTGCCCAACCGCGTCCTGATGGGATCGATGCACCTCGGGCTCGAAGAGGCACCCGACGGCTTCGAGCGGATGGCCGAGTTCTACGCGGCCCGTGCACGCGCCGGCGCCGGGCTCATCGTGACGGGCGGGATCTCCCCCAACGAGCAGGGCAGGCCGCTCGACGGCGGCGCCAAGCTGACCACCACCGCCGAGGCCGCCCAGCACGCGACCGTGACCGAGGCCGTCCACCGGGCGGGCGGCCTGATCGCCATGCAGATCCTGCACTTCGGCCGGTACGCCTACCACCCCGGCCTGGTGGCACCGAGCGCGGTCCAGGCACCGATCAGCCCGTTCGTCCCGCACGCCCTCACCGATGACGAGATCGAGCGGACCATCGAGGACTTCGTACGGGCCGCCGAGCTGGCCAGGGGCGCGGGGTACGACGGTGTCGAGATCATGGGCTCCGAGGGCTATCTGATCAACGAGTTCATCGCGGCGCAGACCAACCACCGCGAGGACCGCTGGGGCGGGTCGTACGAGAACCGGATCCGCTTCCCCCTGGAGATCGTCCGGCGGGTACGGGAACGGGTGGGGCCCGACTTCATCCTCATCTACCGCCTCTCCATGCTCGACCTGGTCCCGGGCGGCTCGTCGCAGGACGAGGTGATCGCACTCGCCCGGAAGATCGAGGCGGCGGGGGCGACCATCATCAACACCGGCATCGGCTGGCACGAGGCCCGGATCCCGACCATCGTGACCTCGGTGCCACGTGGCGCTTACACCTGGGTGACGAAGAAGGTCATGGGCGCGGTCTCCATTCCCGTGGTCACCAGCAATCGGATCAACACCCCCGAGCTTGCTGAGGAGTTGCTGGCCGGCGGAGGCGCGGACATGGTGTCGCTCGCCCGTCCCTTCCTGGCCGACCCCGAGTTCGTGGCGAAGGCCCGGGAAGGCCGCTCCGACACCATCAACACCTGCATCGGCTGCAACCAGGCGTGTCTCGACCACACCTTCAGCGGGCTGATCACTTCCTGCCTGGTCAATCCGCGCGCCTGCCGTGAGACGGAACTGGTCCTTTCGCCGACCCGGCGCCGCAAGCGCGTCGGTGTGGTGGGCGCGGGTCCCGCCGGACTCGCCCTCGCCGTCTCGGCCGCCGAGCGCGGCCACGCGGTGACGCTCTTCGACGCCGCCGACGAGATCGGCGGACAGCTGAACGTGGCGCGGCGGATACCGGGCAAGGAGGAGTTCGACGAGACCCTGCGCTACTTCCGCGTCCAGCTCGGACTGCGCGGGGTCGATGTCCGTCTGAAGACCCTGGCGACGGTGGAGACGCTCACGGCGGAGGGCTTCGACGAGATCGTGCTCGCCACCGGAGTCGTCCCACGCACCCCGGACATCCCCGGCCTCGACCACCCCAGCGTCGTCAGCTATCTGGACGTCCTGCGGGACGGCGCCCCGGTGGGACGGCGTGTCGCCGTCATCGGAGCCGGCGGGATCGGCTTCGACGTGGCGGAATTCCTCACCGACAGCGGCGAGTCGGCGAGCCAGGACGCGGAGGTCTTCTTCCGGCAGTGGGGGGTCGACACGGAGCACCGCACGCCCGGCGGACTGCGTACACCGGTCCGCCCGGCCTCACCCAGGACCGTGCATCTGCTCCAGCGCAAGACCGGCAAGGTCGGTGCGGGGCTCGGGAAGACGACGGGGTGGATCCACCGTGCGGAGCTCAAGCACCGCGGCGTGACGACGGTCGCGGGCGCGACGTACGAACGGATCGACGACGAGGGCCTGCACATCACGGTCGACGGGGCCGGCCGGCTGATCCCGGTCGACACGGTCGTGCTGTGCACCGGTCAGGAACCGCGCCGTGAGCTGTACGAGGCGCTGCGCGCCGCCGGGCACCCGGTGCACGTGATCGGAGGGGCCGATGTGGCGTCCGAGCTGGACGCCAAGCGGGCCGTACGCCAGGGGACCGAGCTGGCCGCGAGGCTCTGAACCGGCACGCCGCGGCCCGGCCCGCAGCGCACAGCGGCCCGCCGCACCGCGCAGCACGACCCGCACTGCGGCACGGCGGCCCGGCATACGCCGCAGCGCGACCCGCACCGGTAGCCGCGCCAGGCAGCGCGGCAACGGCCCCCGCCGGGATCTCTTTAGGATGCCCGCATGTCCCTCCCCCACGCGATCCTCACCGCTCTGCTCGAAAAGCCGTCGTCGGGGCTGGAGCTGACCCGGAGATTCGACAGATCGATCGGTTACTTCTGGTCGGCGACGCACCAGCAGATCTACCGCGAACTGGCGAAACTGGAGCAGTCCGGCTTCATCAGGCCGCTGCCCCAGCAGCCCTCACGGGGGCGGAAGCGGGAGTACGAGGTGCTGCCCGAGGGGCGCGCCGAGCTGACGGCCTGGGTGGCCGGCTCCGAGGACCCCAGACCCGTACGCGATCCGCTGCTGCTGCGACTGCGGGCCGCGGCCGTGGTGGGGACCCACGGCATCGGAGCCGAACTGGAACGCCACCTCGGCCTGCACGAGCGGCAGTTGGCGGAGTATCTGGCCATCGAGGAGCGTGACTTCCCGGGCTCCTCGCTCCCGGCCGACGACCGGCTCCAGCATCTGGTGCTCCGGGGCGGGATCGAGCTGGAGAAGTACTGGATCGCCTGGCTCACCGAGGCGCTGGCCGAGGTCAGCGAAGACTGAGGCGTGCCTGGTCCGTCTTCCCCGGTGGCCCGGCGGCCCTGATTCATGTGATTTTCACGCAGCGCGGCTACGGTGGCGGCTGTGACCCAGATGAGCCCTCCCGGCTGGCACAGAGACCCCGGGTATACAGGAACAGGCCCTGTCCAGGAACGCTGGTGGGACGGCGCCCAGTGGACCGACCAGCTGCGGATGCCGCCTGCCGCCATCCGGCGGCGCAGGTTGCGGATCGGGGCCGCGGTCACTGCCGCCGTGGTGGTCCTGGCGGCCATCGGAGGCGGCATCTATCTGCTGACGGACGGATCGGGCTCCGGGCACACATCGGACGCGGCGACCGCGCCGTCCAGGGCGCCTTCGGACGCCCCCAGCCGGCCGGGCGGCGGGAGCAGCGGCCAGAACGGCCAGAACGGCGGTGGCAGCGGCGGGGATCAGGGCCCCGGGCAGCAGGCACCGCCGACCGAGGACGGCTACGCCACCGACGCGGCCAGCGGGATAGCCATCCCCGTGCCGAAGGGCTGGACCGGCCAGTCGGGGACGGTCGGCGCGGGCGTGACCATCGGCAAGTACTCCTGCCCCGGCGGCACCGACTCGGACGGCAAGCCCGCAGAGTGTGTGCGCGGCGGGGTGTTCTCGGAGCCGGCGATCGCCCTGAAGATCTCCGCGACCACCGCGAAGGCGGCGGCGAAGAAGGACATCGCGGGCAACGCCAAGGAGTCGTACGGGGAGACCTCTTCGGGGATCACCTCGCACAGACTGCTCAAGTCCGAGGCCGTCACCGTGGCCGGACAGCAGGGGTACCTGGTGCGCTGGAAGGTGGTGACGAAGAAGGGCGACGACGGGTACGTCCAGTCGCTGGCCTTCCCGTCCCCCGGGGCCGAAGGCATGCTGATCATGGTCCGCTCCGGCTTCGACATCAACGCCAAGGCGCCTGCCCTCTCCGTCATGGACAAGATCACCAAGGGCATCAAGGCGGCCTCCACTTCGGGATCCGGGTCCGGGTCCGGATCGGGCGAGGGCGCCTGACCCACTGCCCGTCCGCGCCCCCGCTCCCTTGGGCGGGGGCGCCGTCACAGGTCGGGCGGGTGCCCGGCCCGGGGCCAGTCGGGACCGGATCAGACCGGACCGGATCAGGCCGGGGCCGGATCAGGCCGGGGCCGGATCAGGCCGAGCGCGGGATCGAGCCGAGCGGGGATCAGGCCGAGCGCGGATCAAGTCCGGATGAGGTCATATCCCGGCTCCGGCGCCGGCTCCGGCTCCGGCTCCGGCTCCGGCTCCGGTCAAGGCAGTACGAGCCAGTCGGCGCCGACCGCCGCCACCAGGCCCACGCACAGCAGCCAGCTCGCGACCCTGGTGCGGCCGCTGCGGCTGAGTTCGATGACCACACCGCAGAGGATCAGCGCCATCCCGTAGTCGGCCACGACCAGCAGGGACGACCGGCTGGTGATCCGCTCCGCGAGCACCAGCGCGAGCGCCGCCATCACCACGGACGCCACCGCTATACGTATCCGCCGCGCCTGACGAGGCGTCAGTCCCGGCTTCCCGGGCTCGGTCAGATCCGTGTCCACCGCTTCGCTCTGGTCAGGAGTGCTCATGAGCGGGAATCGTAACGGAGAGCGCGCGACCGGCGTCGACCGCAGCCCGTCCTGATGCGCGGCGCGGGCCGGGAGATCCGGGAGATACTGTCCGGGCCGAGTTCACGGAGGCGCCGGTCTCCACTCCCCGTACCGAGGTGGCCGACGCCATGACCCTGCACTCCTTCCGAGAGAACGGCCTGCTCGCTCTGGAGACCGAACGGCTCGTGCTGCGCGAGCAGTCACCCGCCGCGGCCGCCGTGCTGGCCGAGGGCGGCACGGCCGGACTCGACTGGCTCGACGCGGCCCCGGGCAGCGGGACACAGATCGCCGGGAAGATGGTGGCGATGGCGGCCGAGGCCGGGGCGTATCTGCCCGGATGGGGGCTGTTCGCCATCCAGCGTGCCACCGACGGCGTCACGCTGGGCGGAATCGGCTTCCACGGGCCGCCGTCCGACGGCTCGGTGGAGATCGGCTACGACCTGACGGAGTCGGCGCGAGGCGCCGGATGGGCCACCGACGCGGTGCTCGCGCTCACCCGCTGGACGCTGCAACTCCCCGCCGTCCACACGATCGTGGCCATGACGGACCCGGGCAATCTGGCCTCGCAGCAGGTCCTGCGCCGGGCCGGTTTCGTCCGGCTGGCCGACGTGGACGGGCTGTGGGCGTACGAGCTGACGGGCGACTGACGGCCGGCTGACGGCCACGGACCGCCGAGGGGCCGGTCAGCCGCCGAGAGGCCGGGCGGCCGTGGCGCCACGCATCCGAAAACAGGTTGTGGGAGCGCTCCCCCGGCCCTCATAGTGACGCTGTGACTGCTGTGACTCCTCAGCCCTTTGTGCGCCCCTACCGCCCCGAGGACCGGCCGGCGCTCTACGACATCTGCATACGCACCGGCGAAGAGGGCGGCGACGCACGGCACTTGTACGCCGACCACGCGCTGCTGCCGAGTGTCTTCGCCGGCCCCTATGCGGAGCTCGAACCCGGTCTCGCCTTCGTGGTCGACGACGGCAGCGGCCTCCCCGTCGGATATGTCCTCGGCACCGCGGACACCGCACTGTTCGTCGAGCGCTTCCGTACGGAGTGGCTGCCCGCGCTGGCCGGACGGTACCCGGACCCGCCCGGTCCGCTGCGGACGCCGGCCGATCAGATGGCCGCGCTCCTGCACCGGCCCGAGCGCATGCTGCTGCCCGAACTGGCCGCGTACCCCGCCCATCTGCACATCGATCTGCTGCCCGGCCATCAGCGTGCGGGGTTCGGGCGCGCGCTGATGACGCGCTTCATCGGCGCCCTCGCCGAGCAGGGCGTGCCCGCCGTCCATCTGGGCATGGTCACGGCCAACACCCCGGCGCGCGCGTTCTACGACCGCATCGGGTTCCACGAGATCCCGGTGCCGGACCCGGGGCCGCTGACCTACCTCGGCCTGGGCACCGGAGCCAGGCTGTCCGGCCGGCCGCCTACGCTGGCGGGATGACAGCAGAACCCGCCGCACACGGACGCCCGACGAGTATCGGCATCCGGCCGTTCCAGCCCTTCGACCTGCCGGGCATGTACCGGGTCTGCCTGCTGACCGGGGACTCGGGCGGCGACGCCACCGCGCTCTACCACGACCCCGATCTGCTGGGCCATGTGTACGCCGGCCCCTACCCGGCCGCCGACCCGGGCCTGACCTTCGTGGCGTCCGACGCACACGGGGTCGTCGGTTACGTCGTGGCGACCGCCGACTCGGCGGCGTACGAGAAGTGGCGCGAGGTCCACTGGTACGCCCCGCTGCGGCTGCGCCACCCGGAGTCCATGGCGGACGATCCGGGCGACGGCAGCAGGGACTGGCAGCGGGTGGCGCAGCTCCACCGCACCCCGCCCGCGGACGGCGATCCGCTGTACGAGCGCCACCCGGCGCATCTGCACATCGACATCCTGCCGCGCGGCCAGGGCGCCGGGCTCGGCCGTCGGCTGATGTCGGCCGTACTGGACGAGCTGCGGGCGCGGGGTGTGCCGGGGCTGCATCTCGGGGTGGGCGGCGGGAATCCGGGGGCGCGCGCCTTCTATCTGGCGCTCGGCTTCACCGAGGCCGAACGGCAGGACTGGGGCTCGGTCATGGTGCTGGACCTGCGGGACGGGCCGGCGGTTCAGCGCAACAGCAGCTGAACGCCGCCCAGCACGGTAGCGCCGATCACCAGCCGCTCGAAGAGCCGCTGGTTGATCCGGTGCACACAGGCCCGCCCGATGAAGGCGCCGGGGACGACGAAGACGACCAGCGCGGCGTCCAGCAGCAGCGACTTGGTGCCGATCAGGCCAAGGCCCACGCTGAACGGCACTTTGGTGACGTTGACGATCAGGAAGAACCAGGCCGACGTGCCGAGGAACCCCAGTTTCCGAAAGCCCGCCGAGATCAGATAGAGCGACATGACCGGCCCGCCCGCGTTGGCGACCATGGTGGTGAAGCCGCCCAGCACACCGTACGAACGGGCCATGGCCCGGCCGCGCCCGGCGCTGGGCCCCTGCGGTGCGTCGCCAGGGCCGCCGGTGGGTCCACCGGGGGCTTCACCGGCGGCTCCGTCCACGGCCTCACCGGCGGCTTCACCGGAGGCTCCGTCGGCACCGGCACCGGCAGCAGTCGTGCGCGCCGTCTCGGTGGCGCGTCTGCGCCACAGGGTGACACCGGCCATCAGCAGCAGGATCGCGCCGATCGAGGTGCGGACCACCGCGTCGTCGGCCCAGAACAGGAACCCCGTTCCGATCACCACCCCCACCGCGACGGCCGGGAACAGCCGCCAGAGCGTGGGCCAGTGGGCATGTCTGCGGTAGGTGAGGACGGCGAGCACATCCCCGGCGATCAGTACGGGCAGCAGTACCCCGGTCGATTCCCTGGCCGGCAGGACCGCGGCGAAGACCGCGAGGCTGATCGTGTTGGCCCCGCTGACCGCGGTCTTGGAGAAGCCGACCAGCATCGCCGCCGCCGCGAGGGCGGCCATGCCCCCTATGTTTCCCGTGATGCTCAGCGTGTCCATAGAGCTGAGGATGCTATGCCACAGGTCGGCCAGGCCAACAGGCCGTCGGTCCCGGCACGGGTCAGGGGCCGCCGGTGCCCGACGACCCCTGACCCGCCTCACACGTGCTCGGGTACCGCTACCCGCGCAGTGTGACCGAGAAGCCGTGTCCCGTGGAGAGGGACGGCGTCTTGACCTGGGTGACTCCGGTGGCCGGGTCCCGGTACCAGCCGGACTTCGCCGCGGCGAACGCCTTCGCGGAGCCGAGCCGCTGGAGCTTGCCGCCCGCCATGCCCACCCGGGACGGCGCGTTCTTGGCATGCACCGAGAAGGTGTACGAACGGGATGCGGGCTTGCCCGTGTAACTGCCCTTGCTGGCACCGACCTCGATGGTGGTGGCGCCCCTGCCGTGGGTGGGGGCCTTCACCTGGACGTGCTGGGTGGCCGACGAGCCCTTCGCGTACTTCCGCGTCACACCGTCGTCCTCGTACAGCGTGTAGTCCGTGGTGCCCTTGGGGTAGATGTCGTAGTCGAGTTCGCTCTTGTTCCGGGTCTCCCAGGACGTCGTGCCCTTGGGCCACATCGGCACGATCGAGCCGCCCTTGACGAACAGCGGCAGGGTGTCGAGCGGCGCCTTGTAGCCGTTGACCGTGGTCGGGCCGTGGTAGGTCTTGCCCGTCCAGTAGTCGGTCCAGGTGCCCTTCGGCAGGTAGATGCCGTTGCGGACGTCGGTGTCGCTGTAGACGGGCGCCACCAGGAAGTCCGAGCCGGACATGAACTCGTACTTGGCGTCGGCCCCGAGCGTCGCCGGGTCGTCCGGGTACTCCAGCGACAGCGGGCGCACCGCCCCGACACCGGTCTTCGTGGCGTCCTTGGACAGGGTGTACATGTACGGCAGCAGCCGCTCCTTCAGCTGGAGGTACTTGCGGTTGATGGAGGTGTACGGCTCACCGTCCAGCCAGGGCTGCTGGTCGTGCGGCTTCTTGGTGGTGATGTCGGTGGCCCAGCCGTCCATCGTCATGATGGCCGGGAGGAACGCCTTCCACTGGAGGTCGCGGGCGTACATCTTGGGGTCGTGGCTGTAGATCGAGCCGACGTCGCCGGTGTTGTACGCGATCCCGGACAGGGTCGCGCCCGCGTAGGTGGGAATCTGCCAGCGCAGATAGTCCCAGGAGAGCTTCTGGTCACCGCTCCAGAGCACACCGCAGCGCTGGGCACCGGCCCAGGAGACGGGCAGCCAGACGAAGCCGCGGGCGTCGCTGTTGTCCTCGATACCGGCCTTGGCCTGGTCGCAGGCGTCGAGCGCCATGCCGTAGCCGTTGCCGACCCAGGCGACGTCCAGCTTGCGGACGCGTACGCCGGCCTTGGCCTCGTCGGCCTGGTTCGGCAGACCGTCCTGGGTCCAGAGGCCGAGCTGGGTGTGGGTCTTGTTGAGCCCCGCACCGGTCTGCGGCAGGTCCTCGTAGCCGCAGCCGTAGCCGTCGTTGACCAGCATCCAGCCGAGCGGCATCTGGTTCTGGTCGTAGCCGTCCGCGACCTTGAGGGAGTCCAGGGTGTGGCGCTCGCCCCGGTTGGCGTTGTGCAGATAGCAGTCGGCGTCGCCGGGCTCCAGACCGTACACCGGCGGCATGAAGGGCTTGCCGACCAGTGAGGTGTACTCGCCGATGACCTTCTTGGTGTCACCGGTGAAGTAGTAGGCGTCCAGGCGGCGTTCCTGCTGTCCGGTCCTGACCGGTGAGCCGAAGTCGTACACCCCGGCCGTCATGGTGTTGCGGAAGACGCCGTAGCCGGCGGTGGAGATGTAGAACGGCTGGGAGTTGTTGTAACCGCCCTCGTCCCAGTCGGTGTTGTTGCCGACGTTCATGACCTGGTCGCGGTGGGAGAAGCTGCCGTTCTGCTCGCCTCCGCCGAAGAACTGCTCCTTGGGCCCGCGTTTCAGGCTCTGCCGCATACCGCCGGACGTCCAGCGGAGCGGGTCGGCCTCCGCCCAGATCACCGTACGGTTGTCCGCCTTGTACAGGGCGAGCTTCAGCGGCTTCTTGTAGACGCGCAGCACGACGCCCTTGGAGCGGATCCCGTAGTAGGAACCGGCGTTGAAGGACGAGGTGTGCGGCTCGGCCTTCGGCTGCTGCTGGATCATGTGGCTGCCCGCGGGACCGGAGAGGTCGCCGTCGGGGGACGCCTGGAGCCGCATCGTCTCGTCGGTGAAGAACGAGGCGCGGGCCTTCAGAGCGCCGGCCGCGAAGTCGTAGGTCCCGTGTGAGCCGCTGAAGCCGGTGAGGTTGCCCGCGTCGGTGGACTCGGGCAGATACGCCTTGCCGGTGAAGGAGTTGTTGTGGACGGTGTACGGGACGACCACCACGTGGTAGGTGCCCGACGCCTTGGGGATGACCGTCGCCTCGGGGTCGGCGGTCCCGGCGCTCGACGCGACCTCCTTGTTGTCCTTGTCGTAGATGTACATGTCGAAGTCGTCGGTGGGGGTCTGCCACTGGATGGAGACCGGGACACCGCCTTCGGGGTTGTCGTCCCACTGGCCCGCCGGCGGGTTCACGGTCAGATCGAACCGGGCGCACTTGGCCTGGTCCGGGTCGTCGGCCGCCGTACCGCATTTGTCGGGCCCGTCGACGGTGCCCTTGGCGTAGACGGGGCTCTGCCAGGTGACGCTCTTCGTCCCGCTGTCGAGGGTCCCCGACGGGGCGGCGGCCGCGTGTGCCTGCGACGCCGGGACGGTCAAGGTGGTGAGGGCGAGTACCAGTGCCGACACCGCGGCGGCCGCGCCCTGCCGGGGGCGGGTTCTGAGGATTCGCAAGGAGTGTTCTCCGTTCGTACCGAACAGCAAAATGTGCAATGCCTGCGCAGACATGCTTGGAACACTGGAAATTCGAGCATCACAATTCACCTTGGGGTCAGTACATGTCAACGTTTCGGCGCGATCCACCCCCCTCGCGCAGGGCTGCCCCCGGCCTGCCGTCACCCTCGCCGACGGCGCCGCGGAACACCGCCCGGCTCGCTCAAATAGCCCCTTATTCAACAGAGTTGGAGAAACACCGGCCATCTCCCCCACTTTTTGCACAACTCTTGACGTGGCGCACGCCCGGAGGAACGATCCAACCCATCAGAGAGCGCTCCCAGACACTTTCGCTCTTCACTTCTTGAAGGCTCACCGTTGAGCCACCAACTGCGGGAGATTTCCCCATGCTTGTTCCCCCCACGGCACGCAGGAGAAGGATGTCGGTGGTGGCGGCGGCCGCACTCGCCGCCGCCCTCCTCGTCGTCGCCCCGTCGAAGTCGCACGCCGCCGATCTGCCGGGCGGCGGCGACCTCGGACCGAACGTGCACGTCTTCGACCCGTCCACGCCCGACATCCAGGGCCAGCTCGACTCGGTGTTCAAGCAACAGGAGTCGGCACAGTTCGGCACCGGCAGGGACGCCTTCTTCTTCAAGCCGGGCACCTACAGCAACATCAACGCCCAGCTCGGCTTCTACACCTCGATCGCCGGTCTCGGCCTTTCACCCGACGACACCAACATCAACGGCGATGTCACCGTGGACGCGGGCTGGTTCAACGGGAACGCCACCCAGAACTTCTGGCGCTCGGCGGAGAACCTGGCCCTCACCCCGGCCAACGGGACCGACCGCTGGGCCGTCGCCCAGGCAGCCCCGTTCCGCCGGATGCACGTCAAGGGCGGGCTCAACCTCGCCCCCGACGGTTACGGCTGGGCCAGCGGCGGCTATATCGCCGACAGCAAGATCGACGGGACGGTCAGCCCGTACTCGCAGCAGCAGTGGTACACCCGGGACAGCTCGGTCGGCGGCTGGGCCAACGGCGTCTGGAACATGGTGTTCTCGGGCGTGCAGGGCGCACCCGCACAGGGCTTCCCCGACCCCACGTACACCACCCTGGACACCACCCCGGTCTCCCGGGAGAAGCCGTTCCTGTACCTGGACGGCAACGACTACAAGGTGTTCACACCGGACAAGCGCACCAACGCCAGCGGCACCACCTGGGGAAACGGCGCGCCGAAGGGTGAGTCGATTCCGCTGGACCAGTTCTACGTGGTCAAGCCGGGCGCGACCGCTGCGACCATCAACCAGGCGCTGGACCAGGGGCTCAACCTCCTCTTCACGCCCGGGATCTACCACCTCGACCAGACCATCGACGTGAAGCGGGCCAACACGGTGGTGCTGGGTCTCGGATACGCGACGCTGGTCCCCGACAACGGGGTGACGGCGATGAAGGTCGCCGACGTGGACGGCGTCAAGCTGGCCGGCCTGCTGATCGACGCGGGCACCACCAACTCGGACACGCTGCTCCAGGTCGGCCCGGAGGGCTCGTCCGCCGACCACTCGGCCAATCCGACCACCGTGCAGGACGTCTTCGTCCGGATCGGCGGCGCGGGGCCCGGCAAGGCCACCACCAGCATGGAGATCAACAGCAACGACACCATCGTCGACCACACCTGGCTCTGGCGTGCCGACCACGGTGACGGCGTCGGCTGGGACACCAACAGAGCCGACTACGGGCTCACCGTCAACGGCGACAACGTGCTGGCCACCGGGCTGTTCGTCGAGCACTTCAACAAGTACGACGTCCAGTGGAACGGCGAGAACGGCAAGACGATCTTCTTCCAGAACGAGAAGGCGTACGACGCCCCCGACCAGGCCGCGGTCCAGGACGGTGACACCAAGGGGTACGCCGCTTACAAGGTCGCCGACTCGGTGAACACCCATGAGGGCTGGGGTCTCGGCAGCTACTGCAACTTCACCGCGGATCCGACCATCCAGCAGGACCACGGATTCGCCGCGCCCGACAAGGCGGGGGTGAAGTTCCACGATCTGCTGGTCGTGTCGCTCGGCGGGAAGGGCCAGTACAACCACGTCATCAACAACACCGGCTCCGCCACATCGGGAACATCGACCGTGCCCTCCACGGTCGTCTCGTACCCGTGAGGTCAGCCGCGCGAGATCCGGCCCCGTGAGTTCCGGCCAGTGAGATCCCGCAGGTGAGATTCGGACAGTGAGACCGAGACGAGGAGCGGCCGCCCGCTCAGGGCATGTCGGGGCGGCCGCTGCTCGCCGCGTAGTACTGGAGGTCCTGGACCCGGACCTGGCTCCGTACCGGGTGGCGCGAGGTCACCTCCGCCACCGTCCGGCCGTCCCTGCGGACGGTCGCCGCGCTCCATCCGGTGTGCAGCGGCACCAGAGTGGCCCTGACCCCGGCCGGCACCGGGTGGCTCCTGCGGTCGGTCCCGACCACGGTGTCCAGGTCGGCGGGCGCGGTCAGGAAGGTCAGCGCCTCCACCGCGTCACGTGGGGCAGCCGTCCCGGCGCGCGGGCTCATCAGCTTCCGCTGCCCGCCGGGGACGGGCCGGGCCCCGGCGAACTGCACCCGCGAGGTCAGATAGACCGTGTCACGCACGATCCTCGGCCACTGCCCCGTCTTGAAGCGGGTCAGGTAGTACGAGGACAGATCGAGGTAGACGTATCCGTTGTGCAGCGACGGCGCGAACTGGCTGCCCTCCGAGTAGTCGTTCCAGGTGGTCAGCTGGACCCAGTCGGCGCCGTCGTCGATCGCGTGGCCCCAGCCCTCCCGCAGCGTCGCCGTGTTGCCCGCCTCGTCGTACACCCCCTGGTTGGGCCGGGCGTCCTGCACCGAGACCGGCTGCATCCACGTCTTGCCCAGCCGGTGCGCCCGGGACACATCGGCGGCGGCGCCCGCCTGTGCGGTGTAGCTGCGGTTCCCCCACTCCGAGAAGCCGTAGCTGATGGGCGCGAACCGGTCGGCGTTCGCGGTGAAGTCCAGGAACAGCGGGACCAGGGCCGTCCGGATGCCGTGGTGGGTGCGCAGCCGCGTCGTCAGCTGCGACCACCAGCCCGGATCGTGCGCCTCCGCCTTGAAGGGCGAGATCACCAGCCGCCCGTCGCCGAGCCGGTGGGCGGCCGGTGAGGCCGCCAGCCCCGCCAGGGCGTCGGCGAGCGTCGCGGGGTCGGTGTGCAGTGACGTCATGTCCGGCATCAGCATGATCCGGAAGCCGGGCGCGGCCGAAGCGGCCGCCCTGAGCAGGAGGTTGACCCGTTCCCAGTTCGGTCCGGTCAGCGCGAGGATGTCGACGCTGAACCCGTCGATGCCCGCGGCCCTGGCCGTACGGACCTCCTGCTGGAGGTTGGCGAGCTGCCAGTCGCCGCTCCGGGGCGCGACGGGCAGCGGCCGGTCCCGCAACAGCCCGCCGTACAGGGCGTGTTTGCCGTGCTCGCCGCGCGCGGTGAGGTAGTTGCGTGTGTAGTAGTCCTGCGCGGCCGGCTTGTTGTCCAGGGACAGCGGATACGGCGTGAAGTAGTGCGCGAACACCAGGTGGTGGCCGCCGCGCAGCGTCGCCGGTGCGGGCAGGTCGAAGGGCAGTTCCTTGCCGGTGACGCGCTGCGGCCGAGGGGTGAGGGCTCCGGCGCGGTCCGCCGGGTCCTGCGCGGAGGGTGCGGCCGCGGGTGTCCCGCCCGCGGGGCCGCCGTCCGTCCCGAAGGGCGACCAGGCCATTCCGCTGCCGGCCAGCAGACAGATCAGCAGCAGACCGATACCGAAGGCCCCCGGCAGCAGGACGCGCCGCCCGGTGACTCTGCGGCGGTGGTGCGCCCACGGTCGTACCGGCGCTTGGGCCATCGTCGTTCCTTCCCGGAAAGCCGCCCGCAGTACGGGGGTTGGGCAGTAGTAGAACCGAAATGCGGCTTCGGGACAACAGGGGCCCGGGCCGGACGGAGCCGTACGCCGCCGCCCCGCGCCCACGGCCGTCCGGTGCTTGTCCGGCGTGACCAGCGGCGCAGCCCGCCGAGGCCGCCCCTCCGCATCACGTACCGCGGAAGATGCCCGCCCCGGCGCCCTGTCGTTCGCACGCGTGGCCGCCGGGTGAACCCGGATACGGGCAGCGGCGCTCCCGGAAGCCCCCGAGGCGGAATTGCACGAGGTCACCACCACTTCGCCACATCGTCTCCCGATCGATGCGGGGCCAATCGGTCGCAACGTTTACGTAAACGGCATTGTGCTACCTGGAGTTTGTCGTACTGTCCCTGTTGCGACTCCAGTTCGTCGATCGGGGAATCGACGAACAGGACGAACCAGTCAACACGTGCCGGGGGGGTACATGTGGCATGTCCGAACGCCTGAGACAAGTGCGTCCGACATCAGCACGTCATCAGGCGCGATCCCGCACGGGATGCGCCTGAAAGCACCGTGGTACTTACCGACAGCGCTGCTCGCCGACACCGCGGCGACAGCACTGCCGGTGACTCTGGCCCTCCGCGCCCAGGGACAGCCGTACGCGCTCCGCTCGGCCGCCGTCACCGCGGTCACCTGGCTCGGGGTGCAGGCGTTCAGGCACCGCTACACCAAGCGCGCCCTGGGTGAGTCCAGGGGCGCCCTGCCCGTCCTGCACGACTGGCTGATCCTACTGGGCGTGCTGGCAGTGATCCGCAGCGCGGCCGAGCTCCACCACCCGCCGCTGCTCTGCCTGTTGGTGCTCCTCCCCGCCCTGCTGGCGGCGCTGGTCTGCCGGCGGGCCACCTACCGCCATCTCACGGCGGCGCGCCACAAGGCCCAGGTCGTCACCCGGGTGCTGGTGGTCGGCGAGCCGACCGCGGCGGGCGATGTGGCCGGTCATCTGGCCGGCCGCACCGACCATCCGTACGTCGTGGTCGGCATCGTGGCGGTCGGCGCCGGTCCGGTGGACGGCGGCTCACGGCTGGCGGGCCGGCTTGCGCCGCACGCCCCGGCGGTCACCGCCGACGACACCGTGCCGCTGCTGGGCGCCGCCCGCCAGCTGGCCGCCGATGTCGTGCTGGTCGCGCCCGGTGCGGGCATGGCGGGCGAGAGGTTACGGCGGCTGTCCTGGGCACTGCACGATGCCGGGGTCGAACTGGCCCTGGCCCCAGGGCTGGTGGAGATCTCCGTCAAGCGGATGGAGCCCTCGTCGGCGGCCGGGATGGCGCTGCTGCGGATCGTGCCGCCGGTGCGGCGTGGCGCCCAGCCGGTGCTGAAGTCCGTCGTGGACCGGGTGGGCGCCGGGCTGGGACTGCTGCTGCTCTCGCCGCTCTTCGTGGTGATAGCCCTGGTGGTCGGGGTGAGTTCGGCGGGCCCCGTCTTCTACCGGCAGCGGCGGATCGGGCAGGGCGGCACCCCGTTCGTCATGTGGAAGTTCCGCACGATGCGGCTGGACGCGGATGCCCGCAAGGCCGAGCTGGCATCGGCGAACGAGACCGACGGGCCGATGTTCAAGATGCGGCGCGACCCCCGGGTCACCCGGGCAGGACGGTTGCTGCGCCGCACCTCGCTCGACGAACTCCCCCAGCTCATCAATGTGTTACTGGGTGTCATGTCCCTGGTCGGTCCACGGCCGCCGCTGCCCGAGGAGGCCGCGCTCTACAACGAGACGGAGGCCAGGCGGCTGGCCGTGCGACCCGGGATGACCGGGCTCTGGCAGGTCAGCGGCCGCTCCGACCTCTCCTGGGACGAGACCGTCCAGCTCGATCTCCAGTACGTCGACAACTGGTCGTTCACCAGCGACGTCGATGTGATGGCCCGTACGCTCCGCGCCGTGGTCGACGGCCGCGGTGCGTACTGACCGGCCGCCGTCCGTGCCGAACCGGACCGCGGCGCACCGGCCGCCGCCCACTCGGGTCCGGGTCCGGACCCGGCCCCGGACCCTGGTGTGCCCGCCGTCAGCCGCGCTGCCACGCGGCGTATGTGCCGGCGATCCCGTCACGCAGCGCGATGCCCGGTGCCCAGCCGAGCGCGCGCAGCCGGCTGATGTCGAGCAGCTTGCGCGGGGTGCCGTCCGGCTTCGACGTGTCCCAGCCGATCCGCCCCTCGAAACCGGTCACCTCGGCGACGGTGGCGGCCAGTTCACGGATCGTCAGATCGGTGCCGCAGCCGACGTTGACCGGGTCGGCGCCGTCGTACGAGCGGAGCAGCAGCGCGCAGGCGGCGGCGAGGTCGTCGACATGGAGGAACTCGCGGCGCGGTGCGCCGGAGCCCCAGAGCACCACCTCGTCCCGGCCGGCCGCGCGGGCCTCGTGGAAGCGGCGGATCAGCGCGGGCAGCACGTGCGACGTCTCCAGGTCGAAGTTGTCGCCCGGCCCGTAGAGGTTGGTCGGCATGGCGGAGATGTAGGCCGCGCCGTACTGCTGCCGGTAGGACTGGATCTGTACGATCCCGGCGATCTTGGCCAGGGCGTATGCCTGGTTGGTGGGCTCCAGCGCCCCGGTCAGCAGGGCGTCCTCGCTGATGGGCTGCGGGGCGAGCTTGGGGTAGATGCAGGACGAGCCGAGGAAGAGCAGCCTGCCGACGCCCGCCGCGTGCGCACCGGCGATCACGCTCAGCTGGATCCGCAGGTTCTCCTCGATGAACTGGACCGGGTGGGTGCTGTTCGCCATGATGCCGCCGACCTTGGCCGCGGCCAGGACGACCGCGTCGGGGCGGGTGTCGTGGAGATAGCGCGCGGTGCTCGCGGCGTCGCGCAGATCCAGCTCGGTACGGGGGCGGGTGAGGACCTGGTATCCGTCGGCGGTGAGCCGGCGGGCCACGGCCGATCCGACGAGGCCGCGGTGGCCGGCGACGAATATACGGGCGCCGGCCGGCAGGAACAGCGATTCAGTCATGAGCCGGATCATGCCAGGACGAAGCACGCCACTGCGCCCAGAATCCTGACTTATTCCGTGAACCACACCATATCCGCGGCGTCCGGGCCGGTCCCGGACCGGTCCGCCAGAGAGGGACATCCCATATGAGCAAGTCCGCGCTGATCACCGGGGTCACCGGTCAGGACGGTTCCTATCTGGCGGAGCTGCTGCTCTCCAAGGGGTACACGGTCCATGGGCTGCTCCGGCGCTCGTCCAGCTTCAACACCGAGCGCGTGGACCACATCTACCAGGGCCCCCAGCAGCCCGAGCGGTCCTTCGTACTGCACCACGCGGACCTCGCGGACGGGGTGGCGCTGGTCAATCTCCTGCGTGACCTCAGACCGGACGAGGTCTACAACCTCGGCGCCCAGTCCCATGTCCGGGTCTCCTTCGACGCCCCCCTGTACACGGGCGACGTGACGGGCCTCGGTGCGCTGCGGCTCCTGGAGGCCATCCGGGCGAGCGGTATCGAGACCCGGTACTACCAGGCGTCGTCCTCCGAGATGTTCGGCGCCACCCCGCCCCCGCAGCACGAGGGCACACCCTTCCATCCGCGCAGCCCGTACGGCGCAGCGAAGGTCTTCGGGTACTGGACCACGGTCAACTACCGCGAGGCGTACGGCATGTACGCGGTGAACGGCATCCTCTTCAACCACGAGTCGCCACGCCGCGGCGAGACCTTCGTGACCCGGAAGGTGACCCGCGCCGTGGCCCGGATCAAGGCGGGGCTGCAGGACCGGCTCTATCTGGGCAACCTGGACGCCGTACGCGACTGGGGGTACGCCCCCGAGTACGTGGACGCGATGTGGCGGATGCTCCAGCACCACGAACCGACCGACTTCGTGGTGGCGACCGGAGTGGCCGCCACCGTGCGGGAGTTCGTGGAGACGGCGTTCGCGCACGCCGGTCTCGACTGGAACAAGTACGTCCGTTACGACCCGAAGTACGAGCGCCCCAGCGAGGTGGACGCGCTGATCGGCGATCCGGCCAGGGCGCACCGGCTGCTCGGCTGGAAACCGGAGGTGCTCGTCGAGGAGCTGGCCCGGATCATGGTGGACGCCGATATGCGTCAGGTGGCGGACCAACTGGCCGGTGCGAACGTCCGCATCGACCGCTGACGTGCACGACTTCATGCCTGGGGGGTATGGACATGCGTAGATCCAGAGGGCTCTCGGCCGCCCTTGTCCTGGCCGTCACAGCGGCTCTGGGGGTGACAGCGGCGGCGCCGGCCACCGCCGTCACCCCGCCGGTGGCGTTCACCGCCGACGACCTGCCGACCTGGCAGACCAACGGCATCGTCTGGGCACTGGCCGAGGCGCAGGGGACCGTCTTCGTCGGCGGAACGTTCTCACAGGTCAGGCCGCCGGACGGGGCGAGCGGGACACCGCAGGACGCCGTCGACTTCGTGGCGATGAACGCCGCCACCGGGGCGCCCACGTCCTGCAAGCTGTCCTTCACCGTGGGAAGCGGCACCGCGACCGTACGCGCGCTGGCGGTATCGCCCGACAAGAAGACCCTGTACGCGGGCGGGTACTTCGGCGCCGTCAACGGCGTACCGGCCAGCAGCCTGGCCGCGATCGACATCGCCACCTGCACTCCGAAGCCGGACTTCCACCCGGGCTTCCCCGCGACGGTGCGGGCGCTGGCCGTCACCGGCGACACGGTGTACGCGGGCGGCGACTTCGGGAGTGTGGCGGGCGAGACCCGTAAGCGGTTCGCGGCGGTGGACAGCTCCACCGGGGCGCTGCGCCCGTTCCGGGCGGACGCCGATCTGCCGGGGCGGGCCGTGGCGGTCACGCCCGACGGACACGACGTGCTGCTCGGCGGTGACTTCTTCACCGTCAACGGCGCCGATTCGCACGCGCTCGCCGTGGTCGACGCCACGTCGGGCCACAACGTGAAGACCTATCCCGGCTTCATCGAGACCAACTCGGTCGTCAAGACCATCGGGACCGACGCCACCGGCTTCTACACCGGCAACGAGGGCACGGGCGGCGGTGTCTTCGACGGACGGATCGCGCTGAACCTCAGCGATCTCGGGCAGCGCTGGCGGGACACCTGTCTGGGCGCCACGCAGGCCGTGCTGTCGTACGAGAACGTCCTGTACAGCGCGTCGCACGCGCACGACTGCTCCAGTGTGGGCGAGTTCCCCGACGGGGCGCGCAACCATCTGCTGGCCCAGCCGACCACCAGTGTGGGCAAGCTGGGCTGGTTCCCGAACACCAACGACGGCCTGGGTGAGGGCATCGGCCCGCGCGCACTGGCGGTCTCGGACACCGGCTCCGACACGTACCTGTGGGTCGGCGGCGAGTTCACCACGGTCAACGCCGCGCCCGCCCAGGGGCTGACCCGCTTCGCGTCGAGCCCCGACACCGGGGTGCCGGGAGTGCCGCAGGCCAGTGCGGTCAGTATCAAACCGGGTGAGGTGCAGGTCCGCTGGCGCTCCAGCACCGACCTGGACGACAGCACGTTGACGTACAAGGTCTACCGCAACGGCTCGTCGGCCCCGGTGTACACCGTGGACGGCGAATCCCTGCCGTGGTCGCGGCCCCAGCTGTCGTTCCGGGACACCTCGGTGACCGCGGGCCGGACCTACACCTACCGGGTCACGGCATCGGACGCGGCCGGCAACACCAGCGGGCTCTCCCCCACCGCCACGGTCACGGTCCCCTCGTCGGCCGAGGCGTACCCGGCGGCCGTGCTGAAGGACGGCGCGACGCAGTACTGGCGTTACGACGAGACGAGCGCCCCGTTCACCAGCGACTCCTCCCCGTCGGACAGCAGCGGCATCCAGCTCAACGGGCCGTCGCTCCGGCAGACGCCCGCGGCGGTCAACGGCCCCAGTACGGCGATGGGTTTCGACGGCACCGACCAGGTCGTCTACAGCGACCGCAGGACGACCGTGGACGGTGACTACTCCATCGAGACCTGGTTCAGAACCACCACCGACCGGGGCGGCAAGCTCGTCGGGTTCGGCAACAACACCACGAAGACCAGCAGCAACTACGACAAGAACATCTACCTGACCGACAACGGCAATCTGGTCTTCGGCGTGTACACGGGCGGGGCCAGGACCGTCTCCACGCCGGGCACCTACAACGACGGCGCCTGGCACCAGGTGGTCGCCACCCAGGGCGCGTCCGGTATCTCGCTCTATGTCGACGGCGCACTGAAGGCATCGTCCAAGGTGACGGGCAACCAGGCGTACTCCGGTTACTGGCGGGTCGGCGGTGACCAGCTCAGCGGCTGGCCGCAGCAGCCCACGAGCAACTTCTTCGCGGGCCAGATCGACGAGACGGCCATCTACCCCTCGGTGCTCACGGCGGCGCAGGTGGCCAACCACCACAAGCTGGCGAGCGCCCCGGCGGACACCGTCTCCACGGTCCGGGCGTCCGAGGACACCTACGTCAACGCGGGTGCGCCGAACGCGAATTACGGCACATCCAGCTCGCTCGCCGTGCGCGGCACATCCGCGTACGCGTCCTGTCTGCGCTTCACCCTGCCGAAGGCCCCGGCCGGCACGGTGCTGAAGAGCGCCAGGCTGTCGGTGAAGACCTCGACCGAGACCGGGGCGGGTTCGACGGACAGCCAGTCGGTCGTGCCGGTCGCCGGGGACTGGACGGAGTCGGGACTGACGTACAACAACCGGCCCACGCCGGGTCCCGGCACACTCGGTACCCTGAGCGGCGCCACGGACGGCTCCACCGTCTATTCGGCCCCGCTCGACACGACCGCACTCACCCCGGCGCTGGGCAGTACCTACAGCCTGGCCCTGACCAGTACCGGAACGGACGCGCTCTGGCTGTGGTCCCACGAGGCCGCGGCGGCCGAGGGCACTCCGCAGCTCGTGCTGACCTTCGGCGCACCGTGAACCGCCCGCTGACACCACCACCATGACCGTGTGCGGGGCCCGGTCGGCCGGGCCCCGCACCGCCCGTCCCACAGGAGTCCTCCCATGCGTCCACTCCACCGCCGTGCGGCCGCCGCTGCAGCCGCGCTCGCCGCTCTCGTCTCCGTATCCGCCTGCGGCTCGTCCGGTTCCCACGACGGGAAGGACACGGCCGGCGGCCTGCACTCCCCGGCCCCGCGCGTCCAGGACCCGCAGACCGCGACGGGGCCTTCGCCGTCCCCTTCCGCCAAGGAGCCGGTGCTGCCGGACTCCCGGCTCACGCCCGTCACCGGTTCGTTCAGCAAGAAGGACAAGAAGTATCTGAGCGGCCGGGTGCCGCAGGACATGGATCCGTCCGCCGTGCTGCAGACCGGACAGGAGAGCTGCCAGCGGGTGGCCAGGACCGCCGCGCACGACAAGGACGCGGCGGTGGGTGCGGTCATCGCGGGCGACATCCCCGACGCGAAGTCCGCCATCACCCTGCTCTGCCCGGACCAGAAGCCGGTGCTCGACGCCGCGGACGCGGGCTTCCCCGACGGCACCCGGAAGAATCCGCGGGCCGGCACCTACCGGGCGCTGACCGCTGCCGCCGACTGCACCTGGCGGGTCACGGACAGCGGCGGCAAGCTGCTCGCGTCCGGGCCGGGCACCGGAGCCAAGGGGACGGTCAGGGCCAGGGTCCCGGCGGGCGCCGCCGAGTTCACCTCGTCGGGCTGCTACGCCTGGGTGCCCGCGTAGACCCCGTCCGGCCACCTCCCCAGCACGTACTCCGCTGGGGCGCGCGGCGCCCGGGCCGTGTTCAGCCGGAGCCCGTCAGGGCCGAATGTTCTCCAGGTCATCCAGGAGGCCGGGGTGCGTCGGCTGCCATCCGAGTGCGTCGCGGGTGTGGGTGCTGGACGCCGGCTGGTCCATGGCGAAGATCGGGCCGAACGGGCCGAAGGTCTCCTGCGGAACCTCCTTGACCGGCAGGTCCAGCCGCCGGCCGATGACTGTCGCGATGTCACGTACCGCGTCGCCCTCGTCGCCGACGGCGTGCCAGGCCGTACCGGCCGGTGCCGATTCAAGGACCAGCCGGAACAGGACCGCGGCGTCGAGCGCGTGCACGGCCGGCCAGCGCTGGGTGCCGTCGCCGGGGTAGCCGGCCACCCCGGTACGGCGCGCCTGATCGGCCAGCAGGCCGGCGAACCCTCCCTTGCCCTCGTTGTGGACCGTGCGCGGCATGCGGACAGCCATGCTGCGCACACCGTGCGAGCCGAGCTCCAGCAGCGCCGTCACCGAACGGCCCCGGCCGCCCACCGGTCCGTCGAGCGGCAGCGGATCGGCTTCGGTCGAAGCGCGTCCCGGCACCCAGGGCGTACCCGAGACCGCGACGATCGGCCGGTCGCTGCCGATGAGTTCCTGCCCCAACGCGGTGAGAGCGGCGCTCTCCTCGGCGATGGCCTGCGCGAGCGCATCCGGACTGCTGTAGTCGCGTCCGAACGCCAGACTGATCACGCCGTCGCACTGCGCAGCGCCGGACCGCAGGACGTCGACGTCCGCCAGGTCTCCTCGCAGCACCCTGGCGCCGGCGCTCACCAGGACCTGCGCCGACTGGTCCGAACGAGCCAGTGCGAGAACGGTGTGACCGTTGCCGAGCAGCTCGGCGACGACGGCGGAGCCGATAGTGCCGGTACCGCCGGTGATGAAGACGTCCATGAGCCCTCCCGAAAAGTGATGGGACCGTTGTCCCATCACTGACGATACACGGTGACGGGACAGGTGTCCCATCACCTGTCCTGGGGTCATGGTCATGCCCGGATGGCAACCGCGATCCTGAGGGCGATACGTGTCACGACGTGCTGAACGCCCGCTCCCGTGCGTGCCTCATCGGCGTCAGGCCGTCAGCACTTCTCGTACACCCCGAGGAGGGTGTCGAGCACGGCGTCCATCGAGAAGGACTCCGCCGCCAGCTTCCGGGCCGCGGTGGAGGCCGCTCCGGCCGTGGCGGGGTCGAGCAGCTCCAGCACGGCCCCGGCCAGCTCCGGCGCGCCGTCGACCACCCGGCCCGCACCGGCGTCCGCGATGTCACCGGCGAGGCCGTTGGAGCGCGTGACCACGGCGGGTGTCCCGGCCGCGAGGGCTTCCAGGACCGACATCGGGAACGGCTCGTCCACCGACGGCAGCACATACACATGGGCGTGCCGGAGCTCGGCGAGCATCTCACCGGCGGAGAGCGGCCCCGGGCAGTGCACGCGCTCGCCGAGGCCGAGACGGCTGATGAGCGCCTGTACGGAGGCGAGTTCGCCCTCGTCGGGTCCCGCGACGACGAACTCGGCCTCCGGGTGGTGGCGCAGGATCTCCGGCACCGCGGTGACGAAGTCCCGCGGGCGCTTCCTGGCCTGGAGCCGGGCCGCGTACAGGATGCGCGGGGGTCCTGACGGGGTGGGCCGCACCTCCTGGGCCGGTACGCCGTTCACGAGGCGGACCAGCCGGAGAGGGCCGCCGGGCTCGCCGGAACCGGTCTGGCTGCCGGGGCCGGCGAGCGGGCCCCGCTTCCCGGCCGCCACCGCTTCGAGGCCCCTGCGCTCATGGCCGGTCAGATACAGCACGGCCGAGGCCCGGCGGAGCACTCTGCGGACCGCAAGGGTGTCGAGCACCTTCGCCAGGAGCCGGTCGCTCGGGTCGACCATGCCGTGCGTCTGGAGCACGAGCGGCTTGCCCGCGCGCAGCGCCGCCAGGGCGACGGGCAGGGTCACCAGGTCGCGGGCGAGGTGCACATGGACGAGGTCGGCGTCGCGCACCACGCGCCCGGCGGCCGCGAGCAGCGCGGGCGATGTGATGCCGCTGAAGCCGAGCGGCAGCAGTCTGCGGGCCTGGAAGAGCCGGGCGGGCACACCCTCCACCTCGGTGGGCAGCCGCTCTCCCGAAGCGCCGAAGCCGTCGCCGAGGGCGAGCAGCCGCGCCTCGTGGCCGCGCGCCCGCAGCCCCTGCGAGAGGTTGAGCGCGACCCTGACCGGACCGCCGAAGGCGTGGGTCGGGCTGTGCAGGGTGACGGCGTGCAGGACCCTCATACCGGCTCCTCCACCGGCCGGCGGCCGGCGGCCGTGTGCAGCGTCAGGTCGGGGAGGTCCCGGTGGACGACCGTGCCCGCCGCGACGACGGACTGCGCGCCGATGGTGACGCCCGCGAGTACCGTGGCGCGGGTGGCGATCCAGGCGCCGTCCCGCACCACGATCGGGGCGTTGCGGTAGCGGAAGTCCGCGGCCCGGTGGTCATGGCTGCCGGTGCAGAGCAGCGCCTCCTGCGAGACGCAGACATGCGCCCCCAGGGTGACCGGCTCCAGATTGAGGAGCCAGGCGCCCTCGCCGATCCAGGTGTGGTCGCCCACCGTGAGCTTCCACGGCCACAGGACCCGCACCCGGTGGCGTATCAGCACCCCTTCGCCGATCGTCGCGCCGAAGGCCCGCAGCAGCGCGACCCGCAGCCGGGCCGGACAGAACCACGCCATGAAGACGGTGTTCAGCACGGCGAACCAGAGCGCCTGGGTCAGTCTGCCCCGGCCCTTGTCGTATCCGGCCAGCGTGAACGCCGGTAGATTCCGCATCACTTCACCCCCACTGGCGCCTCCCCAGACGCCTGGCGGTCAGCCTAGTGCTTGCCGGGTGGCGGGGGCGTGGCGTCGGTAGACTGCGGCCGGGGAACCACAGGAGAAGTGCGCCGGACGTATAACGGGGCGTTCGGCCACGGGCGTTCAACCAGGGGGCGGGGGCCTAGCCATGGCGACGGACACCAGCGAGGGCGTCCGGCCGGAGTCCCCGGCGCCGGCCGCCGGGCCCGGTGCGCTCCCCGGCGCGGCGGGGGCCACCGCGAGCCCCTTCCGCTTCGCGCCCCCCGTGTCCCCGCGCACGCTGCTCTCCCGGGCCCTGTCGGTGCCGCTCGCGCTGGGTCTCTCGCTCGTACTGCCGCTGCTCGTCGCCGTACAGCCCGGTGACGGGGTGCACGACGCCGCGTACTGGCTCCAGCTCACCCTGACCGTGTACGCGGGGGCCCGGCTGTCCGGGATGGTGCTGACCAGCCGTCGCAAGCTGCTCCAGGGGACGTTCTGGCTCTTCGTCTATATGGCGATGGGGGTGGCGCCGCTGGCCCAGGCGGTGCTCGGCAAGGTCCCCACTCCGGTGGTCGGGCCGCGCTCCGATGTGACGGAGGCGGTGGCGCTCGTCCTGATCGGGTGCGCGGCCTTCGATGTGGGGGCGCTGCTCGCCCGGCACCGGCCGGGCGGCAGGGGCCGTGGTGAGACGCGTCCCGCGCTGGTGCACCGCAGGCGGCTGTATCTGCTGGTCGTGGTGGCCTTCGTGTGCAGCGGTGCGCTCATCGTCAAGCTGGGCGGGCCCGCCGTCTTCTTCAGCAGCCGCCAGGAGATCATCGCCGGGATCGAGGAGGCCGGTATCTCGCAGGCCGACTCGCAGGCGGGCCAGGCCCTGCTGCGCGGCTTCGGCACCGTTCCCGCGCTGTTCGCGCTGCTCGCGTACACCCGCTGGCTCGTCACCTCCCGGCGGGCCCGCAGGTCCCCCGCGGTGATCGCGGTCTGGATCGCGCTGGCCGCGCTGAACACGGTGGTCAACAACCCAATATCCAACCCGCGTTACTGGTTCCTGACCGTCCTGCTCGCGCTGCTGTTCACGCTGTTCCCGGTCAGCGCGGCGATGTACCGCTCGGCGCTGAGCCTGGGGGTGGTGGTGGCGCTGGTGATCTTCCCGTTCGCCGACCGCTTCCGCTACGACGAGCAGAACTACCACCCGGTGGAGACCACTTCGGTGCTCGAACCGCTGGCGCTCAAGGACTACGACCAGATCGGGATGTTCGCCAACACCATCACCTTCGAACGGTCCGGGGTCGGCCACCTGTACGGGAAGCAGCTGGCCGGGTCCATCCTGTTCGCCGTGCCGCGCTCGGTGTGGCACGGCAAACCGCACGACACCGGAGTGATGGTCGGTGAGTGGATGGACGCGGTCAACACCAACCTCTCCTCACCGGTGTGGGCGGAGCTGTGGATCGACTTCGGCCCCGCCGGGATGACGCTGGGACTGCTCGCGATGGGGTACGCGGCCGCCCGGGTGGACCGGCGGTACGCCAGGCGGGCGGTCCGGCGCACGCCGCCGGGGAGCCTGATCTCGCTCGTGGTGCCGCTCGTCGCCGGATACTCCTTCATCCTGCTGCGCGGTCCGCTGCTCCAGGCGTCGGGCCGGGTGGCCATCGCGGTGATCTGTGTCGCGATGGTCACCACCTACCGTCAGGACAGGGGTGCGGCGCTGCGCTGAGCGTCCCCGCCGGTGACCGGCTCGGCGGCCGGTCCCAGCCGGGCGACACGCGTCCAGGCGGCGAGCGCCTTGAGCGCGGAACCAGCCGCGAGCCCCCAGGCCGCGCCGGTGGCGCCGCCGAGCGGATAGCCGCCGAGCATCAGCGCCACGGACACCAGGGAGAAGACCACCTGGAGCGAGAGGGTGGCGCGCGGGCTGAGCACCCGGAGGGTGACCAGCGCGCAGGTCCCCAGTGCCATCACCGCGTACTGGCTGCCGGTGGCGGGCAGCAGTGCGGACGCCGACTGCCAGGTGGCGCCCAGGAGTTGGCGCCCCATGCGGTCGGGCAGCGCGTACAGGACCGCGGCCCAGCCGAAGCCCACCCCGGCCAGTACGCAGCCCAGGACGGCGGCGGCCCGCGTGGTGGCGCGGCGGCCGCCCAGCCTGCCGAGTACCGGCGGGCCGAAGGCGTTGACCGAGTTGAACAGCACGTTGAGCGGGCCGAAGAGGGTGGTGGCCCCGCGCAGCGCGCCGACCGCCAGCGGGCTGGCGAACAGCCCCAGGCCGAGGACCGCCAGCTGGCTGGAGGCGTTGCCGACGGCGAACTCGACGACGAAGCGCATCCCGAGGTGGCCGCGGCGCAGATAGCGCCGTACCTGGGTGGTGGCCCCGCGCACCAGCGGCCGCAACAGCAGCAGCCCGGCCAGCAGCGCGGGGACGGCGGACAGCCCCCACACCGTCACCAGCCGGGCGGGAGCGGCGTGGTGGGGCTGGAGCAGCAGCGCGGGCACCACACAGAGCAGCCGCAGCACATCGGCGGCGAGGGCGCGGTGCGGTTGCTGCAGCGCGGAGAACGAGTAGCGCAGACCGTCCTGGAGCAGGACGAAGGGCAGGACGAGCCCGAGCGCGATGAAGGTGTGTCCGAGGCGGCCGCCGACGGCCGCGCCCCCCGCCGCGAGCAGTGCG
>NZ_JAAGLN010000170.1 GCF_010548145.1 Streptomyces sp. SID10853
TTCCTCCGGGCTTTTCCCTTCGGTCTTGCGTTTCCGACTCTATCAGACTCTTTCGTGTCCGATTCCCGGCCGGCGGGCCGCTTTCCAGTTCCACGCTTTCGCGTTTCCCTTTCCGGCGATTCCGACTTTACCAGAGGTTCTGAGTCGGAATTCCCCACCCGATTTCCGGGAGCTCCGCGCACACGAGTGTGCGCGTTTCCCGATCAGGTGGAGCCGTAAACGTACTGGAGCGGGGCTCCCCGAAGCAAATCGGGGGCCCCGCTCCAGTCCCGTACGTACGACTGTCAGACCTCGACGACGACGGGAAGGATCATCGGGCGCCTGCGGTAACCGTCCGAGACCCACTTGCCCACCGTGCGACGGATCAGCTGCTGGAGCTGGTGCGGCTCCAGCACGCCGTCCTGGGCCGACTTGTTCAGGGCATCCTCGATCTTCGGTACGACGGCGCTGAACGCACCGTCGTCGATGCCCGAGCCCCTGGCCTGGATGTGGGGGCCGCCCACGATCTTGCCGCTGGAGCTGTCGACCACGATGAAGACGGAGATGATGCCCTCGTCGCCGAGGATGCGGCGGTCCTTGAGGTGGGTCTCCGTGACATCGCCGACCGAGAGGCCGTCGACGTACACATAGCCCGCCTGAACCTTGCCGACGATCCTCGCCTTGCCGTCGACCAGGTCGACCACGACGCCGTCCTCAGCGATGACGATGTGGTCCTTGGGCACACCCGTCTTCGCGCCGAGCTCGGCGTTGGCCCGCAGATGGCGCCATTCGCCGTGTACCGGCATCAGGTTCTTCGGGCGGCAGATGTTGTAGAAGTACAGCAGCTCGCCGGCCGACGCGTGGCCCGAGACATGGACCTTGGCGTTGCCCTTGTGGACGACGTCGGCACCCCAGCGGGTGAGGCCGTTGATCACGCGGTAGACCGCGTTCTCGTTGCCCGGAATGAGCGACGAGGCCAGGATCACGGTGTCGCCCTGGACGATCCGGATCTGGTGGTCGCGGTTGGCCATGCGGGACAGGGCCGCCATCGGCTCGCCCTGCGAGCCGGTGCAGACCAGGACGACCTCGTCATCGGGAAGGTCGTCGAGCGTCTTGACGTCGACGACCAGACCCGCCGGGACCTTCAGATAGCCCAGATCACGGGCGATGCCCATGTTCCTGACCATCGACCGGCCGACGAACGCCACCCGGCGCCCGTACTCGTGCGCCGCGTCGAGGATCTGCTGGATGCGGTGCACATGGCTGGCGAAGCTCGCCACGATGATGCGCTTCTGGGCGTTCGCGAAGACCGTGCGCAGGACGTTGGAGATGTCACGCTCGGGCGGCACGAAGCCGGGGACCTCGGCGTTCGTCGAGTCCGAGAGAAGAAGGTCGATGCCCTCCTCGCTCAGCCGCGCGAACGCGTGCAGGTCGGTGAGGCGGCCGTCCAGCGGCAGCTGGTCCATCTTGAAGTCGCCGGTGGCCACGGCCATGCCCGCGGGGGTGCGGATCGCGACCGCGAGGGCGTCCGGGATGGAGTGGTTGACGGCGATGAACTCGCAGTCGAAGAGGCCGATGCGCTCGCGCTGCCCCTCGGTGACTTCGAGGGTGTACGGGCGGATCCGGTGCTCCTGGAGCTTCGCCTCGATGAGCGCGAGCGTCAGCTTGGAGCCGATCAGCGGGATGTCCGGCTTCAGCCGGAGCAGATAGGGCACACCGCCGATGTGGTCCTCGTGCCCGTGCGTGAGCACGATGCCCTCGACGTCGTCGAGGCGGTCCTTGATGGTGGTGAAATCGGGCAGGATCAGGTCGATGCCCGGCTGCTCCTCCTCGGGGAAGAGCACGCCGCAGTCGACGATCAGCAGCCGGCCTCCGTATTCGAAGACCGTCATGTTCCGGCCGATCTCGCCGAGACCGCCGAGCGGGGTGACACGCAGGCCGTTCTTCGGAAGCTTCGGCGGTGCGCCGAGTTCAGGATGCGGATGACTCAAAAGACTCTCCTCACCACACACGCCACGTACCTGAGGCACGTGGCGCGCATGATTCGTGCACTTGCAGTTGTCAGAGTGATCTTGCGTATTCAGTTGTGAAGTCTGTGTTTAAAGTTCTACCCCGCCGGCGGCAAGATCGATCTTGAGCTGGGCCGTTTCCTCGGGAGCAAGTTCCACCAGGGGGAGGCGGAGCGGTCCGGCAGGCAGGCCCTGGAGGCTCAGCGCGGCCTTCGTCGTGATCACTCCCTGCGTCCGGAACATGCCGGTGAAGACCGGCAGCAGACGCTGATGGATCTCGGTCGCCTTCTGGACGTCGCCCGCGAGGTACGCCTCCAGGAGCGCTCGCAGCTCCGGGGTGACCAGGTGGCCGACGACGGAGACGAATCCGCACGCGCCCACCGAGAAGAGCGGCAGGTTCAGCATGTCGTCGCCCGAGTACCAGGCCAGGCCGCTGCGCGCGATCGCCCAGCTGGCACGGCCGAGGTCGCCCTTGGCGTCCTTGTTGGCCACGATGCGCGGGTGCTCGGCCAGCCGGACGATCGTCTCCGTGTTGATCGGCACACCGCTGCGGCCGGGGATGTCGTACAGCATGACGGGCAGCCCGGTGGAGTCCGCGATAGCGGTGAAGTGCCGGAGCAGGCCCTCCTGGGGCGGCTTGTTGTAGTACGGCGTCACGGCGAGCAGGCCGTGTGCGCCGGCGCCCTCGGCCGCCCTGGCCAGCTCCAGGCTGTGCCGGGTGTCGTTGGTCCCCACACCCGCGATGACGTGGGCACGGTCTCCGACCGCTTCCCCGACCGCCCGTACGAGGTCGGTTTTCTCCGCGTCGCTGGTGGTCGGGGACTCGCCGGTGGTGCCGTTGACGACCAGGCCGTCGTTGCCTGCTTCCACCAGATGGGTGGCGAGCCGCTGCGCGCCGTCGATGTCGAGCGCGCCGTCCGCCGTGAAGGGCGTGACCATGGCGGTGAGGACCCGCCCGAAGGGGGTCTGCGGAGTGGAGATCGGAGCCATGGGTACCACGCTACTCGCTGCTCAGTTCGCCTCGTCCCCTCGGGGGACAGGAGCTACGGAGCCCGGCACTGCCTGCTCGGGGGTTCAAGCAGTGCCGGGTCCGTTTGATCAGCCTAGATGAAGTTCACCAAAGGGTGCAATCCGGACACCTCAGGCGGCCCAGTCGCACATGTGTGCCTTCACTGGTCTCTTCATGGGTGCCTTACGGCGCGACGCGGCCGTTGGCGTTGAAGGCCGCGTGGGTCAGCGGCATGAGCTTTTCCCAGTGCTCTTCCATCCGCTCGCCGACCATCTCGATCTCCCGCTGCGGGAAGGACGGCGTCCTGGCCAGCTCGTGCTGGGTGCGCAGGCCGAGGAAGTGCATCAGGGACCGGGCGTTGCACGTCGCGTACATCGAGGAGAACAGGCCGACGGGCAGCACCGCCCTGGCCACCTCGCGGGCCACACCCGCCGCCAGCATCTCCTGGTAGGCGTCGTACGCCTGCCGGTAGGAGTCCTCCATGGCGCGGCCGGTGAGCTCCTGCTGGGCCGCGGTGCCCTCGACGAACTCGTACTTGCCGGGACGGCCCTGCTGGACCAGTTTGCGGGACTCGCCCGGTACGTAGAAGACCGGCTCCAGCTCCCGGTAGCGGCCGGATTCCTCGTTGTACGACCAGCCGACGCGGTGCCGCATGAATTCACGGAAGACGAAGATCGGGGCGCTGATGAAGAACGTCATCGAGTTGTGCTCGAAGGGGCTGCCGTGCCGGTCCCGCATCAGATAGTTGATGAGTCCCTTGGAGCGCTCGGGGTCCTTCTGGAGCTCTTCCAGGGACTGCTCACCCGCCGTGGAGACTCGGGCCGCCCACAGCACGTCGGAGTCGCCCGCGCTGTGCTTCACCAGGTCGACTGTGACGTCGCTGCGGAAGCTCGGCTTGGGGTCTGAGGTGGGAGTGTCACTCACCGGCGGGGTCCTTCCAGTTGCATCGCTCGGGCGGCGCCCACTCTACGGCGCGGCACCGACAACCAGGACCGGACGAACCGTCAGCAGGAAAGTTCTGCCGATTCGTGAAAATCGGGCACCGATCGAGGGCTTTGAACGTCTGAATCAGTGGAACCAGAGTGGAACCGGAAGTCTCGTGATCCAAGGAGAAGTGCCCCTATGTTCCGCCGGCGAGAGGCCGTCCCGTTCGCATTCGTCGCTGACGCGGACCGCTTCCGTAGCAACGTCGAACCGCCGCCCCGTCAACGCCCCAGTGCCTCCCAGCTCGCCGGCCGTGTGCTGGTCGGCCTCACGGTCGTCGCGGGCCTCGCAGGCTCGCTCCTGTTCGGTCTGCCTGCCCTGGCAGCCGACCAGACGCCCACCCAGACGCATCAGTCCGAAGCCGCGCACGGCCACTGACTCGTCCGGACCCCTGACTCGTCCGGACCCCTGGGGTGGTCCGTCGATCATCTCATCGGTAGCCTCACCGGGCACAGCCAATCGAGCGTGCTTGTGAGTGAGGATCAGTCGTGCCCCTGCCTTTCCTGACGGCCGACCGCGCGTTTGACGCAGCCGCCGAGAATGCCGACGACGTCGCGCTGCCGTTCGACGACCACGATCAGTGGCGCCGCCCCTACCGCCCCGGACCCTGGCGGGTCGGGGCGGCGGCGCTGTTTCTGCTGATCGCCTCGTTCATCCTGCTGGCAGCGATGATCATCGCTCTCGCCGGCGGGGTGTCCGGTGCGAGTGCCACCCTCGTCCTCGGGCTCGCTGTCGTGGCCTGCGCCCTGCGGCTGCTGCGGATGGGCGCCTGGGTCAGCAGGCACGGGGTGCGGCGGGTCGGCTTCTTCAAGACGGTCACGGTGCCCTGGAGCCGGACCGCGGCCGTACGCACGGTGCAGCAGCCGGTCCGCTGGCTCGGGCTGCCGCGCACGGTGCAGGGCGAGGCACTCCTGCTCGTGCAGCGCAGCGGTGGGCAGCTGCCGCCGCTGCTCACCGATCACAGTGCCGATTTCCTGGCCCGCCACGAGGCGTTCGACCGCGCGGCGGACACCGTCGAGGCGTGGGGTGCGGAGTACCGCCTCCGCTGAGCAGGACGCAGCCGGAAGCAGGACGCACCTGAGCACGGCACAGCTGAGCACGACGACGCCGGGCGGCCCCGGCGGCCCGCAGGCCCGTCAGACGCTGACGGGCCTGCCCGCGTGCAGGGCGATGGCCCGCTGCATGGCCTTGCGGGCCCGCGGGGTGTCCCTGGCGTCCTGGTAGGCGACCGCGAGGCGGAACCAGCAGCGCCAGTCGTCCGGGCTGTCCTCGGTCTCCTCCTTGCGGCGCACGAAGACCGCGTCGGCCGAGTCGCGGTCGATGCGGCCGCTGGGCGTACGGACCAACTCGTCGACGGGCAGGCCCCCTTCGGCGTCCAGTTCGGCGGCGAGCCGGTTGGCCCGGCGGACGAACTGGGTGTTCTTCCACAGGAACCAGATGCCGATCAACGGCAGGATCAGCACGGCCACGCCGAAGGTGACCGTGAGCAGGGTGCCGTTCTCGATGAGCAGCACGCCCCGGCTGCCGACCAGGACGAAGTAGAAGACCAGGACGGCGGCCGTGACGAGGTAGGTGATCTTTGCGCGCATCGGGTCAGCTCAGATCGAGGAAGTTTTCCAGGCCGAAGGTGAGGCCGGGGGTGGTCACCACGCGGCGTGTGCCGAGCAGGATGCCCGGCATGAAGCTGCTGTGGTGCAGGGAGTCGTGGCGGATGGTGAGCGTCTCGCCCTCGCCGCCGAGCAGCACCTCCTGGTGGGCCAGGAGTCCGCGCAGCCGTACGGAGTGCACCGGGACGCCGTCGACATCTGCGCCGCGGGCGCCGTCCAGTGCGGTGCTCGTCGCGTCCGGCTGCGGGACGCAGCCGGCCTTGTCGCGGGCGGCCGCGATCAGCTGGGCGGTGCGCTGTGCGGTGCCGGACGGGGCGTCCGCCTTGTTGGGGTGGTGCAGCTCGATGACTTCGACGGACTCGAAGAAGCGCGCTGCCGCCTGTGCGAACGTCATGGTGAGCACGGCCCCGATGGAGAAGTTCGGGGCGATGAGGACGCCGGTCCCCGGGGAGGCGTCGAGCCAGGAGCGGAGCTGCGCGAGGCGGTCGTCGGTCCAGCCCGTGGTGCCGACGACGCCGTGGATTTTGTGGCGTACGCAGAATTCCAGGTTGGCCATCACCGCGTCGGGGTGCGTCAGGTCGATGGCCACCTGGGCGCCGGACGCGGTGAGTGCGTCGAGCGCGTCGTCGCGGTCGAGGGCGGCGACCAGTTCCATGTCGTCGGCGGCGTCGACGGCCCGTGCGGCTTCGGAGCCGATACGGCCCCGGGCGCCGAGAACCGCGACGCGCAGCTTGCTGCTCATACTTGCTCTTCCTTCATCGCTCGCGCTTCACACGTCGTGGCTGACGCGTGTCACAGACGGTCCGGCTCAACGATCCGGCTGAACGGTCCGGTTCAGGAGACCGCTTCGTGGAGGCGGTCGGCCTGCTTGTCCTTCAGCGGCCCGATCACCGACAGCGAGGGACGCTGTCCCAATATGTCGTGGGCGACCGCGCGGACCTCGTCCGGGGTGACGGCGGTGATCCGCTCCAGCATCTCGTCGACCGACAGCTGGGAGCCCCAGCACAGTTCGCTCTTGCCGATGCGGTTCATCAGCGCGCCGGTGTCCTCCATGCCGAGCACCGTGGAACCGGCGAGCTGGCCGATCGCGCGGCGGATCTCCTCGTCGGTCACCCCTTCGCCCGCGGCCCGGTCGAGTTCGTCCCGGCAGATCTTGAGGACGTCGTGGACCTGGTTGGGGCGGCAGCCCGCGTAGACCCCGAAGAGCCCGCAGTCGGCGAAGCCCGAGGTGTACGAGTAGACGCTGTAGGCGAGGCCGCGCTTCTCCCGTACCTCCTGGAAGAGGCGGGAGCTCATGCCGCCGCCGAGCGCCGTGTTGAGGACGCCGAGCGCCCAGCGCCGGTCGTCGGTCCTGGCCAGGCCCGGCACGCCGAGGAGGATGTGTGCCTGCTCGGTCTTGCGGTTCAGCAGGTCGAAGCCGCCCGCGGTGCGCAGGGTGCGGGCGCCGGCGCGCGGGTCCATCGGTACCGCGTCGGTACGGGAGAGTGCGCCCGCGCTCTCGAACGCCTCGCCGACCTGGCGTACCACCGTGTCGTGGTCGAGGTTGCCGGCGGCGGCGACGACGAGGTGCGTCGGGTCGTAGTGCTTCTTGTAGAAGCGGGCGATCTGGCTGCGGCTGAGCCCGTTGACGGTGTCGACGGTGCCGAGCACCGGGCGGCCGAGGGGGGTGTCGCCGAACATCGTCTGCGCGAAGAGGTCGTGCACGACGTCGCCGGGGTCGTCCTCGGTCATCGCGATCTCTTCGAGGATGACGCCGCGCTCGGCCTCGACGTCCTCGTCGGCGATCAGCGAACCGGTCAGCATGTCGCAGACGACGTCTATGGCCAGCGGCAGATCGCTGTCCAGGACCCGCGCGTAGTAGCAGGTGTACTCCTTCGCCGTGAAGGCGTTCATCTCGCCGCCGACCGCGTCGATCGCGGCGGAGATGTCGAGGGCGCTGCGCTTGCCGGTGCCCTTGAAGAGGAGGTGTTCCAGGTAGTGCGTGGCGCCGTTGAGGGCGGGTGTCTCGTCGCGGGATCCGACGTTCGCCCAGATCCCGAAGGTCGCTGAGCGTACCGAGGGGACGGTCTCGGTGACGATGCGCAGACCGCCGGGGAGGGTGGTCCTGCGGACCGGGTCGCTGGACTGTGCTCCGGCGTTGCTCACGTTTCCGTCCTTCGATGCACTGCTGCCGTCTCGTCCGTGAGGTGGCTCTGGGTACGGGCGACGGCCCGCGCCTCCGATGAGGTGCGGGCCGTCGTCACGGAACTACGGGACGTCACTTGTCGGTGTCGTCCTTCTTCTCGTCGTCCTCGCCCTCGATGACGGGAACGAGGGAGAGCTTGCCGCGGGAGTCGATCTCGCCGATCTCGACCTGGACCTTGGAGCCGACCGCGAGCACGTCCTCGACGTTCTCCACGCGCTTGCCACCGGCGAGCTTGCGGATCTGCGAGATGTGCAGCAGGCCGTCCTTGCCCGGCATGAGCGACACGAACGCACCGAAGGTGGTGGTCTTGACGACCGTACCCAGGTAGCGCTCGCCGACCTCCGGCATGGTCGGGTTGGCGATCGAGTTGATCGTGGCGCGCGCGGCCTCGGCCTGCGAGCCCTGCTGGGCACCGATGTAGATGGTGCCGTCGTCCTCGATCGTGATGTCGGCGCCGGTGTCCTCCTGGATCTGGTTGATCATCTTGCCCTTGGGGCCGATGACCTCACCGATCTTGTCCACCGGGATCTTGACGGTGATGATCCGCGGGGCGTTCGGGGACATCTCGTCCGGGACGTCGATGGCCTCGTTCATCACGTCGAGGATGTGGAGGCGTGCGTCACGGGCCTGCTTCAGCGCGGCGGCCAGGACCGAGGCGGGGATGCCGTCGAGCTTGGTGTCGAGCTGGAGCGCGGTCACGAACTGCTTCGTGCCGGCGACCTTGAAGTCCATGTCGCCGTAGGCGTCCTCCGCACCGAGGATGTCGGTGAGGGCGACGTAGTGGGTCTTGCCGTCGATCTCCTGCGAGATGAGGCCCATGGCGATACCGGCGACGGCGGCCTTGAGGGGCACACCGGCGTTCAGCAGGGACATGGTGGAGGCGCAGACCGAGCCCATGGACGTCGAGCCGTTGGAGCCCAGCGCCTCGGAGACCTGGCGGATCGCGTAGGGGAACTCCTCGCGCGTCGGCAGCACCGGCACGATGGCGCGCTCGGCGAGCGCTCCGTGGCCGATCTCGCGGCGCTTGGGCGAGCCCACGCGGCCGGTCTCACCGACGGAGTACGGCGGGAAGTTGTAGTTGTGCATGTAGCGCTTGCGGGTCACCGGGGAGAGGGTGTCCAGCTGCTGCTCCATGCGGAGCATGTTGAGGGTGGTGACGCCCAGGATCTGGGTCTCGCCACGCTCGAAGAGCGCCGAGCCGTGCACGCGCGGGATCGCCTCGACCTCGGCGGCGAGCGTACGGATGTCCGTGACGCCGCGGCCGTCGATGCGGACCTTGTCCTTGATGACGCGCTCACGCACGACGGACTTGGTCAGCGCGCGGTACGCGCCGGAGATCTCCTTCTCGCGGCCCTCGAACTTCGGGAGCAGCTTCTCGACGGCGATTTCCTTGACGCGGTCCAGCTCGGTCTCGCGCTCCTGCTTGCCGGCGATGGTGAGCGCCTTGGCGAGCTCGGTCCTGACCGCGGCGGTGAGCGCCTCCAGGACGTCGTCCTGGTAGTCGAGGAAGACCGGGAACTCGCCGGTGGGCTTGGCGGCCTTGGCGGCGAGGTCGGACTGGGCCTTGCAGAGCGCCTTGATGAAGGGCTTCGCGGCTTCCAGGCCGGCGGCGACGACCTCTTCGGTCGGGGCCTCGGCGCCGTCCTTGACGAGCTGGATGGTCTTCTCGGTGGCCTCGGCCTCGACCATCATGATCGCGACGTCGCCGTCGTCGAGCACGCGGCCCGCGACCACCATGTCGAAGACGGCGTCCTCGAGCTCGGTGTGCGTCGGGAAGGCGACCCACTGGCCCTTGATCAGGGCGACGCGGGTGGCGCCGATCGGGCCGGAGAAGGGCAGGCCCGCCAGGATCGTGGAGGCGGACGCGGCGTTGATCGCGACCACGTCGTACAGGTGGTCGGGGTTGAGCGCCATGATCGTCTCGACGATCTGGATCTCGTTGCGCAGGCCCTTCTTGAAGGAGGGGCGCAGCGGCCGGTCGATCAGGCGGCAGGTGAGGATCGCGTCCTCGGAGGGGCGTCCCTCGCGGCGGAAGAAAGAGCCGGGGATCTTGCCGGCCGCGTACTGCCGCTCCTCGACGTCCACCGTGAGGGGGAAGAAGTCGAGCTGGTCCTTGGGCTTCTTGGAAGCGCTGGTGGCCGACAGCACCATGGTGTCGTCGTCCAGGTATGCCACGGCGGAGCCGGCGGCCTGCTTGGCGAGGCGGCCCGTCTCGAAGCGGATGGTGCGGGTGCCGAAGGTTCCGTTGTCGATAACGGCCTCGGCGTAGTGGGTCTCGTTCTCCACTAGCGTTTTCTCCATACTCGTCGTCTTTCGTCCCCCAGCCCGTGTGGCGGGGAACGGGGCGGAGAAGCGCTCCATGGTTGCGGGGCCGGTCTTCGATCGAAGCACCCGGGTGATGTTCCCGGGGGCCACTACCGAGGACCGGCGGCGGCTGGAGGGCGCTTCCCCTCGTGCGGTACCGCGGTGTTCGTCACCGCGGTGTCCGTTACTGCCGTGCACACCCAGGTTACTGAGCGCGGTCCGGGTTGCGCACGTACAGCGGTCGCAGCACGTACGGCAAAGGGAGCGGTCCCCAGGAAATGGGGCCCGCTCCCTCGCACAACGTTCTTACTTGGCGCCGCCGGCCGCACCGCGGCGGATGCCGAGGCGTTCGACCAGCGCGCGGAAGCGCTGGATGTCCTTCTTCGCCAGGTACTGGAGAAGGCGGCGGCGCTGGCCGACCAGGATCAGCAGACCCCGGCGGGAGTGGTGGTCGTGCTTGTGCATCTTGAGGTGCTCAGTCAGGTCCGAGATACGGCGCGAGAGCATGGCGACCTGAACCTCGGGGGAACCGGTGTCGCCTTCCTTCTGCGCGAACTCGGTCATGATCTGCTTCTTCGTAGCGGCGTCGAGCGACACGCGTACTCCTCGTGAGTCTTCAGGCCACCGAGTGCCCCAGGTCGAATACTCTGGGGAACTTCCGTAACTCGGGAGGCGGGGATCCGCTGGGCGCAGCCTCCGGGTCTCCCGGAGACGCGTACACAGACGGCCGTCACACAGCGTATCAGCCTTTCCGAGCCCCCCGGCCCGTGCCCCCGGCCGCCGCCCGTGCACCCGAATGGCTCAAGCGGCGCGCCACGCCACACCGCTTCGGATCCCTTCGGCGTGAGCTGCGCCATGCTCCTGTGCTGTCCAGCCCGTCGGGGCGCGACCACAGCAGCAGGAGCACCGCAGTGACGACGAGGGCCACCGAGGGTTCACCCACGTCCGATGACGAGTACGACAGCGAGGTACCGGCACGCCCGAGGCGTCCGGGAAGCGTCATCGTCACCTGGGCGACCACCACCGATCACAAGACGATCGGCACGATGTATCTGGTCACATCGTTCGCGTTCTTCTGCATCGGCGGCGTGATGGCGCTCGTCATGCGCGCCGAGCTGGCGCGGCCGGGTACGCAGATCATCTCGAACGAGCAGTTCAACCAGGCGTTCACGATGCACGGCACGATCATGCTGCTGATGTTCGCGACGCCGCTGTTCATCGGCTTCACCAACTGGATCATGCCCTTGCAGATCGGGGCGCCCGATGTGGCGTTCCCCCGGCTGAACCTCTTCGCCTACTGGCTGTACCTGTTCGGCGCACTGATCGTGATGGGCGGCTTCCTCACCCCGAACGGGGCCGCCGACTTCGGCTGGTTCGCGTACTCACCACTGACCAGCACGATGCGCTCCCCGGGGGTCGGCGCCGACCTGTGGATCATGGGTCTGGCCTTCCAGGGCTTCGGCACGATCCTCGGTTCGGTCAACTTCATCACCACGATCATCTGCATGCGCGCCCCTGGCATGACGATGTTCCGCATGCCGATCTTCGTGTGGAACGCGCTGCTGACCGCCGTGCTCGTGCTGCTCGCCTTCCCCGTACTGGCCGCCGCGCTGCTCGCGCTGGAGGCGGACCGGAAGTTCGGCGCCCATGTATTCGACGCGGCCAACGGCGGGGCCCTGCTGTGGCAACACCTCTTCTGGTTCTTCGGGCATCCGGAGGTGTACATCATCGCGCTGCCGTTCTTCGGGATCGTCACCGAGATCATTCCGGTGTTCTCCCGCAAGCCGGTCTTCGGTTACATCGGCCTGGTCGGGGCCACGATCTCCATCGCGGGACTGTCGGTGACGGTGTGGGCCCACCACATGTTCGTCACGGGCGGTGTGCTGCTGCCGTTCTTCTCCTTCATGACCTTCCTCATCGCGGTGCCGACCGGTGTGAAGTTCTTCAACTGGATCGGCACGATGTGGAAGGGGTCGCTGTCCTTCGAGACACCGATGCTCTGGGCGATCGGCTTTCTGGTCACGTTCCTCTTCGGTGGTCTGACCGGCGTCATCCTGGCCTCGCCCCCGATGGACTTCCATGTGTCCGACTCGTACTTCGTGGTGGCGCACTTCCATTACGTGGTCTTCGGGACCGTGGTCTTCGCGATGTTCGCCGGGTTCTACTTCTGGTGGCCGAAGTTCACCGGCAAGATGCTGGACGAGCGGCTCGGCAAGATCAATTTCTGGACGCTGTTCGTGGGCTTCCACGGCACGTTCCTGGTGCAGCACTGGCTGGGCGCGGAGGGTATGCCGCGCAGGTACGCGGACTATCTGGCCGCTGACGGCTTCACCACGCTGAACACCATTTCGAGCATCAGCTCCTTCCTGCTGGGCCTGTCGCTGCTGCCGTTCTTCTACAACATCTGGAAGACCGCCAAGTACGGCAAGAAGGTCGAGGTCGACGACCCGTGGGGCTACGGCCGCTCGCTCGAATGGGCGACCTCCTGCCCGCCGCCCCGGCACAACTTCACGACGCTGCCGAAGATCCGCTCCGAGGGCCCGGCGTTCGACCTGCACTACCCGGCGATCAACGCTCTCGAGGCGGCGGCACACGCGACGGCCGCCCCTTCGGCGGGCAGCGGCACCGGCCCGCGCGCCGGGGACAAGTAGGGCAAGAAAAGAGAAGTGGAAGGAACGGCGGAGGAGAAGGCGTGGCAGCCGACGAGGAGACCGCGCGCGGTCTCGTGCGGATCGAGGGATATCTGCTGTGGAGCGCGGAGGTGGAGGAGGCGCGGCGGCAGGCCGCCCGCTTCGCTGGTCAGCTGCCCTGGCTGACCAGCGCCCAGCGGGACGACGTGGAGCGCGTCTACACGGCCGACCGGGTGGCTGTCTCCCGGGCCGTGCTCGAGCGGATCTCCGGCCGGGCCGCCGAACTGCGGGGCGAGTACACGGCGCGCTACGAGCAGTTGAAGAGGCGCTGTGTGTCGGTGACGGTGATGGCGGTCGGCGCGGTGAGCGGCACCTGCACGGCGATCACGCTGCTCAGCCGGTGACCGCGCAGCACCCTTTACCACGCCTGATCCATGTCGTCCGGAACCCATGAGGAGGGCCGGTCCCGCCAAGTAGGGTGAGCGAACAGCTCGTTCGTACGTGGTGAAGGGACCGGCAGCCATGGCTGACGCACACGACAAGGACCGTAAGGAACGCGAGAAGGAAGAGCTCTACGCACTCGACATCTCCGGTGTCGACTGGCAGGGCGCGCCCGGCACCTCGGCGGACGAGGAGCGGGTCGAGATCGCGTATCTGCCGGACGGTGCCGTGGCCATGAGGTCGTCCATCGATCACGGAACGGTGTTGCGGTACACGGAAGCGGAATGGCGCGCTTTCGTGCTGGGCGCCAGGGACGGCGAATTCGACCTGGAACCGGCGCCGCACAACGGGGGGATGCCGAGCGCGGCCGACGCCGAGCAGGCGCAGTCCGAGTAGGTGGAGTCGGGCTTCGCCGTGCGGCGGCGGGGGCGGTCCGTTCGGTCTTCCTCCTCGGATGTCCGACTCCCGTCCCCGGGCCGTGACCGGCCGAATTTGGGCGGCTTTTGGTGCCTTCCTTCCGTTATGGCTGAGGGATTGTGACGTAACAGAGCATTCTTCGGGCGCCCCTTGACGTAAAGGTCACGTCCGACGGTGCACTCCGTCATGCCGTCCCGGTACGAATGGTGATTAGGCTGGTACGGGGGCGCGGGCCAGAACCCGCACGCGGGATGTTCGCGTCCTCACGGGGAGAGCCAGGCGGATCGGACGACAACGGTCGCCCCCCATCCACTACGGCACGAGGGTGCTAGAGCACACCAGCGGGAGGCATTGTGAACAGCGATCGGGACGAGATTCGCGGGGGACCGAACACACCCGTCGACGATCAGTCCGACGCGGATCCCGCCGAGACGGGTGAGTTCACCATCGACTACACCCCTCCCGCCTGGTATACGCAGAACGCTTCGGACGCCCAGGCGCAGGAGTCGGCACCGGCCGCTCCGCAGCCAGCTGCCGCCCCCACTCCCCCGCCGCCGCCGGCTCCGCCGGTGGCCCGGGCTCCTGAGGCGCCTCGGGTGGGCCCGGTCCAGCCCACCGGTCCCGTCGGCGGGCCCGCGGCTGTGCCGGGGCTGCCGCTGACCGGAGGGTTCGAGCCGAACTGGAGCCCGGCGCCGGCCGTCGCGGATCAGGACGAGAGCAGGGACGAGGACGAGGACAAGGACGCAACGGACAGCGGGGCCGGCCGGCCGGCGGACGCTGCCCTGTCCGGGCGGGACGAGGTGCCTGACCACAAGGGATCCTCTTCTGTGTCCCCTTCGGCGTCCTCTTCGACGTCGCAGTCCGTCCTGGGGGCGGACTTCGATCCGTGGGGCGAGGCCGATGCGGAATCCGACGCGAAGGCGGCCCGGGAATCCGCCGCCCGGAACGGAGCAGAGGCCACGGCGTCGTCCGAGGCACAGTCCGGGCCCGCCGGGTCGGAGCCCGAGTCCGAGCCGGAGTCGGCGCAGGAGCCGGAGTCGGCGCAGGAGTCGGAGTCGGATTCCGAGCCTGAGTCCTTCTCGACGGTCGTGCCGGAGGCCGACCCCGTAGTGGCACCCGCCCCGGAAGCCGAGCCCGAGAAGGCGGCCGAGGCGCTCGGTGGGGGTGAGGTGGAGAGCGGGGACACCATGAAGTTCTCTCCCGCCGCACTGAAGCGTGAGTTCGAGAAGCTCGAAGCGGCCGCGAAGGCCGCACGTGAGCGGTCGGGGGCTCCTCCGGCCGGCGAGCAGGAGAGCAACGCGCCCGCCTCGACGGCCGGAACGTCCAGCGGGGCTTCGGGCCCCTACCGGTCCGACAGGTCCAACGCGTTCGCGGATGTCGCTGCCTCCTTCGGTGAGCCCTCCGACGCCGTGCCCGGGACCGGCGACGCGACCGAGGACGCGGTGCCGCCGTACGTTCCGGACGCCCCTGAGCCGCAGGACGCCCCTCCGGCGCAGCCCGCCCAGCCCTGGGTGCCCGCTCCTTCGTCGCCGCCGCAGGGCGAACTGCCGCCGCTGCCGCCCGCGTTCCAGCCCGCCGCACCGCCGGCCGCTCCGCAGTGGCCGGTGAGCACGCCGAGCGCCGATCAGTCGCAG
>NZ_JAAGLN010000171.1 GCF_010548145.1 Streptomyces sp. SID10853
TCACCTGGGCGCCCGCGGGCCGGCGCCTGGCTCGCCGCCTACTTCGACGGCCCCGTCCGGGAGATCGGCGGGGACCGCTGCGGCGGCACCGACCCCGGTATGCGCTGCGGATTCGGCATCCGCCGCGGCCGGACCGTCGCCTACGCCGCGCAGTGCGGCACCGCGACCCGCCCGGCGGGCTACCGCACAGCCACCCGGCTGGTCTCTCTCGCCGACGCCCTCGGTATCCCGGTCCTCACCCTCATCGACACACCCGGCGCCGCCAACGACGCCGAAGCGGAGCGCTCAGGAGCCGGATCCGCCATCGGCGGTCTCTTCCTCGCCATGGCCACCGCCCGTGTACCGCTGACCTCGCTCCTCATCGGCGAGGGCGGCTCCGGCGGCGCACTCGCGCTGGCCGCGCCGGGCAACACCTGGGCCACACCCGAGAGTTACTTCTCGGTCATCGCGCCGGAGGCCGCCGCCGCCATCCTCAAACGGCATCCGGACCGCATCGCGGAAACCGCCGACCAGCTGCGTCTGCGCCCCCACGATCTGGTGGAGCTGGGCATCGTACGCGGGGTGGTGAGCCTCGGCCGGAAGCCCTGAACGCGGGGCCGCACGCGCCCCTTGCTCACCTCGTACGCGCCAATCGCCGCGCACCCCTTGACACGTTTCCATTCATCCGTGAGCCTACTTGAAACTTGCTATTCATGGCGTGGACAGGGGCGCGCAGCGGGCGTTCGCCGTCTGCCGTCCTGGGCCTGACCGCACGTGGGCGGGCGCCGGGAAAGACAACTTCCACGAGGATGGGACCTGAGTGGGACGATGCCCGAAAACAAGCTAGCTCCAGTTCCGGTGGCGGATCCGGGACTCGTCCCCTTCGACGACGCGCCCCTCAATAGATTCCACATCAAGATCACCGCGCTCACCTTCGGTGCCAACTTCTCCGACGGTTATCAACTGGGCGTCATCGGGATCGCGTTGACGCTCATCAAGCCGCAGATGGGATTCGGTTCCGCCTGGGAGGGGCTGCTCGGGGCATCGGCGCTCATCGGGATCTTCCTCGGCAGTATCACCCTCGGCTGGCTGGCGGACCGCATCGGGCGCCAGCAGCTCTACATGCTGAACTTCGTCCTGATCACCCTGGCGTCGGTCGCGCAGTTCTGGGCAGGCGGGCCCGCGGAACTCTTCGTCCTGCGGCTCCTCATCGGTATCGGCATCGGAGCCGACTACGCCATCGGCCCGACACTCGTCGCCGAATTCTGTCCCCGGCGCCACCGCGGCTTTCTGCTGGCCTCGCTCACCGCCATGTGGACGATCGGGTACATCTGCTCCTTCTTCTTCGGCAACTACCTCATCGACCAGGGCGGCGACGCCTGGCGGTGGCTGCTGGCGAGCAGCGCGCTCCCCGCTCTGGTGGTCCTGCTGATGCGGATCGGCACCCCGGAGTCGCCCCGCTGGCTGATCAGCAAGGGGCGGGTCGAAGAGGCCCGCGCCGTCGTGGAGAAGTACATCGGCCGGCATGTGGACTTCGCCTCCATCGCGGCCGAGCCCGGCACCGAGAAGGCGCCGCCGGCCTCCTACCGCGGACTGTTCAGCGCCGAGCAGTGGCGCAAGACCGCCTTCGGTGTCCTCTATTACAACTGCCAGGTCATTCCGTACTTCGCCATCTACACGTTCCTGCCCATCGTCATGGCCAAGTTCGGCCTCAAGGGCGGATTCCTCGGTGACGGGCTGCTGAACGTATTCCTGTTGCTCGGCAGCATCGCGGGACTCTGGTTCGTCGCACGGTTCTCGCGCCGCGGATTCGTGATCGGGTCCTTCGTCGTGATGGCCGTCGCGCTGGGCCCCATGGGTGTCTGGCCCGGAGCGCCGAAGCTTCTGCTCTTCGTTCTCTTCCTGGTCTTCACCTTCATGATGTCGGCCTCGTCCAATCTCGACCAGGTCTATCCCCCGGAGCTCTTCTCGACGGGGCTGCGCAGTTCCGGTGTCGGACTGCTCAACGGACTCAGCCGGATAGGCTCGGCCGCGGGCACCTTCCTGCTGCCGATGAGCATCGACCATCTCGGCTTCTCGCCGTCCATGACCATCCTCAGTGTGTTCCTGGTGCTCGGCGCGGTGGTCTCCTTCGCCTGGGCACCCGAGACGTCCGGAATGACCCTGGACTGAGCCTGCCTGCCTGCCTGCCTGCCTGCCCGCACAGCGCCGCGCCGCTCGTTACGGTGTCCGCTATGTGCAGAGGATCGAAGAATCCGGAGCAGAAGATTCCGGAGCAGGGGCGGCCCTGGCAGTACAAGGCGGCCGCGTTCACCTTCGCGGTCGGCATGGCCGGGACCACGCTCCCCACCCCGCTGTACGGGCTGTATCAGGAGCACATCGGTTTCTCGTCGCTGATGGTGACAGTCATCTACGCGACGTACGCGGCCGGCGTCATCGCGGTGCTCGTCCTGGCGAGCAACTTCTCCGATCTGCTCGGCCGCCGCCCGGTGCTCCTGGCGGCGCTCGGGCTCTCGGCGGCGAGCGGGCTGTGCTTCGTCCTGGAGGGCGGGCTGCCGCTGCTGTTCACCGGCCGGGTGCTGTCCGGGCTGTCCGCCGGACTGTTCACCGGCACCGCCACCGTCTTCGTGATGGAACTGGCGCCGGAGGACCGGCGCGGCCGGGCCGGCTTCGCGGCGACCGCGGCGAACATGGGCGGCCTGGGGTGCGGCCCGCTGTTGGCCGGGCTCCTGGCCGCCTACGCACCCTGGCCGCTGAGGCTGCCGTACCTCGTCCATCTGGGGCTGCTCGTGGTGGCGGTCTCGCTGACGCTCCCGCTGCCCGAGACCGTCCCGCGCCGGCAGCCGCGCCCGGCGCTGCGGCCCCGGCTCCCGCACGTACCCCAGGAGGTACGCCGGGTGTTCGTGCCCGCCGCGCTGGCGGCGTTCGCGGGCTTCTCCATGTTCGGGCTCTTCACATCGGTCGCGCCCAGCTTCATGGCCAGGACACTGGGCGTGCACGACCTCGCGGTCTCCGGAGCTGTCGTCTTCTCGGCATTCGCGGCCTCCACCGTCGGCCAGCTGGCGATGCCCCGGGTCGGCGCCGGGCGGGCGCTGCCGGTGGGATGTTTCGTACTGGTGGTCGGCATGGTGTTCATCGGCTGCTCACTGCTCTTCACCTCGCTGCCGCTGCTGGCGGTGGGCGCGGTGGTGTCCGGGCTCGGCCAGGGGCTGTCGTTCCGGGCCGGGATGGCCGCGGTGAGCAGCCGGGCGCCGCAGGACCGGCGCGGCGAGACCACTTCGGCCTACTTCGTGGTGGCCTATCTGGGTATCTCACTGCCGGTGATCGGAGTCGGCGCGCTCTCCCTCGCGATCGGCCTCCGCGACGCCGGTCTGGTCTTCGCCGCCTGTGTGGTGGTGTTCGCCGCGGTGGTCGGCGGCTGGCTGCTGCACCACCTGGCCACGGAGCCCATCGGGACCGGGTGACGGCGGGGTTCGGCTCCGGTGAGTGGCGGCCCGCGCCCTGGACCAGGAAGCCTCCGGCAGCAGCTCGGTACGTCCTGGTACGGTGCCGGGCGGCGCGGCGTGAATCAAGGGAGAGACACACCATGACAGCGGTTCGGACCGTCACACTGCCCTCCGGGACCCAGGTGCCCGCTCTGGGGCAGGGCACCTGGTACATGGGGGACGACCGATCGCGGCGCGCCGGTGAACTCGCCGCGCTGCGGCGCGGAATCGATCTGGGCATGACACTGATCGACACGGCGGAGATGTACGGGAGCGGCGCCGCCGAAGAACTCGTCGGCGAGGCGATCCGCGGCCGCCGTGACGAGGTCTTCCTGGTGAGCAAGGTGCTGCCGTCCAACGCCGACGCCCGCGGCACCGTCGACGCCTGCCGCGCGAGCCTGCGCCGCCTCGGCACCGACCGGATCGACCTGTATCTGCTGCACTGGCGCGGCGGCGTACCCTTCGCCGAGACCGTCGAGGCTTTCGAGTCGCTGGTGGCGGACGGCAGCATCGGCTCCTGGGGTGTCAGCAACCTCGACGTCGACGATCTGGCCGACCTGCCCGCCGGTGCGCGCCCCCAGACGGACCAGGTCCTCTACAACCTCACCCGGCGCGGCCCCGAGTACGCCCTCTTCCCCCGGTGCAGGGAGCTGTCCGTGCCGGTCATGGCGTACTCACCGGTCGAGCAGGGCCGTCTGCTGGGGCACGAGGCGCTGGGCGCCGTTGCTTCCGCCCACGGCAAGACCCCGGCTCAGGTGGCGCTGGCCTGGGTGCTGCGGCACGAGGACGTCATCGCCATCCCCAAGGCGTCGTCCCTCGCGCACGTCGAGGAGAACAGGGCCGCGCTCGACCTGCGCCTCACCGACGACGACCTCCGGACGCTGGACGCCGCCTTCCCTCCGCCCGTGCGGAAGGAACCGCTGGACATCCTCTGAGGCCGGGGCGGCCGGGCCTGGTCACCGCGGGGTGCCGTCGGCCGGGGTGCTGCCCGCCGGGGCGCTGAGGAGGGAGTGGGCGAGCGTACTGAATGCCGTGACGAGGCGGCCGCGGTCCGCGGCACGTACGGCCAGGACGACGTGGCTGGGCTCGACATCGCGGAGGGGAACGGCCGCGAGGTAGGGGCGGCTGCGGCCGCCCGTGTCCGGCACGATCGCCACGGCCCCTCCGGAAGCGATGAGTTCGAGCTTGTCCTCCAGGTCCTCGGCCAGGGGGCCGTCGGGCGCGCGGCTGCCGTCGGGCCGGGGATCGATGCGCCAGAAGGCGTCCCGGGCCGGGTCACTCCCCCGGATCATGGGCTCGTCGGCGAAATCAGCCAGAGTGACTGATTCCCTGCCCGCAAGACGGTGGTCGACGGGGACCACGAGCACCCGCGGTTCCTCGTGGAGGACCGTCACCCGCAGCTTTGCGATCTCCAGCGGCAGCCGGGTGACCACGGCGTCCACCCGGCCGTCCAGCAGCGCGTGACGCACATCGTCCCAGGGCAGGTGCGCGGTGTTCACCTCGGCGTCCGGATGCCGGCGACGCAGCTCGCGCACCGCGGGGGTGATGATGATGTTCGCTGTGTAGCCGATGGTGATGCGGCTGGGCTCGGCCGCTGCCCGGGTGAGAGCGGCGGTCCTGGCCGCGGTGCGCAACAGCGTTCTGGCGCCGGGCAGGAAGACCTCGCCCGCCTCCGTGAGCCGGCTGCCCTGCGGCGTACGGTCCAGCAGCCGGGCCCCCAGCTGCTGTTCGAGGCGGCGGATCTGCCGGCTCAGCGAGGGCTGGGTGAGATGCAGTGCCTCGGCGGCCCGGGCGAAGGTCCGGTGCTCGGCGAGGACGACGAAATACCGCAGCAGCCGAAGGTCGAGGTCTGCGGGGGGAGATGCGTCCGGCATCCCTGGAGCGTAACCCCGAAGATCCGGTGGTTCACCCTGAGCCCCGCAGTGAACTGGAGTGATGCCTTTTACGTATGGCGGATTACGGCGTGGGCCTTGGACGCGGAGCCGCGCACCTTCCTAGCGTGCAGGCACCGGTTCGACTTCCGTCACACGGGAGACCGCGCCGGCCTCGCAGCGCACCCAAGGAGAACAGCATGTCCGCACCCGCAGCTCTGATCACCGGTGGAACCAGCGGAATCGGCAGGGCGACCGCCGAACTGCTCCACGAACGCGGCTACCGGGTGATGGTCACCGGACGCGACAGCGTTGCCGAAGCGGAGCAGAACCTGCCGCCGGAGATCGCCGTGGTACGCGCCGACGCACGCTCGCTGACCGATATCGACCACGCCATCGACCGGGCCGGGCAACGGCTCGGCACACTGGACGTGCTCTTCCTCAACGCCGGGATCTCACGGGTGAAGTCGCTGGCGGCCACGGATGAGGCGGACTTCGACGCCCTCTTCGACATCAACGTCAAGGGCACCTTCTTCACGCTGCAGAAAGCCCTTCCGCTGCTCAACGACGGTGCGTCCGTCATCCTCACCATCGGCGCCGGCACCGGGATCGGGGCGCCCGCCATGGTGGCGGCCAAAGGCGCGCTGCTGCCCTTGATGCGGGCAGCGGCCCTGGAACTCGCGCCGCGCCGGATCCGTGTCAACGCCGTCAGCCCAGGAGCCATCGACACCCCGGCCTACAGCCGTCTGGGTATCTCACGGGAGACCCTGGATTCCTGGGGCGAGAGCATCCCGCTCGGACGGGTCGGCCTGCCCACCGACATCGCCGAAGCAGTGGCCTTCCTCGCCTCGGACGCCGCCGGCTACATCACCGGGGACAACCTCGTCGTGGGCGGCGGCACGGGAGTCGGTGTCTGAACACCGTACGTGCAAGGGGAGTTGCGGGTGCGCCGCCGCGGCCGCAGCCTGGCGGCGCACCTCACCCTCGCCGGACGGTCCGCACGCTACGCCGGTGGTGGCTGGAAGCCGCCGATCCTGTCCTCCAGCAGTTCGGCCAGCCGCAGCGGGGTGCGGTCCTCGAACATCGGGCCGATGAGCTGCACACCCACCGGCAGGCCCTCGGGAGAACGGCCCGTCGGCACGGCGGTGGCGGGCAGACCGGGCATGGTGGGCAGCCCGGCCCACACGAGCTGGTCGAAGTACGGGTAGTCGGCGCCGTCGATGCCGATCCGGCGCGCCTCCAGCGCGGGGCTGTGGTCGTGGGGGAACGCGGGCGTCGGAGTGATGGGACACACCACGGCGTCGAACCCGGCGAAGAGCTGCCGCCAGCTGTGGCGGTGCACCTCGCGACGGCTGTCGGCCTCCATCCAGTCGCGGTGGCTGAACACCATGCCGCGCAGCCGCGCCGCACCGAGACTCCGGTCGTCCGCGCTCAGTCCGGCGGCGCGGGCCCGCAGCTGATCGAGCGCCTCGACGGGGAAACGCGCGACGGTGCTCGAAAACAGCAACTGCGTGTAGAGCACGGCGGCTTCGGCCAGATCGGGCAGCAGCGGACTGTGCCGTTCGACGTGGGCGCCACCGTCGACAAGCGCGTCGGCCACCCGGTTCACACCCGCCCGTACCTCGGCCCCGGTGGGAATGAGCGGATGGTCTTCGAGGACGAGTACCCGGAAGTCACCGAGCCGTTCGTGACGCGCGGGCGGCAGCCGCACGTCGTACGCCACACCGGAGGTCAGCGGGTCGGGTCCGGCCATCACATCGAGCAGGAGCGTGAGGTCGCGGGCGCTGCGCGCCATGGGCCCGACGACGGCGAGGTCGAGGCTGACCGGCAGTGCGGGCGCGCCCGGCGGAACCATGCCGCGGTTCGCCACCAGCCCGAGGGTCGGCTTGTGTGCGTAGACACCGCAGAAGTGCGCGGGGGTGCGCAACGAACCGGCGAGGTCGGACCCGATGGACAGCGCGCCGAACCCGGACGCCAGGGCCGCCGCCGATCCGCCGGATGACCCGCCCGACGTACGCCCTTGGTCCCAGGGGTTGTTGGTGGTTCCGTAGATGTCGTTGAAGCTCTGTATGTCCTGCAGCCCAAGCGGCACATTGGTCTTCCCGAGCACCACAGCACCCGCGTCCTTGAGCCGCGACACCTGCACCGCGTCCTCGGCCGGCAGGTGGTCCCGCTGCGCGGGCATGCCCCAAGTCGTGGGCAGTCCAGCGATGTTGTAGCACTCCTTGACCGTCACCGGAATGCCGAGCAGCGGCCCGTCCGCACCACGGGCACGGGCCTCGTCGGCGCCGCGCGCGGCGGCCCGTGCCCGGTCGAAGTCCGGCACACAGATCGAGTTGATCGCTTTGTCGTCCCGTTCGATACGGGCTATCGCATCGTCGGTCAGTTCTGCCGAGGTCACGTCACCGGCACGCAGAGAAGCCCGGAGTTGCCCGGCCGTCGCGAAATTCCACTTCATGAACCGGACCGTACCGGGAGCCCGGGATCGCCACAGAATGCCGTTTCGCGCAATGGGGCGGACGCCTCGATCCCGGCCAGCGGTCAGGTCAGGAGCGGCAGGTCCAGTCGGCCCGCGAGGTCGTCGACGGTGGGGCCGAACGTCTCCCGCACCGTGACACCTCGCGGCGTGATGTCGAAAACGGCGAGGTCGGTGTAGACACGGTCGACACAGGCCAGCCCGGTCAGCGGGTAGGTGCACCCCGATACGAGCTTGGGCACGCCGGTCTTGGTGAACAGCGTCATCATGACGAAGACCTTCTTGGCTCCGATCGCCAGGTCCATCGCTCCGCCGACGGCGGGGATGGCGTCCGGCGCGCCGGTGTGCCAGTTGGCGAGGTCCCCCGCCGCGGATACCTGGAAAGCTCCCAGGACACAGATGTCCAGGTGGCCGCCGCGCATCATGGCGAAGGAGTCGGCGTGGTGGAAGTACGCCGCTCCGGGGAGCTCGGTCACGGGGACCTTGCCGGCGTTGGTGAGGTCGGGGTCGATCGCGTCGCCCTGGGCGGCGGGGCCCATGTTGAGCAGGCCGTTCTCGGTGTGGAGTACGACACCGGAGTCGGCCGGCAGATGGTCGGCGACGAGCGTCGGCTGGCCGATGCCGAGGTTGACGAAGGCGCCCTGCGGGATGTCCCGGGCGATGAGCGCGGCGATGTCGTGCTTGCCCAGGGGACGCCGCTCGGCGTCCACGGAGGTCCGGTCGGGGTTCATGCGCTTGCCTCCTGCAGCACGCGGTCGACATAGATACTCGGCGTCACCACGGATTCCGGGTCGATCATGCCGGTGTCGACCACTTCACGGACCTGCGCGATCACGGTGGTCGCCGCGGTGGCCATGACGGGCCCGAAGTTGCGGGCGGTCTTCCGGTAGACGAGATTGCCCATACGGTCGGCCCGGTGGGCGCCGATCAGCGCGACATCGCCCCTGATCGGATACTCCAGCACATGGGTACGGCCGTCGATGACACGGGTCTCCTTGCCCTCGGCCAGCAGGGTCCCGGCTCCGGTGGGGCAGAAGAACGCCCCGATCCCGGCTCCGGCCGCCCGCATCCGCTCCGCGAGACTGCCCTGCGGTACGACTTCCAGCTCGATGTCGCCCGCCCGGTAGAGACCGTCGAAGACGTAGGAGTCGGCCTGCCGGGGGAAGGAGCAGATGACCTTGCGGACCCGCCCCTTCGCCAGCAGCGCGGCGAGGCCGGAGTCGCCGTTTCCGGCGTTGTTGGACACGACGGTCAGGTCCTTGGCGCCCTGCCGGATGAGCCCGTCGATCAGTTCCACGGGCATACCGGCCATCCCGAAGCCGCCGACGAGGACGGTGGAGCCGTCCTGGATCCCGGCGACCGCCTCGTCGGCGTGAGCACACAGTCGTACGGTCATCGGTGCGCCTCCGTGACGTTCTCCAGGACCACGGCGAGCGCCTGGCCGACTCCGATACAGATGGCGGCGAGGCCCCACCGTTCGCCGGACTCCTCCAGCCGGTGGGCCAGGGTCCCCAGCAGCCGGCCGCCGGACGCGCCCAGCGGATGACCGAGAGCGAGGGCGCCGCCCTTGGTGTTGACGATCGAAGGATCGATCTTCCAGGCGTCCACACAGGCCAGTGCCTGCACGGCGAACGCCTCGTTGAGCTCGACCGCGGAGAGGTCCGCCCAGGTGATGCCGGCACTCTTCAGGGCCAGGTTCGCCGCCTCCACCGGCGCGAAGCCGAACAGCTGCGGATCCAGCGCGAACACCCCGCGCCCCGCGATACGGGCCAGCGGGTCCGCGCCGATGCGCGCCGCGGCGGCCCGCGAGCCCAGGAGCACGGCCGACGCGCCGTCGCTCAGCGGCGAGGCATTGCCTGCCGTGATCACCCCGTCGGTACGGAACGACGGCTTGAGCCCGGCGAGTGCGGCGACCGTGGATCCGGGCCTGATGCCCTCGTCCCTGGCCAGGGTGTTCCCCTTGCGGTCCACCGTGACCGGCACCACCAGGTCGTCGTAGAAACCGGCCGACCAGGCAGCATCGGCCAGTTCGTGGGAGCGGACGGCGAACTCGTCCTGCCGCTCCCGCGGTATCGAGAAGCGCTCGGCGAGCTGCTCGTTGGCCTCCCCCAGGGAGACCGACCACTCCTTCGGCATCCGTTCGTTCACGAGCCGCCACCCCAGCGTGGTGGAGACAGCGGTCACGTCCCTGGTGGGATAGGCCCGGTCAGGTTTCGGCAACACCCATGGAGCCCGGCTCATCGACTCCACACCGCCGGTCAGCACGATGTCCGCGTCGCCCGTCTCGATGGTGCGCGAGGCGATCATCGCCGCGTCGAGCGAGGAACCGCACAGCCGGTTCACGGTCGTGGCGGGAACCGAGGTGGGCAGACCGGCCAGGAGAACGGCCATCCGGCCGACATTGCGGTTCTCCTCGCCCGCGCCGTTGGCGTTTCCCCAGACGACATCGCCGATCCCGCCCGGATCGAGCGCGGGGACCCTGGCCAGGACGCCGCGCACGGCCAGCGCCGCGAGGTCGTCCGGCCGTGTCCCGGCGAGGGCCCCGGAGAACCGCCCGAAGGGTGTCCTTGCTGCTGCATACACGAAGCTGTCGGTCACACAGGCACGGTAGGTCCGCGGGCTTCATCACGTCCAAGACTTGGTTGTTCTCCATTTATAAGCTGGCCTTATCAGTCCTTGTAAACTGATGTCCATGGAACTCCGCCAGGTCCGTTACTTCCTCGCGCTCGCCGAAGAGTGCCACTTCGGGCGTGCGGCGGCCCGCCTGCACGTCGCCCAGCCCGCCCTGTCCCAGCAGATCAAACAGCTGGAGCGCGAACTGGGCATCCCCCTGTTCGACCGGTCGACCCGGCGCGTGGAACTCACCGAGGCGGGGCGCCGGCTGACCGGATACGCTCGCACGCTGCTCGCCGAGGAGGAACGCGCCCGGGCCCATATGACGGAGCTCGCCACCGGTCACGCGGGCCGCGTCTCCGTCGGCTTCATCGGGACCGCCACCTACGACGTACTCCCGCGCGTCGCCCGCACCGTCCGGGCCCGACTGCCCGGTATCACCTTGGACCTGCGCGGTGAGCTGCTGGCGCCGCAGCTCCTGGACGGCCTGGTCGACGGCACCTACGACCTCGCGGTCTTCCGCCCGGGCGCCGCCACCGAAGGGGTGAGCATCACGCCGCTGCGCACCGAACCCCTGATGGCGGTCCTGCCCGCCCACCATCCGCTGGCCGCGAGCCGGCGGATCCCACTGGCCTCGCTGGCCGGTGAGCCCTTCGTCATCCACCCCGCACAGGCGCGGTCCGCCATGTACGACCGTGTCCTGTCGGCCTGCGCCCGGGCAGGCTTCCAGCCCTCGCCCCTGGTGGAAGTCGGCGAGACCGCCACCCTGGTCGTCCTCGTGGCCGCCGGACACGGAGTCGCACTCGTACCGGAGTCGGTGCAGAGCCTGCGGCTCGACGGCGTCACCTATGTGCCGCTCGCCGAGACGGAGACCGTCGACCTCGTCCTGGGCCGCCGTGCCGACCGGGACTCGCCCTCCGTGCGGCAGGTGGCCTCGGTCATCGAGGAGTGCGTGGACGCCTAGACGGCGGAGCCGCTCCACACGCGGCTCCTTCGCCGCCCCGCACACCGCGGACCGGGTTGAATGGATTCAAATGGATCCCGGCGAAGCGTCGCGGATCCGCAAGTGGCGGTCAACCCCTTCGCGTTACAGCGGAATGTCTTGACGGACTTCTCTCGCGCAGGCCATGTTTGAGTCGTTTCAATCCGTACTCCAACCCCTGCCCCGCAACAGGGAAACAGACGGGCCGGGGCGCCAGGACCCCGTTCGTACCCACCCCTCACCCCGTAAGGACGTGCTCATGGCCTTCGCCACCACCCCTTCCCAGGACCTGCTGGCCCGCTCGCACCGGCTCGGCGCCGACCCGCGCAACACCAACTACGCGGGCGGCAACACCTCCGCGAAGGGACCCGGCACCGACCCGGTGACCGGCGGTGAGGTCGAGCTGATGTGGGTCAAGGGTTCGGGCGGCGACCTCGGTACGCTTACCGCCGACGGCCTCGCCGTGCTCCGCCTGGACCGGCTGCGGGCGCTCAAGGACGTGTACCCGGGCGTGCGGCGCGAGGACGAGATGGTCGCCGCCTTCGACTACTGCCTGCACGGCAAGGGCGGCGCGGCCCCGTCCATCGACACCGCCATGCACGGCCTGGTGGACGCGGCACACGTCGACCATCTGCACCCCGACTCGGGGATCGCCCTCGCCTGCGCCGCGGACGGCGAGAAGCTGACCGCCGAGTGTTTCGGCGCGCGTGTGGTGTGGGTGCCGTGGCGGAGGCCCGGTTTCCAGCTCGGGCTCGACATCGCGGCCGTCAAGGAGGCCAACCCGCAGGCGATCGGCTGTGTCCTGGGCGGTCACGGCATCACCGCGTGGGGTGCCACCTCGCAGGAGTGCGAGCGGAACGCACTGCACATCATCCGCACGGCGGAGACGTTCCTGGCCGAGCACGGCAGGGCGGAGCCGTTCGGACCCGTGGTGGAGGGCTACGAGGCCCCGCCCGCCGGCCGGCGCAGGGAGCGGGCAGCCCAGCTCGCCCCGGTGATCAGGGGGCTCGCCTCCCAGGACCGGCCGCAGGTGGGCCACTTCGACGACTCCGAGACCGTCCTCGACTTCCTCGCGGGCGCGGAGCACCCGAGGCTCGCGGCCCTCGGCACCTCCTGCCCCGACCACTTCCTCCGTACGAAGGTCAGGCCGCTGGTCCTCGATCTGCCGCCGTCCGCCCCGCTCGACGAGGCGGTCGCCAGGCTCAGGGAACTGCACGCCGCGTACCGCGAGGAGTACGCCGCCTACTACGCCCGGCACGCCGAGCCCGGCTCACCGGCCATGCGGGGCGCGGACCCCGCGATCGTGCTCGTCCCCGGTATCGGCATGTTCTCCTTCGGCAAGGACAAGCAGACCGCGCGGGTGGCGGGCGAGTTCTACGTCAACGCGATCAATGTGATGCGCGGAGCCGAGGCCGTTTCGACGTATGCGCCGATCGAGGAGTCCGAGAAGTTCCGCATCGAGTACTGGGAGCTGGAAGAGGCGAAGCTCCGGCGGATGCCGGAGCCCAAGCCGCTCGCGACCCGGGTGGCCCTGGTGACGGGCGCGGGCAGCGGGATCGGCAAGGCCGTGGCGCACCGGCTGGTGGCGGAGGGCGCCTGTGTGGTGGTCGCGGATCTGAACGGTGACAGCGCCGCTGCCGTGGCCGATGAACTGGGCGGCCCCGACAAGGCCGTGGCGGTGACCGTCGACGTGACGTCCGAGGAGCAGATCGCCGACGCCTTCAGGGCCGCGACGCTGGCGTTCGGCGGCGTCGACCTGGTGGTCAACAACGCGGGCATCTCCATCTCCAAGCCCCTGCTGGAGACGACGGCGCGCGACTGGGACATCCAGCACGACATCATGGCGCGCGGCTCGTTCCTCGTCTCACGTGAGGCGGCCCGGGTGATGACGGCGCAGTCCCTCGGCGGCGACATCGTCTACATCACCTCCAAGAACGCGGTGTTCGCAGGCCCGAACAACATCGCGTACTCGGCGACGAAGGCCGACCAGGCCCACCAGGTACGGCTGCTCGCGGCGGAACTGGGCGAGCACGGGATCCGGGTGAACGGTGTGAACCCGGACGGCGTCGTACGCGGCTCGGGGATCTTCGCCGGCGGCTGGGGCGCGCAGCGCGCGGCGACGTACGGGATCGAGGAGGAGAAGCTCGGCGAGTTCTACGCCCAGCGCACCCTCCTCAAGCGTGAGGTGCTCCCCGGGCATGTGGCGAACGCGGTGTTCGCGCTCACGGGCGGGGATCTGACGCACACCACCGGGCTGCACATCCCGGTGGACGCGGGCGTCGCGGCGGCCTTCCTGCGCTGAACGCGGCCCGCCCCTGCCACGGCGGACGCGCACGGCAACCGCACCACGCCGCACAACAAGACGCCGCACCACCGCACCGCGCGCCCGCCACGCCGCGCCCGCCGCCCCCCCCCGACCATCCCGCCCGCGAGGACCCCCCGTGCCACCCACCGACTCCCTGACCTTCGCCGCCGTCGACCTCGGCGCCTCCAGCGGGCGCGTCATGACCGTCAGGGCGGGGCCGGACGTACTGGACCTGACCGAGGCCCACCGCTTCCCCAACCGCCCCGTACGGACCGGTGACACCCTGCACTGGGACGTGCTGTCCCTGTACGCGGGGGTGCTCGACGGGCTGCGGGCCGCGGGGCAGGTCACGTCCGTCGGCATCGACAGCTGGGCGGTCGACTACGGCCTGCTCGACGCGGACGGCGCACTGCTCGGCAACCCGGTGCACTACCGCGACAGCCGTACGGACGGCGTCGCGGAGCAGGTGTGGCGGACGGTGCCGGCCGCGGAGCTGTACGCGGCGACCGGGCTGCAGCACGCCCCCTTCAATACGCTCTACCAGCTCGTGGCCGCCCAGGGGAGCCGTCAACTGGCATCGGCCGAGCGGGTGTTGCTCGTCCCCGACCTGCTGACGTACTGGCTGACCGGCAGGCCCGGCACCGAACTCACCAACGCCTCCACCACACAGCTCATCGACCCGCGTACCGGTGACTGGGCGTACGGCGTCGCCGAGCGGCTCGGCATCGACCTCGGGATGTTCGCCCCACTGCGCAGGCCCGGCGACCCGGCGGGGGAGCTGCTGCCGCACGTCCTGGAGGAGACCGGTCTGACCGGGCCGGTTCCGGTGACCGCGGTCGGCTCGCACGACACCGCGTCCGCCGTGGCCGCGGTGCCCGCCACGGCCGGGCGCTTCGCGTACATCTGCACCGGCACCTGGTCGCTCGCCGGCCTGGAGCTGGACGCACCCGTCCTGAGCGAGGCGAGCCGCGCCGCCAACTTCACCAATGAACTCGGCATCGACGGCACGGTCCGCTATCTGCGCAACATCATGGGTCTGTGGCTGCTCCAGGAGTGCCTGCGCGCCTGGGGCAGTCCGCAGCTGGCCCCGCTGCTCAGGGACGCGGGCGACGCCCCGCCGCTGAGATCGGTCGTCGACGCGGGGGACGTCGCGTTCCTCGCACCCGGCCGGATGCCCGAGCGGATCACGGCCGCCTGCCGGGCCACCGGGCAGCCCGGCCCGCGCACCCACGCCGAGACCGTGCGCTGCATCCTCGACTCGCTCGCACTCGCGCACCGCCGCACGATCGACGCCGCCGTACGGCTCGCCGGCCACCCGGTCGACACCGTGCACATCGTCGGAGGCGGAGCCCGCAACGCCCTGCTGTGCCAGCTGACCGCCGACGCCTGCGGCCTGCCGGTGGTGGCGGGGCCGGCCGAG
>NZ_JAAGLN010000172.1 GCF_010548145.1 Streptomyces sp. SID10853
CGGTCTGCGCCGCGTACTGCAGATCCACCGGCCACTCGACGCTGCCGGGCCCGCCGGGGGCGGTGAGCGCGGCCAGGGCCGCCTCGCGCAGCAGCCGGCCCGCGTCGTCGGCCGATGTGACCGTCGCGGCGTACGCGGAGACCGCGCGCAACATCGCGAGCTGGTCCTTGGTCTCGTGGATGAAGCCGCGCCCGCCGCCCAGATAGGCGCTGTCGATCTGGCCGGTGACGTGCAGGACCGCCGTGCCGGCGCTGAGTGACTCGATGAGCGAGCCGGCCGCGTTGCCCGCGCCGGTGCCGGTGGAGGTGAGGGCGCAGCCGATCGAGCCGCGGGCCCTGCCGTAGGCGTCGGCCGCGCTGACGGCGGTGGCCTCGTGCCGTACGGGTACGAAGCGGAGGTCCCGGTCGACGGCCTCGACCAGCGGCAGATTGTGCACGCTCACGATGCCGAAGACGGTGTCGATACCGAGTTCGCGCAGGACGGCGACGAGGAGATCGCCCCCGGTGGTGTATCGCATGGTGGTCTCCTCAGAGGATGGAGCGGCCGACGCCGCCGCAGACGTCGATGGCGGTGCCGGTGATGTACGAGGCGCGAGGCGAGAGCAGGGCGATGACCGCGTAGGCGACCTCGTCGGCGCGGCCCAGCCGGCCGAGCGAGACACCGCGGTCGGCGGCCAGCTCCGCCTGCCACTGCTCGTACGGCTGCGAGGTGCCGGACGCCGCGTGGCGGCGGGTCCACTGCCCGGTGTCGACCAGCCCCAGGCAGACCGAGTTGACCCGGATGCCGTCCGGGGCCAGCTCCTGCGAGAGGGACTTGGAGAGGTTGAGGATCCCGGCGCGGGCCGCGCTGGTGGTGATGAGCCGGGGTTCGGGCTGCTTGGCGAGTACGGCGTTGATGTTGACGACGGATGCGGCCGGCGAGGCCCGCAGCAGGGCGAGCCCCGCCTGGAGCGGGTTGAGTACGCCGGCGAACTTCAGCTCCAGTTCGTCCCGCCAGTCGTCCGCGGTGCTCTCGGCGAGGTTCTTCATCCGGGACTGGCCGGCGTTGTTCACGAGCCCGTCCAGTGCGCCGAAGTGCTCCGCGGTCCGCTCGGTGAAGCGGCGGACCGCCTCGGCGTCCCGGACGTCGCACACTCCGGTGAGCAGCCGGTCGGCGCCCGCGCCGAGACCCGCGGCCGCCGCGGCCAGCCGGTCCGCGTCGCGGCCGCAGGTGGCGACGTTGGCGCCTTCGTCGAGCAGGGCGCGGACCGTGGCCAGGCCGACGCCCGAGCTGCCGCCGGTGACCAGTACGGTGCGGTCGGCGAGGCCCAGATCCATATCAGTTGCTCCGAGGGTCAGTTCATGGTGAAGCCGCCGTTGACGGCGATCACCTGTCCGGTGAGATAGCGGGACTCGGCGCCCAGCAGGAACGAGACGAGCCCCAGCAGGTCGTCGGGGCGCTGCGGGCGCGAGATGGCCCGGTTGGCGCGGTACAGCTCATGGCGCTCGGCGGGGACGGAATCGGTGGCCTCGCCCTCGGTGATGCCGGGCGCCACCGCGTTCACGGTGATGCCCCGGTCGCCGAGCTCCCGGGCCATCGCCCGGGTGAGCGCGATCACCGCGCCCTTGGAGGTGACGTAGTGGGCGAGCCGCACCGAGCCGTACAGCGCCGCGTCGGACGCGAGATGGACGATGCGCCCGCCGTCGCCGTGCGCGAGGAGCTGGGGCAGCAGCGCACGGGAGACCAGCCAGGGGGAGCGGGCGTTGACGGCCATCAGCCGGTCCCACTCCGCGACGGTGATGTCCTGGAACTCCTTGCCGCCCACCCCGTTGGCGAGCGCCGCGTTGTTGACGAGCCCGTGCAGCGGGCCCAGTGCGGCGACCGCCGAGGCGAGGGCGTCGACCGATGCGGGGTCCGCCACGTCGCACTGCACGAAGTGGGCGTCGAGCCCCTCGTCGCGCAGTGTCCTGGCCGCCGGATCCCCGCGTTCCGGGTCGAGTTCGGCGAGCACGGTGCGGAAGCCGTCCTGCCCCGCCCGGCGGGCCATGGCCAGTCCCAGGCCACGGCCCGCGCCGGTGATGACGACGGTGCGCATCAGTCGCGCGTCACGCCGTGCATCGGCGAGTGCTCGGGGTAGGTCGGGACCTGCGGCTTCTGTGTGCCGATGACGACGCAGAACAGCGCGTCGGTGTCGCCCTCGTTCTTCAGCGAACGCGCCACACCCGCCGGGACCACGATCATGTCGCGGTAGCCGAGCGTGCGGTACTCCGACTCGTTGTCGCCGCGGTGGATTCCGACGCGGACCTTGCCCTCCAGGACGAAGAACGCCTCCTCGACGTCGTGGTGGGTGTGCTCGGGGCCCTCGGCGCCGGGCGGCAGCAGCATGTTGGAGAAGGTGAAGCCGCCGGACGGCAGGATCCTGTTGTCGCCGTCGTGGTTGCCGGTGGCGCCGGAGCCGACGTAGCGGATCTGCGCCCGGCGGTACTGCTCACCGGCCTTGGCCTGGAAGGCCAGCGTGTCCCAGTCGGGCTCCCGGGAGTCCTTGGTGGCGATCAGCGAGTCCGTGTAGCCGGCGAGGTCGCCGCCGTTGTCGTACGCGGTGGTGGTGACGGGCATGGGGTGCTCCTTCTCGGTGGGGGTGCTGCTCGGGCGGGTCACTCGGGGATCCGCGCGGTGATACGGAGGTGGGAGAGGACCCAGGCGTTGAAGGCCCCGGGCTGCTCCTGGTTGGCCAGGTGACCGGCGTTCTTGACGATCACGTAGGCGGACTTGTGGAGGGAGCCGGCGATGAGCTGGCTCGCGTCGGGGCCGGTGACACGGTCCTGGTCGCCGCAGATGACCAGGGCGGGTGCGGTGATCCCGGCGAGTTCGGTACGGAGGTCGGCCGCGGCCATCGCCTCGGCCGCGTAGCCGTAACCGGGCAGCCGTACGGCGGCGGCCATGGTGTCGACGACCCGGCGCACCAGGTCCGGGGGCGCCGCAGGGGAGACGAGCCGCGGTCCGCGCTGCTCGGCGAAGGCGCGCGGCCCGGCATCCGCCAGCTCGGCCGCCCGTCCGCGCATCGCGGCCGCCTTCGCGGGATCGGTGCCCGACCCCGCGCTGGAGTCGGCGACGACGAGTGAGGCGACGAGTCCTGGGTGGCGGGCGGCCAGCCGCAGTGCGATGACCCCGCCCCAGGAGACGCCCAGCACATGGGCGCTGCCGCCGCGCTCCTCGATGAGCGCCGCTGCCGCGTCCGCGTAGCCGTCGAGCGTCAGCGGGCCGGGCGGGTCGGGCGACTCCGCGTAGCCGGGAGCGTCCCAGGCCACCACCCGCACATACGCGGAGAGTTCGGCGAGCTGCGGGGCGAAGGCGGCGGACGACGAGCCGATGCCGTGCAGACAGAGCAGCAGCGGCCCCTCGGTCCCGGCCTCCGTCACCCGCGGCCCTGCCACCGGTGCGGCCGTCACAGGATCTGCCCCGACCGCCCGGCGAGGGCCGCGATACTGCGCAGCACCGCGTACGGCACGATCCGGCTGGTGGCGGGGTTGTCCGGGTCGGGCAGGTGCGCGACCTCGAAGCGGTACGCGCCCGACGGGCCCTGGGCCTCGATCAGATGACGGGTGCGGTCGGCGCCCGGGTCGGCGATGACCCTCACCTGTACCGCGTCCATGTCGCCCACGGCGAGGGCCACCGAAGCGGCCACATTGGTCGACTTGGGGAACTTCACCGGGATGTCGCGTGCGGTGCCCGACATGACCTCGACAGGACCGGTCGCCGTCCGCATCCGGGTCAGCAGCTCCTCGTCCATCCAGGGCTGTTCCAGCGTCGAAGGAAGCTTGGTGGTGGTCAGCCGCACCTCGTGGAGGGGACCGAGACCACGGGCCGCCTGGAGCAGATCGAGTCCGCCGACGGCGCCCGCCGTGAAGTAGACCCGGCCGGGACCCGCGGCCAGCAGCCGTTTCGTCAGCTCCTCGTCGGTGAGCGCCCCGGCGGACGCGATCAGCAGATCGGTCCCGGACCGCAGGATGCGCTCGGCCCACTCCCGTACGACACCCTGGCCCGCGGCCTCCACGATCAGATCGCAGCGCTCCAGGGCCTCGTCGAAGGTCAGCTGCGGGGCGGGCGCGTCGCCGATCGCGCGGTTGTCGACCACACAGGTCAGCTCGGCCCCTTCGACTGCGCCGGCGGCGAGTGCGGTGCCCACGGTGCGGCCGATGGCGCCCCAGCCGACGAGTCCTACGCTGCGGGTCATGCCGGAACCTCCGCTGTGTCGTGGTGAGTTGCCGCCGTGCCGGTGAGCGGGCCGGGGTCCGGAGTGCCGGCCATGCGGCTGCGGATCTCCGCCGACGGCGGGCCCGCCGTCCCCCAGAGGTCGGACAGCTCGGGGGTACGCCGCCAGACCCGGGCGATCCAGGTGTCCTCGACGATCTGCGCGACGTCCGACGTGTACTCGCAGACCAGCCCGGCCGGGTCGGTGAAGTACGAGAAGGTGTTGTTGCCCGGACCGTGCCGGCCGGGGCCCCACTGCGGGACGATGCCGTGGTGGCGCAGGCGCCCGAGCCCGCGCATGAAGTGGTCGACCGAACTCATCTCGTACGCCACGTGGTTCAGCGACGCCCACTCGGCCTGGTTGAAGGCGATGCAGTGGTGGTCGGCGTTGCACCGCAGGAACGCCATCTGGTGCTCGGACCAGTCGGAGACCCGCAGGCCGAGCACGTCGCGGTAGAAGGCGACGGACGCGTCGATGTCGGCGGTGTTGAGCACGGTGTGGGTGACACCCACCGGCACCGAGCCGTCCCGGCCGCGCGGTGCGACCGCGTCGACCTCGGCGCTGATCTCGATCAGCCGCTGCTCGGGGTCGGTGAAGCGCAGTCCGTAGCCGCCGCCCACCTGGTCGAGCGGCCCCGGCCCGGCGGCCGGCGTGATCCCGCGGGCGAGCAGCCGCCGGGCGGCCTCGTCGACATCGGCCGGTGTCGCCACCGCGAAGGCGAGGCGGCCGAGGCCGGTGCGGTCGGCGCGGGTGAGCTGCAGGACGTGGTGCTCGGCGCCGGTGCCGCGCAGCCAGCGTGCGGCGGGGCCCGACTCCACGGTCTCCAGGCCCCAGACCTCCTGGTAGAAGTCGGCGGTCTCGGTGAAGGCGGGGGTGAACAGCTCGACGCTGCGCAGCGACCGCAGCCGGGCGATGGGGGGTTGGGGCATGACTGTCTCCAGACGGACTGATCCAGGAGCGGCTTCGCGGACAGGGCCTGTGCGGCGGCGGCCCAACGGGCGGTGGTTACGGGGCGGTGGCCCGCCGAGTGGCGGCCCACCGGGCGGGTGGTCTACAGGGCGGCCCAGGGGAGCGGGGTGTCCGAAGTGCCCCAGTACAGGGACTTCTGGCGCTGGTAGGCGCGGATGCCGTCGCGGCTCTTCTCCCGCCCGAGACCGCTGTCCTTGAGGCCGCCGAAGGGGGTGGCGATGCTGAACTGCTTGTACGTGTTGATCCAGACGGTGCCCGCGTCGACCCGGCGGGCGATCCGCCAGGCGGCCCGGTGGTCACGGGTCCAGATGCCGCAGGCCAGCCCGTACACCGAGGCGTTGGCCCGCCGGACGAGGTCGTCCTCGTCGTCGAAGGGCAGCGCGGCGAGCACCGGCCCGAAGATCTCCTCCTGGCAGGTGCGCGAGGAGTTGTCCAGGCCGTCGAGCACGGTCGGCAGATAGTAGGCGCCGTCCCGGTACGCGTCGCCCTGCGGTGCGGAGCCGCCGCAGAGCACCCGGGCCCCTTCCGCGCGGGCGAGATCGACCCGGGCCGCCACCGAGTCCCGGTGCCTGTGGTGCACCAGCGGGCCGACCTGGGTGTCCGGTGCGGTGCCGGGGCCGACCCGCAGCTTCCGGGTGCGCTCGACGAGTTCCCCGACGAAGGAGTCGTAGATGTCCCGCGCCACGAAGAGCCGCGAACCGGCGATGCAGGACTGTCCGCTGGAGGAGAAGACGCCGAACATGACACCGGCCAGGGCCTGTTCGATGTCGGCGTCGGCGAGCACGATCGTCGGCGACTTGCCGCCGAGCTCCAGCGAGACGGGCATGATCTTCTCTGCGGCGGCGTGCGCGATCGTCCGGCCGGTGTCCGTACCGCCGGTGAAGCTGACCTTCCCGGTGCGGGGATGGCGCACGATGGCGTCGCCCACGACACTGCCGCGCCCGGGGAGCACCGACAGCAGCCCGGCGGGCAGCGAGAGTTCGTCCAGCGCGCGGGTGATCAGACGGCCCAGCGCGAGTGAGACCAGCGGGGTCCACTCGGCGGGCTTCAGCAGGACCGCGTTGCCGCCGGCGAGTGCGGGCGCGAGCTTCTGCGCGTCGCTGGCCACCGGGGAGTTCCAGGGGTTGATCGCGCCGACGACGCCGATCGGTTCATAGGTGCTCATCGTGAGGTAGTCGCCGCGCGCCGGGGTGACCGCCTCCTCGGCGGTCTCCAGCGCGGCGGCCGTGTACCGGAAGGTTCCGGCCGCGCTGGCCACCAGGGCACGGGTCTCGGTGAGTGCCTTGCCGGTGTCGGCGGTCTGGAGCGCGGCGAGGTGCCCGGCGGCGTCCTCGGTGAGTTCGGCGATCCGGTGCAGCAGCCGGGCGCGCTGATGGGGGAGCAGTGCGCGCCAGACCGGGTCGGCGGCGGCGCGGGCCGCGCCTTCGGCGGCCTTGTCGACCTCCGCCACGGTCACGGCGTGCACGGTGGCGAGCACCCGGCCGGTGGCCGGATCGACGGTCTCGGCCGGGGCACCGGCGCCGCGGCGCCACACTCCGGCGACCAGCGCTTCGTCGGGTACTTCGGCAGCAGGGGACCGGGGCATACGGGAGCCTCCTGGCTGAACGGGGTTGGGTGGGAGCCGATGTGGCTGAGGGCTAGAAATCTAAGGGCTTAGATATCTCGGCGCAACCCCCAATTGTTTGGTGATTTACCTGTGCAGACCCTTGACGCCGTCCGGTGCGCAAGCGATACAACTTAAGCGCTAAGAAACTTTGGCCTAACGCGCTTCGTAACCCGGGCTGCGGACAACCCCCGTGGGACACCGCGTTCTTCTCGCCTCGCCCTCGCCCCTCAGCCGTGGAGTCGGAGGACCCTGCATATGACGATCGACGCTTCAGCGGACCGAGCGGTCCGGGCGGCTGTCGCCGCCCGTTTCGAACGGCTCCCGATGAGCCGCTGGCATGTCACCGTCCGGCTCATCGTGGGCGCCGTCACCTTCTTCGAGGCGTTCGACCAGCTCCTGATCGCGTACGCGATGCCCCAGCTGCGCCAGGAGTGGCACCTCACCGACTCCGCGTCCACCTGGCTGCTCACCGTCGGCTCGGTCGGGATGCTGATCGGCGCGGTGCTCTCCGGCCGGCTCGCCGACCGGATCGGCCGGGTCAAGGTCATCGCCCTGTGCGTGGCCGTCTCCAGCGTCGCCAACCTCGCCCTGGCCGCGACCCAGTCCTCCGGCTCCTTCATGGCGGTGCGCTTCGTCCAGGGGCTGGCCATCGGCGGCGAGGTCCCGGTGGCCGCCACCTTCATCGCGGAGATCACCCGCAGCCACCGGCGCGGGCGGTTCGTGCTGCTCTACGAGCTGGTCTTCCCGGCCGGACTCACCGTGGGCGCGCTGGTCGCCGCCTGGGTGGTGCCGCTGCTCGGCTGGCGCTGGATGTATGTGCTGGCCGCTGTGCCCGGCGTGCTGTGCGTCCTGGTGCAGCGTGCCGTACCCGAGTCGCCGCGCTGGCTCGCCGAACACGGCCGGGTCCAGGAGGCGGCCGATGTGATGACCAGGATCGAGACCGAGGTCCAGCGTGCCACCGGCCGGCCGCTGCCACCCGTGACCGACCTGCCCGCGGACGCGGCGGGCACGGCATCCGGAGCGGCCCCGGACGCGGTCCCGGAAGCCGGGGCGAGCGGTCTGCGCGGGCTGTTCACCGGCCGCTACCGCCGCCGCACCCTGGTGATCGGCGCCCTCTGGTTCACCGGCTACTTCGTCAACTACGGCATCACCTCCTGGCTGCCGACGATCTACCAGAACCGCTACGGCCTCTCGCTCTCCGACGCGCTCCTCTACTCGACCGTGACCGCCTGTGCGGGGCTCGCCGGCTGTCTGGCCGCCGCACTCACCGTGGACAGCGCCGGTCGCAGGCGCGTCATCACCGTCTGCCTCTCCGGGGCCGCCGTGATGCTCTTCGTCCTCGCGTACCTCGGCGCCAGGACACCGGCCCAGGTGCTGGTGTGGACCTCGCTCGCCGCGGTCTTCTTCTTCGGCTCCAACATCTGCCTCTACCTCTACACACCGGAACTCTTCCCGACCCGGATGCGCGCCCTCGGCAGCAGCATGGGCGGAGCGATGAACCGGCTCGGGGTGATCCTCGGCCCCGTCGTCGTCGGCATGGTGTACGCCGGAGGACATGTCTCCCCGGTGTTCGTGGTGCTGGGAGCGGTGGCACTGGCCGGGGCCGCCGTCGCGGTGCTCGGCGCCGAGGAGACCGCGGGGCGGCGCCTGGAGGAGGTCTCGCCCTGAGCCCCCTCCGGCCGGGGCGGCCTCACTCCCAGAGGTCCGACGGCGCCTCCTTGCGCACCACAGGGGCGATCTCCTCCGCGAACCGCTGCAGGGTCTCCAGCTGTTCCCCGCGGGCGAGCCCGAACCCGTCGACGCTGATGGACTGGAGATCGTGCCGGTAGACCTCGTGGTATCCGAGGATCTTGTCGATGATCTGCTGCGGGGACCCGATGAGCTGCGGTCCGCTCCCCATGGCGTCCTCGATGGTGCGGAAAGGGGTGTTGTATCCGGCCCGGCCCGCCAGCTGTGGCTTGAAGCTCTGCGCCACCTTCGCCTCGTACAGCTCCCTGAAGCGCTCCACCGCCTGCTGCGAGCTGTCCGCGATCAGCAGACCGCCCGACCCGGCGGCCACATGGGCCCGCGCCGGATCGTGACCGTACTCGGCGAACTTCTCCCGGTAGTGGGCGATCAGCTCCGCGTACGCCTCGCGCGGCTGGATGGCGTTGGCCGTGAAGAGCGGGTCACCGTGGCGGGCCGCCAGCTCGGGGGAGTTGAGGCTGGTCGCTGAGCCGTGCCAAATGCGCGGGAGGCCACGGTAAGGGCGCGGGAGGGTCGTCACCCCGTGCAGGGCGGGCCTGAACTCCCCCTCCCAGTCGACCTCCTCCTCACTCCACAGCCGGCGCAGCAGCTCGTACTTCTCCCGCTGCAGATCCCACTGCCGCTCCTCGTCGAGCCCGAAGAGGCCGAAGTGACCGGCCTCCGCGCCCTTGCCGATGACCAGCTCGACACGGCCGCGCGACAGCTGGTCGAGGGTCGCGTAGTCCTCGGCGACCCGGACCGGGTCGAGGATCGCCACGACCGTGACGCCGGTCAGCAGCCTGATCGTCGAGGTACGCGCCGCGATCGCGCCCAGCACCACCGTCGGACTCGACGACAGGAAGGGGCCCGCGTGCCGCTCGCCGACCGCGTACCCGTCGAACCCGAGCCGCTCGGCCGCCACGCCGGTGTCGACGACCTCCGCCAACCGGTCGGCGGCGGAGGGAAGTTCACCGGTCAGCGGGTGCGGGGCGTGGCTGATGAGGGAGAGCACTTGAAACTTCATGGTCCAACTCTGGGCGCCGGACATTGCGGCACTGTGGCAGCCGTGTGGCACGAATGAGGGGCGGCCCCGCGGGACCGCCCCTCACTCACCGCTGTGCGGCTACTTCTTGCCGAGTACGTCCTCGACCTTCGCCCGGACGTCGTCCGTGGCCAGGCCCCGGATGGTCAGCGTCGTACGGCGGCGCAGCACGTCGTCGGCCGTCTCGGCCCACTCGTGGTCGCGCGCGTAGACGACCTGCGCCCAGATCTCCGGGGCGTCCGGGTGGACGCGTTCGGCCAGCGCCGGGTCCTCGTTCGCGAGCCGCGCGATGTCGAAGGAGAGCGAACCGTAGTGGGTGGCCAGGTGGCGGGCGGTGTCCGCCCCCATGCCGGGCCCCTGCGTCCCGCCGTCCACAAGCAGCCGGTGCGCGACCGCGTGCGGGTTGGCTATGCCGGGCAGCGGCTGCTTCTTCGGCAGGTGCGAGATCGGCTCCATGTCGTCGCCGAGCGGGTGGCCGGGCAGCGCGGCCAGCTTGTTCATGACCGTACGGCCGATGTGCCGGAAGGTCGTCCACTTGCCGCCCGCCACCGACAGCATCCCGCCGCTTCCCTCGGTGACGACCGTCTCGCGCTTGGCCTTCGACGTGTCGCCGGGGCCGCCGGGCAGCACCCGGAGCCCGGCGAAGGAGTACGTGATCAGATCACGCGAGAGCTGCTGGTCCCGTACGGAGAAGGCGGCCTCGTCCAGGATCTGGGCGATGTCCTTCTCGGTGACCGACACATCGGCCGGGTCGCCCTCGTACTCCTCGTCGGTCGTACCGAGCAGCAGCTGGTCCTCCCACGGCAGGGCGAACGTGATGCGGTACTTGTCGATCGGCGTCGCCAGCGCGGCACGCCACGGGGCGGTCCGCCTGAGCACCAGGTGCGCGCCCTTGGAGAGCCGGATGGAGGGCGCCGCGTTCGGGTCCTCCAGCTTGCGCAGGTGGTCGACCCAGGGACCGGTGGCGTTCAGCACGAGCCGGGCACTGACGCCGAACTCGCTGCCGTCGAGACGGTCCTTGAGCTCCGCACCGGTCACCCGGCCCCGGGTGAAGCGCAGCCCGGTCACCTCGGCGTGGTTGAGCACGGTGGCACCGGACTCGACGGCGGCGCGCACCGTCATCAGGGCCATCCGGGAGTCGTTCATCTGGTCGTCGCCGTAGACCGCGACGGCCTTGAGGTTGTCGGTCCGCAGCTCGGGCACATCGCGCTGCGCCTTCGCCGGGGAGATGACATGGCCGACGCCGTCGCCGAAGGCGGAGAGCGCGGAGTAGGCGAAGACGCCCGCACCGAGCTTGGCCGCGCCGTGCGGGCCGCCCTTGTACACCGGCAGATAGAACGTCAGCGGGTTCGCCAGGTGCGGGGCCACGTCACGGGAGACGGCGCGGCGCTCGAAGTGGTTCTCGGCGACCAGCTTCACAGCCCCCGTCTGGAGGTAGCGGAGGCCGCCGTGCAGGAGCTTGGAGGACGCGGACGAGGTGGCGCCGGCGAAGTCGCCGGCGTCCACCAGGGCCACCCGCAGCCCGGACTGCGCGGCGTGCCAGGCGGTCGAGATGCCCAGGATTCCGCCGCCGATCACCAGGAGGTCGTACGTCGCCTTGGAAAGCTGCTCCCGAGTCTCGGCGCGGCTCGGAAGGGAGCCGGAGGCCGGGTGCGTCCCGAGGGCCGGGACGCTCTGCAGGGTGGTCATATTGGTTACTCCTCGTCTTCGAGCCAGCCCATGGTCCGCTGTACGGCCTTGAGCCAGTTCTTGTACTCGCGGTCACGGACGGCCGCGTCCATCCGGGGTGTCCACTCGGCGGCCCTGCGCCAGTTGGCACGCAGGGTGTCGGTGTCCGGCCAGAAGCCGACGGCGAGACCGGCGGCGTAGGCAGCGCCGAGGCAGGTCGTCTCGGCCACCATCGGGCGCACCACGGGTGCGTCCAGGAAGTCGGAGAGGGTCTGCATCAGCAGGTTGTTGGAGGTCATACCGCCGTCGACCTTGAGCGCGGTCAGCTCGACGCCGGAGTCCTTGGTCATGGCGTCGCTGATCTCACGCGTCTGCCAGGCCGTGGCCTCGAGCACGGCACGGGCGATGTGCGCCTTGGTGACGTAGCGGGTCAGACCGGCGATCACACCGCGCGCGTCGGGACGCCAGTACGGGGCGAACAGACCGGAGAAGGCCGGTACGAAGTACGCGCCGCCGTTGTCGTCGACCGACGAGGCCAGGGTCTCGACCTCGGCGGCACTGTTGATCATGCCCATCTGGTCACGCAGCCACTGGACGAGCGAACCGGTGACGGCGATCGACCCCTCGAGGGCGTACACCGGCTTCTGGTCGCCGATCTGGTAGCCGACGGTGGTCAGCAGGCCGTTGTACGAGTTGACGGGCGTGTCACCGGTGTTCATCAGCATGAAGGTGCCGGTGCCGTACGTCGACTTGGCCTCGCCCTCGGAGAAGCAGGTCTGGCCGAACAGCGCCGCCTGCTGGTCACCGAGCGCGGAGGCGACGGGGACGCCGGCCAGCACGCCCTCGCTGGTCGTGCCGTACACCTCGGAGGAGGAACGGATCTCCGGCAGCACGGCCGCCGGGATGCCGATGGAGGCGAGGATCTTCGGGTCCCACTCCATCCTGTGCAGGTTCATCAGCAGGGTGCGGGAGGCGTTGGTGACGTCCGTGACGTGGACGCCGCCGTTCACCCCGCCCGTGAGGTTCCAGATGACCCAGGAGTCCATGGTGCCGAAGAGGATGTCGCCGGCCTCGGCGCGCTCGCGCAGGCCCTCGACGTTGTCCAGCAGCCAGCGGATCTTCGGCCCGGCGAAGTACGACGCCAGCGGCAGGCCGGTCTCGCGGCGGAACCGGTCCTGGCCGACGTTGCGGCCGAGCTCGCGACAGAGCGCGTCGGTGCGGGTGTCCTGCCAGACGATGGCGTTGTGGACGGGCTCACCGGTGTTCTTGTCCCACATCAGCGTGGTCTCGCGCTGATTGGTGATGCCGATGGCCTTGACGTCGTCCGATGTGATGCCGGCCTTGCGGACGGCGCTCGCCACGACTTCCTGGACGTTGGTCCAGATCTCGGCGGCGTCGTGCTCGACCCAGCCCGGCTTGGGGAAGATCTGCTCGTGTTCCTTCTGGTCGACCGAGACGATCCGGCCGTCCCGGTCGAAGACGATGCAGCGGCTGGAGGTGGTGCCCTGGTCGATGGCCGCGATGAACGGCCCGGTGGTGTGAGCGTCAGTGGTCACGGTGTGCTCCGAAGGTCTGAAGGGTTGTCGTCGTTGCCGGGTGTCCGGATGCCGGGTGGCTCACGCGAAGGCGAGGTTGTACAGACCGCCTGCGAGAGCGCCGCCTATGAGCGGGCCCGCCACCGGTATCCACGCGTAGCTCCAGTCCGAGCTGCCCTTGTGGGGGAGGCGCAGCAGGGAGTGGACGATACGGGGGCCGAGGTCGCGGACCGGGTTGATGGCGTACCCGGTCGGACCGCCGAGCGACAGCCCGATGGAGACGACGACCAGCGAGGTGATCAGCGCGCCGAGGATGCTCAGGCCCTTGCCGTCGGCGCTCAGCCCCTGGGTCAGGATCGCCAGGACCAGGACCAGGGTGCCGATGATCTCGGTGGCCAGGTTCTGCGCGACGTTGCGGATTTCGGGCGCGGTGAAGAAGACACCGCCCACCGGGCCGGGGCCTGGCTCGTTCTTCGCGGGGCTCTTGTCCAGTGCCACGATCTCCGGGTCCTTGAGGTGGGCCTGGAAATGACCGTAGTACGCGACCCAGACGAGCGCAGCGCCGATCATGGCGCCGAGCAGCTGCGAGCCGAGATACAGCGGTACGTCGCTCCACGGGGTGTCGCCCTTGACGGCCAGCCCTATGGTCACCGCCGGGTTCAGGTGCGCGCCCGACACGCCGGTGGAGATGTAGGCGGCGGTCAGTACGGCGAAGCCCCAGCCGAACGTGACGGCCAGCCAGCCCGCGTCCTTGGCCTTGGAGCGCTTGAGGGTTACGGCGGCGCACACACCGGCGCCGAGCAGTACGAGTACGGCGGTCCCGATGGTCTCGCCGATGAAGATGTCGGAGCTGGACACCCGCGACTCCTTTGTCCTTCGTCCAGGGGAAGCCGGACACCGGTTTCCTCCGGTCGTCCGCGCCCTCAGGTGAGGGCGTTGCCGGCCCTTTGGCACTGTCACACCTTAACGCGTATTTCCGTTAAGTGTTCGACAATGCCGACCGATGAACGGCAGTTTTGTCCTGCGGTCGGTAAAGGTCAAGAGGCTGTGACGTGAAACTCGGTCGGGGTTCCCGCCGCGACCTCGGGGCGGCTCCGTGGGCGGGGCCGCCGAAGCGCCTCAGAAGCGGCCGGCGCCCAGATCACGGGAGACGGAGCGGGCGCAGTCGCGTACCGCAGCCACCAGCTCGGGGCGCAGCTCCCCGTCCACGCAGACCCGCTCGACCGCGCCGGTCACGGCGATCGCACCCAGCGGCATCCTGCGCCGGTCGTGGATGGGGGCGGCCACCGACGCCACGCCCTCCCAGGTCTCCTCGATGTCGGAGCCCCAGCCGCGCGCCCTGGTGAGATTCAGTACGGTCTCGAACTGCTCCAGGCCGCTGACCGTGCGGGGCGTGAAACTCTCCCGCTCGGTCTCCAGCGCCTCGCTGTGCGCCACCGGGTCGTACGCCGAGAGCACCTTGCCCAGCGCGCTGGAGTGCAGCGGCTGCATGGCCCCGACCTCCAGCACCTGGCGGCTGTCGTCCGGGCGGAAGACGTGGTGGACGATCAGTACGCCCCGCTGGTGCAGGACGCCCAGATAGACGCTCTCACCGCTGGAGCGGGCCAGGTCGTCGGTCCAGACGAGGGCGCGTGCCCGCAGTTCGTGGACGTCCAGATAGCTGTTGCCCAGGCGCAGCAGCTCGGCCCCCAGCTGATAGCGCCCGGACGCCGGGTCCTGCTCCACGAAACCCTCCTGCTGGAGGGTGCGCAGGATGCCGTGGGCGGTGCCCTTGGCCAGGTCGAGGGAGGAGGCGATGTCGGACAGGCCGAGCCGCCGCTCGCCGCCCGCGAGGAGCCTCAGCATCGCAGCCGCCCGCTCCAGGGACTGAATGTTCTTCGCCATTGCTGGGCCACCCTCCACACTGTTCGGCAATGCTGAACACTATCGGTCCATGTCGACCCAGTGTCACGCGGAGTGCGGCCGGGCGGTACCGGGCGTCTCCCCCCGGCCCGTGGCGACCGGGGCGTCCGCCTCCTGGGACGCCGACCCCGATCGGCACCGTCCCCGCTACCCTGGCCAGGTGCGCCATCCTGCCGGAAGGCGCAAAGCCGACAGCCGTCGCATCCCAGGGAGTACATTCCATGGCCTCGTCGCCGACCCCTTCCGCTGACAGCCGGACCCGAGCTGACGCCCTCCGTGAGGCACTCGCCACCCGTGTGGTGGTGGCCGATGGTGCGATGGGCACGATGTTGCAGGCGCAGGATCCCACTCTTGAGGATTTCCAGCAGTTGGAGGGCTGCAACGAGATCCTCAATGTGA